>JAMPDT010000169.1 GCA_023665525.1 Butyrivibrio sp. | reverse complement strand
GAACCTCCTCGCCCGTAAGAATGCTTCGCGGTGAAAATCTTCAAAGCGTCGGTATAAGCGGGGTTTTCCCCTGCGGCGAGGGCGCGGGCTACGCGGGCGGAATCACCTCGGCGGCGGCGGACGGCATTAAAACCGCGGAGGCGGTTGCGTCGTCAATATAAAATATCGGAGTGACTTAAGCTAATGGATAAATACAGAGAACTGCTCAGGGACAAAAAAAGGATCGTGGTCAAAATCGGCTCCTCCTCCATAACGCACGAAAGCACGGGCAGCATTAATTACAAAAAGCTCGAAAGGCTTGTGCGCATACTCTGCGACGTCAAGAACCAAGGCAAGGACGTGGTGCTGGTATCGTCGGGCGCGATCGCCGTCGGCAGGCAGGCGGTGGGCATGAGCCGCAGACCCGATAATTTGGCGCAGAAGCAGGCGTGCGCGGCAATCGGGCAGTGCCGCCTGATGATGACGTATCAGAAGCTTTTTTCGGAATATAACCAGACGGCGGCGCAGGTTCTGATGACAAAATACTCGATGTTTAACGAGGAGCATATAAAAAACGCCCGCAATACCTTTGCCGAGCTTTTCAAGCTGGGTGCGATACCCGTCGTAAACGAAAACGACACGGTTTCCACCTATGAGATCGAGTTCGGCGACAACGACAGGCTTTCGGCGCTTGTCAGCGCGCTGATAGGCGCGGATCTGCTGATTCTTTTATCGGATATAGACGGGCTTTTTACGGACGACCCGAACGTTAATCCCGACGCGCGCTTTATCGAGCTTGTCCCCCGTATCGACGATAAGTTCAAGGCAATGGCGAAGGGCTCGGCGGGCGGTCTGGGTACGGGAGGAATGAGCGCCAAGCTTGCGGCGGCGGCAATCGCGACGGCGGCAGGAGCCGATATGGTTATCGCGAACAGCAGGGATATGGACGTTATTTCCCGCATAGCCGAGGGCGAAAATATCGGCACGCTTTTTTTGGCGCACTGCGACGAGAGCTTTAACATACACGATTATCTTGATTAAGCTTTGGAGGCTGATATGGACAGAAGGGATAAGAACAATTATTATCTTGATATTGCCGAGTCGGTTTCACAGCGCGGGACCTGCCTTAGGCGGCTGTACGGGGCGGTAATCGTAAAAAACGACGAGATTATCTCCACGGGCTATGTCGGCTCGCCGAGGGGCCGCAAAAACTGCTCGGACTTGGGCTACTGCGTGCGCAACAGACTGGGGATCCCGAGGGGGGAGCGCTACGAGCTTTGCCGCAGCGTCCACGCGGAGGCGAACGCCATTATCAGCGCCTCAAGGGAATCCATGATCGACAGCACGCTCTATCTCGTCGGGCTTGAGCTGCCCGACCTGAGTTACGTGCAGAACGCAAGCTGCTGCTCGATGTGCAAAAGAACCGTTATCAACGCCGGAATAGCCAAGGTGATCATAAGGGACGATAAGGACAGTTACAGGGAAATAAACGTCAGCGAATGGATTGAGAACGACGAATCAATTATAGGAGAGTTTGGATATTGATGATTAGCAAAAACGAAGCGAGAGAAAAGGTTAAAAAATTCAGGAATAATTTATCGGACAGGGACGCGGAGCTTATGAGCGGGCGCATAGCCGGCTTTATAACCGATATGGAGGAATTTAAAAACGCGGAAACCGTATACATATACAAAAGCATAAACAATGAGGTGGATACGGACAGCATAATAACCGCGGCGCTTGAGGCGGGCAAAACCGTTGCTCTGCCGCGCGTATCGGGCGGCAGCATGAATTTTTACAGGATAGCGTCCATGGAGGATTTGTTCTTCGGCTATATGGGTATTTTGGAGCCGTCCGACAATCCGTACAATTTGGTGAACACGGACAACGGAATCGCGATAGTGCCGGGGCTTGCCTTTGACACAAGCTGCAACAGGGTGGGCTACGGCGGCGGCTACTACGACCGTTTTCTTGAAAAGCACCCGTCTCTGATAACGGTGGGCATAGCGTATAACGTGCAGATATTTGAGGATATTGAAACGGACGAAAACGACATTCCCCTCGATATGGTGGTTACGGACAAGGGCGTGCACCGCCGTTTTGCGCCGCTTTGACATCGGACGGCGCGCAAACGCAAATTAAGCAGGCGCAGGCTGCCTCCGTATTTCGGTCGCCCTGCGCAGCTATCAAAAAGGAGCTTCTATTTTTATGACGGAACTTGAGATGATGGGACAGCGCGCCGTCGCCGCCTCGCGCGTTACGGCAAAGCTGGGAATAAACGAAAAAAACGAGGCGCTTCGCGCCATAGCCGAAGCGATTTCGGACAGCGCGGACAGGCTTATGCGCGCCAACGAGGCAGATATGGAGGCGGGCAGGCAAAACAATATGAAGCAAGGCTTGCTTGACAGATTATGTCTGACAAACGACAGGATAAGGGGAATGGCGGACGGCATTTTGCAGGTTGCCGCGCTGGACGACCCGACGGGCGAGGTTCTCGGTATGCGGGAGCGTCCGAACGGACTGCGCATAGGCAAAAAGCGGGTCCCGATCGGGGTTATAGGTATCATATACGAATCAAGGCCCAATGTTACGCTCGACGCCTTCGGGCTTTGCTTCAAGGCGGGCAACGCCGTGATTTTAAAGGGCGGCAGCGACGCGATTAATTCCAACAAGGAGATTGCCGCCGTAATCAGGGAAACCTTAACGGCAAGAGGAATTTCACCCGACTGCCTCCAGCTTATAGAAAGCACGGACAGGGCGGTCACCGAGGAGCTTATGCACCTCAACGGATACATCGACGTTCTCATACCCAGAGGCGGCGCGGGGCTTATTAAGACGGTTGTAAACAACGCCACCATACCCGTGATTGAAACGGGAACGGGCAACTGCCACGTCTATGTTGACGCCTCCGCGGATTTTGATATGGCGCTTGACATTATAGAGAACGCCAAAACGCAGAGAATCGGAGTTTGCAACGCCTGCGAATCCATTTTGGTGCATAGGGCGGCTGCCGGCGAATTTATCCCGCTTCTTGCCGAAAGGCTTTTCAAGCACAAGGTCGAGATTCGGGGCGATGAGGCGTCAAGGCTTATTGTGCCGTCGTTTTCCGAGGCTTCGGACGAGGACTACGCCGCGGAATACCTTGATTATATCGTATCCCTTAAAATAGTTGACGGCGTTGACGAGGCGATAGAGCACATAAACAAATACAACACGGGACATTCCGAAGCAATCGTCACGAACGATTACGCAAGCTCCCAAAAATTTCTCGACGAGGTGGACGCCGCCGCCGTCTATGTAAACGCCTCCACAAGGTTCACCGACGGCTTTGAGTTCGGCTTCGGGGCTGAAATCGGCATAAGCACCCAAAAGCTTCACGCGAGAGGTCCCATGGGGCTTGAGGCGCTTACGACCACCAAGTATATAATTTACGGCAGCGGTCAGATAAGACCGTAACACGACCAAGGATAAAATAATCAAGAGTATCCGAAAGGCAGAGGACAGGCGAACCCCGCAGGGGAAAGGAGGAGAGTATGGAAGATATGGGAATGACAAATGAACAGTATAAAGGAATGCTGCTTGATGAGCTTGAGGATTGGCAAGAGATTTTGGATCTTGCAAATGAAGAGCATAATGAAAAAATTGCTCAAAAGGCAAAAAAGCAGATAGCGAAAATCAACGAGAAGCTGAAATTCTAAATCTCGAACAAACAGCTTACGCAAAAAAGGGCGGGCTTGTCACCGCCCGGCATAAATTTTCAGGAGGACACAGCATAATGTCCGTAACAGATTTGACGTTGCCGCCGGAACGCGAGCCGGAGCGGCAGTATTTTTATATGGACAGGCTTAAGGAAATCACGGATTCCAAAAGCAGGGAGGCGGGCAGAAGCCTTACCTACTGCATACATACCTTCGGCTGTCAGATGAACGCGAGGGATTCCGAGAAGCTTGCGGGA
>JAMPDT010000168.1 GCA_023665525.1 Butyrivibrio sp. | reverse complement strand
AAGCCGTTCGCCTTAAAAGGCTTCTGGAGGAGCCGTCACGCTTCGGAGATACGCTTGACATCGTGGTGTTTGTGAGCAACGTCGTGGCGGGAGCATACATACTGGGCGTGATACGGAGCAGGATCGAAAGAAGCGTCGCAGGCGACAGCCCGCTGCTTCGCTGGCTCCCCGCGCTGATAGCGCTTGCAATGCTTTTGATACTGATTGTTTTCGGAGTGCTTATCCCCAAAAAGTGCGGGAAGCGCTCGGCGGGCAAAACGGCATACGCGCTCTCCGGCACGGTCTGCGCGGTAATCGCGCTTCTTTTTCCGTTTGCAAAGGCGGTTACTCTTATATCGCATTTGTTCCTCCGCATATTCGGAATCGACCCCAACGAGAAAACCGACAACGTTACCGAGGAGGAAATTATCACGATGGTAAACGAGGGTCAGGAGCAGGGCGTTCTCGAGGCGAGCGAGGCGGAGATGATCGCGAATATTTTTGAGCTTGGGGACAAGAACGCGGGCGACATTATGACGCACCGCTCGGCAATAGTGGCGCTGGACGGGCATATGACGCTCGAGGAGGTCATTCAGAAGCATATCGACGGTAATTACTCGCGCTTCCCCGTGTACGACGGCGACATCGACAACATCGTGGGGACCCTGCATATCAGGGACGCGCTGATTATGTACCGCAATCTTCCCAGCCGCAAAAGAGAAATCTCGATGCTTAAGAGCATTATCAGACCCGCTTATTTTGTCCCGGACACAAGGGATATTGATGATCTGCTTAAGGATATGCAGGCGGAGAAAATACATATGGGAATCGTGGTTGACGAGTACGGTCAGACTGCGGGAGTGATAAGCATGGAGGATATTATCGAGGAGATTGTCGGCAATATTCTCGACGAATACGACGCGGAGGAGGAAGCGATTGAGCACGGCTCCGACGATTCGTATATAGTGGACGGGCTTACGGAGCTTGAGGATTTGAACAAGCTGATCGGCACGCATATAGAGAGCGAGGATTTCGACACCCTAAACGGCTATCTGATTTCGCTTCTGAACCGAATCCCCGAGGAGAACGAAACCGCCGAAATAAGCGCGGACGGCTATGTTTTCAAAATACTTGAGGTTTCGGGCAACGTAATAAGAAGGGTCGAGGTCGTGAGGGAGAAGGCGAAGGAGGAGAGCGGCGGCGAAGAGGCGCCGGACACGCCGAGTGAGGAGTAAATAGCTTATAAAGAAGAAGGCTTTTTTTACCGGCCTCATAAGGCATATTTTTAACACCTTCGGAAATACTTTTAGGAGATAAAAGTATTTCGGAGGTGTTTTTATGTCCGAGGCGGAAAAGGACGGAGTTAAGGAGTTCGGCGCGGTAGAGAGCGGCGGCGTTGAGATAATCAGCATAATCGGCGAGATCGAGGGACACGACAATCTCGGCAAGGACGGGAAAACGACCAAATACGAGCATATGCTGCCGATGCTCGCGGGAATCGAGAGGGAGAGCAAGGCGGACGGAATCCTTTTTCTCGTGAACACGATAGGCGGCGACGTGTCGTGCGGGCTGGCGCTTGCCGAGATGATAGCGGGGCTTGGCAAGCCGACGGTGTCGCTTGTGCTGGGCGACAGCCATTCGATAGGGGTGCCTGTGGCGGTGGCGACGGACTATTCCTTTATTGTGCCGAGCGCGACGGTGGTAATCCATCCCGTGAGAATGAGCGGGACCATACTCGGCGCGAGCCAGACCTATAAGCAGTTTAAGTCGATTCAGGACAGGATAATCGGCTTTATTGCCGCGCACAGCAGATGTCCCGAAAACGAGCTTGAAAATATGATGATGGAAACGCATATGATGGCGAAGGATTTGGGGACGATTCTTGTCGGGCAGGAGGCGGTGGACTGCGGGATAATCGACGAGGTGGGCGACATAAGAAAAGCGTTCTGCAAGCTTAACGAGCTTATGGGAAAATAAAGGCAAAAATTTGGGCGCATTTTCTCGACATATTTTCTAAAAAATGGTATAATGCTTCTAAGCGCAGTCTGCGGTGGGAAACAATCGGAGGCGTTTTTTGAGAACGCGCTGCGCGGCTTACAGGAGTGGAGAGTTATTAAGGAGGAAGAAAAAAGTGAATATACTAAAAGCCTTGTTTATGGGGCTTATTCAGGGCTTTACGGAATTTCTGCCCGTGAGCAGCTCGGGGCATTTGGCGATTTTCAGGTATGTGTTCAAGCTTGAACTCGATTCGGGCAACTATTTTGACGTGCTGCTCCATATGGGCACGCTGGCTGCGGTTATCGTGGTGTTCCGCGAGGACATATGGGGAATGCTTCGGGAATTTTGGGGAATACTTATGACTGTTTTTGCCAATCTGCTTATTTTTATCAAACGGAAAAAGGGCGATAACAGATATACATATTTTAAGGTAATAAATTCTTCATACAGAAAACTTGTGATAATGGTGCTTATTTCTTCCGTTCCCACGGGAATTTTGGGAATAGCGGGCAACGAGCTGGCAGAAATGGCGTCGGGCAGGCTTTGGATAGTCGGAATCTGTCTTGTTCTTACGGCGGTTCTTCTTTTTTTGGCGGACAGACATTCAAACGGCAAGGTAAGGATTAAGGATGCGCAGTATTCGAGCGCTTTTATTATGGGAATTGCGCAGGGCGTCGCGACGATGCCGGGGCTTTCGCGCTCGGGAACGACGATTTGTACGGGGCTTATGCTCGGATTCAATAAAAAGCTTGCGGTTAAGTATTCTTTTATAATGTCGATTCCCGCGATTATCGGAGCGATGCTTGTTAAAATCGGCGGCTTGAAGGACGAGGCGTTCGGCTCGGCAAACCTGCCGGGCTACATATTGGGAACGCTTGCGGCTTTCGGAGTGGGCTTGGTGAGCCTTAAGCTTATGCTTAAGCTTATAAGAAATAAAAAATATATCGGATTTGCAGTCTACTGTCTTGTAATTGGACTTGTAGCTATTGTATATTCTGCGATTACAAGATAACGGGAGAGCTAAAATGGCAACAGGAAACGTTAAAAAGAAAAAGTCCGCCGCCAAGGGACGCAAGGGCGGAATTGCAAGAGAGGCGGCGGTGCTTATAACGCTTGCGCTTTCGGTTATTTTTTTTATAGCGAATTTCGGAGTGGGCGGCGTTGTAGGCGAGGGGATAAGCTCATTTTTCTTCGGGCTTTTCGGACTTGTGGCGTACATATTCCCGCTTATGCTTTTCGGCGGAGCTATTTTTGCAATATCGAACAAAAACAATTCGGTCGCGCGGATCAAAATAATTGCGGGCGTGCTTGTGACGGTACTGCTCTGCGCGCTTATCCAGCTTATAAGCGGAGCGCACGCGTCGGAGTGGAAATTTACGCAGTATTATACCGAATGCTCGGCGCATAAGAACGGCGGGGGCTTTTTCGGGGGCTCGGTCTGCAAGCTGTTTGTGACATGGTTTGGCACAATCGGCGCGTATATTATAGATATTGTTCTGATTATCATAGGCGTTGTGGTCATCTCCGAGCGTTCCTTTATCGCGGGGCTTAAAAAGGGCGGCAGGAAGGTGTACGATACCACGGTAAAGGACGTCGAGCAGTACCGTGAGAACGCGGAGGAGAAGCGCAGGATACGCGAGGAAAACAGGCTTAAAAGAGCGGCGGACAAGGTTCGCGGAGTGACCCTTGACACGGAGATAGTAAAGGAGGACGCGGATAACGCCGAGGATATACACGAGATAAGAGCGGCGGACGCGCAGGAAAGCAATAAGCCCGAGGAGACCGGCGCAGCCGAAAACGACAGGTCGGCGAAGCTTGAAAGGCTCGACAAGCTTATCAAGCCCGAAAAAGCGCGCAAAGAGGAAGTCGGGGAGAAGAACAGGGAGCCTGTCTTTAATTTCGAGAAGGCGGCGGGCGCCGCCGAAATTCTCCCGTTTGACGAGGACGACAGATATGTGAATGCCCGTGATATAAGCGATTACGCGATAAGGCATTACGAGGACGAGCAGAGCAGCC
>JAMPDT010000167.1 GCA_023665525.1 Butyrivibrio sp. | reverse complement strand
CGGCTGCAACCGGCGTGCTGTCCGCGGACGTGGGCGTTGCCGCAACCCGGGCGGACGAGGAAGAACAGCCGCAGACGGATACGGTGCAGAGGACCGCAAAAAATATAAGCGAAATAATCTTTTTCTTCATATTAATATATAACTCCTCTTCGTGATTATACTGAACAGTATACAACAACAGAGCCGAATATGCAAATCGGAGGGCAAATTTATTGACAAATTTTCAATCGGCTGATAACATACTGATAGTTAGATTAAACTACGGAGGTATCGGAAATGTCCCATTATTCAAAAGAAGATATAATTAATTTTGTGGAGGAAAACGACGTTGAGTTTATAAGGCTCCAGTTCACGGATATTTTCGGAATACTCAAGAACGTGGCGATTCCCAAAAGTCAGCTTAAAAAGGCGCTCGACAATCAGATGATGTTCGACGGCTCCTCGATAGACGGCTTCGCGCGTATCGAGGAATCCGATATGTATCTGCGCCCCGACCTCGACAGCTTCGTTATTTTTCCGTGGAGGCCGCAGCACGGCAAGGTCGCGAGGCTTATCTGCGATGTGTATAAGACCGACGGGACGCCGTTTGAGGGCGATCCCAGACATATACTGAAAAGAGCCGTTGACGAGGCGGCAAAAATGGGCTATAAATTCAACGCGGGTCCCGAGTGCGAGTTTTTCCTTTTTAATGTGGACGAAAACGGAGCGCCCACCACGGATTCCTTTGACAGGGCGGGATATTTTGACCTCGGTCCCAATGATTTGGGAGAAAACGCAAGGCGCGACATTGTGCTTACGCTTGAGGATATGGGCTTTGAGATAGAGGCGTCGCACCACGAATGCGCGCCCGCGCAGCATGAGATTGATTTTAAATACGGCGAGGCGATGAAAACCGCGGACTCGATTATGACCTTTAAGCTGGCGGTAAAGACGATAGCGCAAAGGCACGGGCTGTACGCGACCTTTATGCCTAAACCTAAGCCCGGAGTGGCAGGCTCGGGAATGCATATAAATATGTCGCTCGAAAAGGACGGCAAAAATATTTTCGCCGACGAGAACGGAAGGGACGGACTGAGCGAGGAGGCGTACTGCTTTATAGCGGGAATTATGAAGCATATAAAGGGAATCGTCGCAATAACGAATCCCCTCGTCAATTCGTACAAAAGGCTTGTGCCCGGCTACGAGGCGCCCTGCTATATCGCGTGGTCCGCAAAAAACAGAAGCCCGCTTATAAGAATACCTGCGGCAAGAGGCGCGGGTACGAGGGTGGAGCTGCGCAATCCCGACCCCTCGGCAAACCCGTATTTCGCTTTGGCGGTATGCCTTATGGCGGGGCTTGACGGAATTAAGAACAGGCTGCCTCTCTGTGACAGCGTGGACGTGAATATTTTTGAGATGAGCAAAAAGGAAAAAAAGAGGCTCGGAATCGAAAGTCTTCCCGAAACCCTTTACGACGCGGTGCATGAGCTTGAAAGGGACGAGTACATTATGGACTTCATAGGCGAGGAAACCGCCGAGAAATATATCGCCGCCAAGAAAAAGGAGTGGAGCGACTACAAGGTGACGGTCAGCCGCTGGGAGATTGACGAATATCTCTATAAATTCTGACGCGGCTTGTCGGAGGCGGTGCTATGGAAAATGTTATTATCGTATTTCCGAAGCCGGAGGACGGAAGGAATATGAAGAATATCCTTACCAGAAACGGCATAACCGTTGACGCGGTGTGCAAAAACGGCGCGCAGGCGCTTGAATGCGCGAATACCCTGAACGAGGGTATTGTTATATGCAGCTACCGCTTCAGCGATATGTATTACACGCAGCTTGCCGAGAGCCTGCCCGATACCTTCGATATGCTTCTTGTCGCGTCGCAGGGGCATTGGCTTGACGATGGGGACGGCAGAATCATCAGGCTTGCGATGCCGCTTAAGGTATACGACCTGACGGACACTGTGCGTATGATGTTTGAGGCGCAGCACCGCAGGAGAAAGCGGGCAAGGCTCGCGCCGAGGGAGCGCTCCGACGCCGATAAGCGGATTATCGAGCAGGCGAAGGGCGTGCTTATGGACAGGAACAATATGACGGAGGCGGAGGCGCACAAATATATGCAGAAATGCAGTATGGACAGCGGCAACGGACTTGCCGAAACCGCGAGAATGGTGCTGTGCCTTTACCGCTCAAGCTGACGGCGGCAAAATAAAGAAAGGGGTGCGCTTTATGAAATTTACCAAAATGCAGGGTATCGGCAACGATTATGTGTATGTGAACTGCTTTGAGGAAAAGGCGGAAAATCCCGCCGAGCTTTCGGTGCTTGTCAGCGACAGGCATTTCGGGATCGGTTCGGACGGACTGATACTTATAAAGCCGAGCGACAGGGCGGATTTCTATATGGATATGTATAATGCGGACGGCTCCTCGGGCAAAATGTGCGGAAACGGGATCCGCTGTGTCGGAAAGTACGTTTACGACAACGGTCTTACCGACAAGACGGAGCTTTCGGTGGAAACCCTTTCCGGCATAAAATATCTTAAGCTGAACGTAAACGGCGGAAAGGTAAGCTCGGTGCGCGTTAATATGGGCGAGCCTGTTTTTGCGCCCTCCGAGATTCCCGTAAGCCTTGACGGAGAGCTTATCAAGGACAGGACGCTTTCTGTGGGCGGAAGAGAGTACAAAATTACCTGCGTATCAATGGGAAATCCTCACTGCGTCGTCCGCGTTGACGATGTTGACGCTCTCAAAATAGAAGAAATCGGACCTCTTTTTGAAAACAACGAGGTTTTTCCCGACAGAATCAATACGGAATTTATTCGGGTAATCGACGAAAATACCATACAAATGCGCGTTTGGGAGCGCGGCTCGGGAGAAACGCTTGCCTGCGGAACGGGAGCCTGCGCCGCGGCTGTCGCCGCGATGCTTAACGGTCTGTGCGGCGGCGAGGTAACGGTAAAGCTTCTCGGAGGAGATTTGAAAATAAGCTGGGACAGAGACAGCAATATTGTCTATATGGAGGGTCCCGCCGAGGTATCCTTTACAGGCGAATGGAATAATACATAGAAAGAGGGAAATTATATGTTCAAAATCAACGAAAACTATCTTAAGCTGCCCGGGAGCTATCTTTTTTCCACGGTCGGACGCAAGGAGAGGGAGTATAAGGCGGCGCACCCCGACAAAAAGGTGATCAAGCTCAGCATAGGCGACGTTACGCAACCTCTCGCGCCCTCGATCATCGGCGCGTTTCACAAAGCCGTGGACGAGATGGGCAGTGCGGAAACCTTCCGCGGCTACGCGCCCGATTTGGGCTACGAGTTTC
This sequence comes from Butyrivibrio sp., assembly GCA_023665525.1. Classification (GTDB taxonomy): domain Bacteria; phylum Bacillota; class Clostridia; order Lachnospirales; family Lachnospiraceae; genus Eshraghiella. The sequence goes on along the minus strand of JAMPDT010000167.1, from coordinate 704 downwards.
TGCGCTCCGCCATCGCGTCGGGAGATTACAGGGCGCGCGGCGTGGATATTGATATAGACGAAATTTTTGTTTCGGACGGCGCGAAATGCGATTCGGGCAATATTCAGGAGATTTTGGGGCTTGACAATAAAATCGCCGTCGGCGATCCCGTTTATCCCGTCTATGTCGATTCCAACGTTATGGCGGGAAGAACGGGCAGCTACGACGCGAATACGGGAATGTGGAGCAACGTGATTTATATGCCGTGCCTTGAGGAAAACGGCTTTGCGCCCAAGCTTCCGACGGAAGCTCCCGACATAATCTATCTGTGCTTTCCGAATAACCCGACGGGCGCGACCGTGACGAGGGACGAGCTTCAAAAATGGGTGGACTATGCCAACGAGAAAAAAGCGCTTATCATCTATGACGCCGCCTATGAGGCGTACATTTCCGAGAGCGACGTTCCGCATACGGTATATGAGTGCGACGGCGCAAAGACCTGCGCGATAGAGCTGCGCAGCTTTTCCAAAAACGCGGGCTTTACGGGAGTAAGGCTCGGCTTCACGGTTATTCCGAAGGAGCTTAAGTGCGGAGACGTTTCGCTTAACTCCCTTTGGGCGAGAAGGCACGGCACGAAATACAACGGCGCTCCCTATATTGTACAGCGCGCGGGAGAGGCGGTTTATTCCGAGACGGGCAGGCAGGAGCTTAAGAAGCCGGTGGCT
>JAMPDT010000166.1 GCA_023665525.1 Butyrivibrio sp. | reverse complement strand
AATACGATTTATGAGATTTCAACAAAACATATTTTTGTCTTGATTTTTTTCAAATTCGCGGCAAAGCCCTCGCGCAAACTTTGGGGATAATGTGGATAACTTCGGGTATAACTCGCAAACAGCGTAAAATAAGGGGGCAAAATTGTGGATAACTTTTGCCCGAAAAATAAATTTTTTTATCATAAAATTAAGAACCGTTACCGATTACCGAAAATCATTTGGCATTTTTATGCAAAATGCCGAAAATTTATTTTTTCGACGGTTTTTCTTGACAGGATTTTGTGGTAGAATAAAATGTCACCGTAAGAAAATACGCAAATCCAAGGAGGTCCGAATATGGGTTCCACCGTTTTAATCACGGGCGCGTCACGCGGAATAGGCAGGGAAACCGCCCTGCTTTTTGCCGAAAACGGCTTTGACGCCGTTATAAACTGCCGCGAAAGCGCGGACGAGCTCACAAGGCTTGCGGGCGAGCTTGAGGGCTTCGGCGCAAGGGCGCTTCCAATCGTGAGGGACGTGTCGGACCTTGCCTCGGTCGCCGAGATGTTTGAAATAATGTCCGAAAGCGGTATGCTGCCCGACATCGTGATCAACAACGCGGGAGTTTCGCATATCGGACTGCTCCAGGATATGAGCGGGGAGGAATGGGACAGGGTTATCGGCACGAATCTTTCTTCCGTTTTCAATGTGTGCAAATGCGCGATTCCGCATATGCTGCGCAGTGGCGGCGGGCGCATTATCAACATTTCTTCAATGTGGGGGAACACGGGCGCGTCCTGCGAGGTCGCGTATTCGGCGTCAAAGGGCGGCGTGAACGCGTTCACCAAGGCGCTTGCAAAGGAACTGGCGCCGAGCCGCATTCAGGTGAATGCCGTTGCCCTCGGCGCCGTAGATACGCGTATGAATTCTTTTCTTTCAAGGGACGAGCTTGACGCTTTTACCGCCGAAATTCCCTGCGGCAGGCTTTGCAGCGCGCGGGAGGCGGCGCGGATCATATTCAGGCTCGCCTTTTTGGACGAATATGTCACGGGACAGGTTATCACTGCCGACGGAGGATTGACTTGATCCATGTTCCCGCAAGGCTCATCCACGGAGCGCATTCGGGAACGTCCTCCCAAAAATTGTTGGCGGTAATCTCATTCGCGAGCCCCAGTCCGTGCCCGCCGCTGCCGAATATATGCAGCTCGCAGGGCACGTTGTTTTCGATAAGGGCGTTCGCGAACAGCATTGAGTTGCGCGGGAAAATAAGACCGTCCTGCCCTCCATGCCATATAAACGCCGGAGCGGCGTCCTTTGTCACCCGATTTTGCAGGCTGTACATTTCTATCTGCTCGTCCGAGGCATATCCCCCGAACATATAGGCGTTCATTGCCACCTCGAAATTAATATAGGTCTTATTGTTTTCCCTTACAAAAATATCCTCGCCCTTTATCGCGGGGTGCCACGAGCCGAAGCCGATTTTTTCGTATTCGGGATAGCCCTCGATTCCTATATCAAGCTTCGTGCAGGTGCTTTTCAGGTCAATAACGGGGTAGCCGAGAATAAGCCCCGCGGGTCTTATCCTTTCCCTGTCGTCCGCGTATTCGGGCAGCATTTCTTCGCTGTTCCAAAAAACGCCGAGCGACGCCGCGAGGTGTCCGCCCGCCGAGAAGCCCGCCGCAAACACGAATTTTTCATCGACAAGCCACTCGTCTGCGTGGTCCTTTATGTACGCCATTGCCGCCGCCGCGTCCTTTATGGGACGGGGCATAACCGCGTTCATATCGACGCCGTACCTTAGCACGAAGGCGTGATAGCCCATAGCCGTAAACGCGAGCGCGATCGGCTCCGCCTCCCTGTCGGAGGTGTATTGGTAGCCGCCTCCGGGACACACCAGCACGGCAGGTCTTTTTTTGCCCGGAAGCAGCTCATCCGAGCGCTCGTGAATATAGGTGTCGAACCACGAGCTTTTATCCTCTGCCAAATATATTCTCTCACACTTCACTTGTTTTTCTCCTATCGCGATTTTTTATGCCCGTAACGCCTTATATCGTCGGCTGCCTCCCCCGACAGCGCAAGCAGGGAAAACAGATTCGGGAAAATCATAAGCGCGTTCGCCGCCTGCGAAAGCTCCCACACGCGCGAAGCCGCCAAAACCGCGCCGACATACACGGCAGTTACAAAGCCTATACGATAAATATAGCAGTAAATCTTTTTTTTGACAAGAAATTCCAGCGCCTTTTCTCCCATATATTCCCAGCCCGGAATCGACGCGTAGGCAAAAAGCACGATTCCCGCCGTCACCGCGTAGCCTCCCGCGTTCCCAAGCACCGTTTCAAAGGAGCGCGTCACAAGCTCCGCCGCGTCCGTCACCGCCCCCTTGTAAAGCCCCGCGGACAAAATCACAAGCCCCGTCATCGTACATATTATATGCGTATCTATAAAGGTCGTGCACATGGACACGCAGCCCTGACTTACGTCCGAATCCGTATGCGCGGCGGACGCGGTTATCGCCGCCGAGCCAAGCCCCGCCTCGTTTGAAAAAACGCCCTTCGCGATCCCGTTTTGCAGGACCGTAAAAAAGGACACCGCTCCGCCGCCCGCCGCCGCCTTTATGCCGAACGCACCTCTCCATATATCCCCAAGCCCCGCCAAAAGCCCCTTAGCGTTGCCCGCGATCACAATAAGCCCTCCGCATATATAAACAGCCGCCATAACGGGGACAAGCACGCCCGAAACCCGCGCTATGCTCTTTATCCCGCCAAGCAGCGTGGCAAGCACCGCAGCCGCCATAATTATTCCCGTAACGCGCGGATCGATCCCGAACGAAAAAGAAGCCGCCCGCGCTATCGAATTTGCCTGAACCATATTTCCGATTCCGAAGGATGCCAATACCGCGCACAGCGCGAACGCGCTGCCGAGCAAAAGCCCCAACCGCTTGTTTTTCAGCCCGTATTTAAGCGTATACATCGGACCGCCGACATACTCTCCCGCGCTGTTCTTCTGTCTGTACCGCACGCCGAGCAGCGCCTCGGCAAACTGCGTGGATATGCCCAAAAGTCCTCCGAGCCACATCCACAGAAGCACGCCCGCGCCGCCTATGCTTATCGCGGCGGCAACGCCGACAATATTGCCGATTCCGACGCAGGCTGCAAGCGAGGTCATCAGCGCGCCGAGCGGCGAAACCTCTCCCTTCTCCGCGCCCGCGCCGTTCCCGCCGCCGCTTATTATATTTTTTAACGTGGGAAAAAGTCTGCGAAGCGGATAAGCCCTGAATCTCACCGTCAGATACAGCCCCGTGCCGCACAGCAGCGCAAGCGTCACAGGTCCCCATAAAAACCGCGACATACGCACCCCCGACCGCTCTTTGGGATATTATATGCCGCAGTCAGGGCGAATATTTTCAGGGGAATCCATTGATTTTTTATCCGCCGTATATCGTATACGGAGATTTACCCGACGCTTTAATGAAAATTGCGAAGCGGGACAGGAAGAAGCGGAGGGAGGAAGAAATTTAATGAAAATGCAATAGAAATATTAGCGTGATTGTGGTATTCTATTGGAGGTACAAGCAAAAATTTGCGGAGGTAAATATTATGTCAAAGGAAAATGAGAGATTTGAGATTTTGGAAAAGGAAGGAAGTCAGCTAAAGGACGCCGGCTTAATCCAAATCATTGTCGATAAGCAGACGGGCGTAAATTATCTATGGGTAAAATCAGGTTATTCGGGCGGTCTTTCTCCGCTATTGGATTCTGAAGGAAAGCCAATCGTTACGAAATATTGATTTGTAGATTAAATATTTGAACTTTCCTTATTTTTCAAGGCTTTCAGAGCCTCATACAGTGAAGTGCTATATATCTTCCCTTGTTTTTGCCCCTATGGGCATTTTACAAGGGAAAATTTTTCTGAACATATCTAATCGCTGCCGCCCGCTCTGTCCAAGAGTCCTGCGGGGAGCTAAGTGTCGGCGGCACTTATTTGACTTCGACCGAAGCGAATTGCAGAACCCAAGTTACGCCGCCGTGATTTACAAGGACAGAAGATCCGAATAATATTTCCTTGCTTCAGGAATTGTTTTGTGTT
>JAMPDT010000165.1 GCA_023665525.1 Butyrivibrio sp. | reverse complement strand
CAGCAGAAGCCTCTCCCGCCCCCGCCCCTTCCAGGGGCCATACAGGCAGGGTAAAAATGTCCAAAGCATTAAACATCTCGCCGGAAATCAATCTGCTGGGCAAGACCGTGGACGAAGCCCTGGCAGAGCTGGATAAATATCTTGACGATGCTTACCTTTCACGCCTTTCCACCGTAAGAGTGGTGCACGGCAAAGGCTCGGGGGTTTTAAGGAACGCCGTCCATAATTTTCTGCGCAGGCAAAAGCACGTCAAAAGCTTCCGCCTCGGCTCCTTCGGGGAGGGCGATTACGGCGTGACAATCGTCGAATTTAAAGAATAAGGGGATACCGCTATGGCTGACAAACAAAAAATACTCATCGTTGACGACGACGAAAATATCGCGGAGCTTATTTCGCTCTATCTGATAAAGGAATGCTTTGAAACCAAAATAGTACATGACGGCGAGGGCGCGCTTACGGCGTTCAGAAGCTTTGAGCCGAACCTTATACTGCTTGATTTGATGCTTCCCGGCATCGACGGCTATCAGGTCTGCCGCGAAATCCGCAAAACCCACAACACCCCCATTATTATGCTTTCGGCAAAGGGCGAGATTTTCGACAAGGTTTTGGGGCTCGAGCTGGGCGCGGACGATTATATGATCAAGCCCTTCGACTCCAAGGAGCTTGTAGCGAGGGTAAAGGCGGTTCTGCGCCGCTGCACCGCCGCGCCCGCGTCCGTACAGACCGAGGAGCGAACCGGCGAATTCGTGGAATATCCCGACCTCGTAATCAATATGACCAATTATTCCGTCGTTTATATGGGGCAAAACATAGATATGCCGCCCAAGGAAATCGAGCTGCTCTATTTTCTCGCCTCGTCGCCGAATCAGGTTTTCACGAGGGAACAGCTTCTCGACAATATATGGGGCTACGAATATATCGGCGACACGCGCACGGTCGATGTGCATATCAAGCGCCTGCGCGAAAAAATACATGACCACGAAAGCTGGAATATCGGTACGGTCTGGGGCATAGGCTACAAATTTGAAACCCACAGGCTGAGGTAGGAATGAAAAACAGGCTGATCTACAAATTCATATCGGGCTTCATTGCCGCGCTGCTTCTCAGCTTCCTCACGGTATCGCTCGCGGTCAACCGTATAACTTACAGTCATATGCTGGAAAAGGAGACGGACAGGCTCTATCACGAGGCGACCGTAATCGCGGACAGCTACGGCACCGCCTATTTCGGCGACAGCCTGCCGCACGAAGCCCTGCAAAATCAGTTTGACGCCCTTAATTCCTATCTCGGCTGCGATATTATGCTGCTTGCCGCCGACGGCAACATCATAATCGACACCTCTCGGCTCGGCTTGGAAGCCATCGAGGGCTTCGACCCCACCGACGGGGCGGCGGGACGCCGCCAAATCGGATACTTTTACGGCTCCTACGACGAAAAACAGCTCACCGTTTTTTATCCCGTGGAGTACCGCTACGCCGTTTTGGGCTACATTGTGATAAACAAACCCGTTTCCGTGATAAGAGCGGACGCAAACGCCGTTTTCAACTACAATTACTTAACGCTTGCCATCGCCTTCGGATTTTCGGGCATACTTATTTTTATTTTTTACACAAGCATTAACAAGCCGCTGCGCAGGCTCACAAGCTCGACCGAGCTTTACGCCAAGGGCGACTTTTCGGTAAAAACGCGCCTCGGGCGCAACGATGAAATCGGCAGGCTCGCGGACTCGCTCGACTATATGGCGTCCGAAATAGAAAGCCTTAACGGCTACCAGACCAAATTCCTCGCCAATATTTCGCACGACTTCCGTTCTCCGCTCACCTCCATCAAGGGCTATCTCGAGGCGATGCTCGACGGCACGATTCCCTTGCAGATGCAGGAAAAATACCTCCATATCGTTATTTCCGAGACAGAGCGCCTGACAAAGCTGACAAACAATCTTCTGACCATGAACAATTTCAACGAAAACGGCATGGTCCTCGACATAAGCGATTTTGACATAATAAAAATAATAAAGCAGACCATAGAAACCTGCGAGGGAGAATGCGCGAAAAAGCTCATCAAATTCAAGCTTGTTTTCTCCGAAAAGGAGCTTTACGTCACCGCCGACCAAAGCAAGATCCAGCAGGTAATTTACAACCTCATCGACAACGCCGTTAAATTCAGCAGCAGCGATTCCTCGATAATCGTATCCGCCTCCGAAAAGGGCGACAAAATTTCCGTTTCGATAAAGGACTTCGGCATCGGCATTCCCAAGGAAAGCATTTCCAAAATATGGGAACGCTTCTACAAAACCGACCTTTCGCGCGGAAAGGACAAAAAGGGCACAGGTCTTGGGCTGTCAATAGTCAAGGACATAATCGCCGCCCACAAGGAATATATCGACGTGGTCAGCACCGAGGGTGTCGGAACCGAATTTATTTTCGCTCTTCCCAAATCAAAGGCGGAACGCGAGGAATTTATATAAACCGATTTATGAGATTTTCTTCACTTTTTCGACATCTGCAATCTAATAAATTACTTTTCCTTTTGCAAATCGTAGGATTGTTATTATAATCAATTTATAATAATATAAAGTATTTATTTAGGCGGTAGATATGAGTAACAATTCATTTGACGCAAGAGTATTTGGTCATAATCTCAGAGAAATGAGAAAATTCAGAAAAATGCCGGTTTCAAAGCTGGCTCAGAGCATCGACGTGGGCGAAAGGCACATAAGCAACCTCGAAACGGGCAATTCCAATCCGTCTGTAAGCGCGCTTGTCGGTCTTGCCAACACGCTGAAAGTATCCGCGGACGATCTGCTTTTCGGCTGCATTGATTACCGCGCGAGCGCAAACTCCGCGCTTATGGAAATATTTGACGATTTATCGGACGAGGATTTGGATTTCATAATAGAAATAACAAAGGTAATCAAAAATTATATTCATCTTAAGGAATACACCCGCCGCATTAAGGAGGAAGCCGAGTAAGGTCCGTTCGGCGCGGTTATTTATCCCATTCAAAGGTCCGCGGCGTTCCCGTAAGCTCGAGTCCGAAAAAATCATTTTGGCGGAGCGCCTCATAAAGCACTACCGCCGCCGCATTCGACAGATTCAGCGAGCGTATGCCGCCGAACATCGGGATCCTGACCGCCGTATCGGGGTATTCCTTAAGAATGCCTTCGGGTATTCCCGCGCTCTCCTTCCCGAACATTATGTAGCAGCCGTCCGTATAGCGCACGTCCGTATAGGAGCGCGCCGCCTTCGTGGTCGCCATATATATCAGGGCGTTCGGGTTCCTGTTGAGAAAATCTCCGAAATCATCGTATACCGTTACGTCCAGCTTGTCCCAATAATCCAGTCCCGCGCGCTTGAGCATCCTGTCGTTTATGTAAAAGCCCATAGGCTCGATAAGGTGGAGCCTTGCTCCCGCCGCCACGCAGGTACGTCCGATATTGCCCGTATTGGCGGGCATTTCAGGCTCTAATAAAACAATATTCAGCACTTAATTATTTGCCTTCCTTAATAGAAATATCAAATTCGATGAGCTTATCGCCGTCATAGGTCATGGGCACACATATATTCTGAGCGTAAATCCTCTCTATGCTGAAATTTCCCTGAACAATCGTCGGGGGCGTTATGTCAATAATTACGTTTTTGGTGGAAAGCACCGTCGCCGCGTTTCCCAGCACCATATTGCCCAGCTCGCTGAGCGCGCTTTTGGAAAGCTCGTCAAGCTCCGTCACGGTCATCATGCACATTTTGGACGCAATATCAAGCGCAACCGACTTGTGGAACGCAAGAATCACCTGCCCTCCGAGCTGTCCCGTAACTCCGAGACATATCACTATCGACGAATCGTCGAAGGACGTCGTTTTAACGTAAGGCGTTCCCGCCGTAAGCTTTATCCCGCACGCCGTCTGCATGACGCTTGAGGCGGCTACCAAAAAAGGATTTATATATTCGATATTCATCTGCGCCATAAGTTTCTCCTCCCTGATTATCTGAGCGTATTAATAAAAATTTCCAGCCTCTCCATGGCTGTTTTGAGATTTTCGAGAGAGCTTGCGTAGGACATTCTCAAAAAGCCCTCTCCGCTCTCCCCGAAAGCGGTTCCGGGAACCACCGCAACGCGCTGTTCCTCAAGAAAACGCATCGCAAATTCATCGGACGTCAGCCCAAACTGCGCTATATTCGGAAAAATATAAAACGCCCCGAACGGCTCGAAGCATTTAAGCCCC
>JAMPDT010000164.1 GCA_023665525.1 Butyrivibrio sp. | reverse complement strand
ATAACTCGGCGGCACGCACTCTGCGTTAATAACAACTGCATTTCGGTTCTCTCCCGTGCCGAAAAATCCCTCGGAATCCAAACGGCGCAAGGCTTCCTCCATTGAGGCAAGCCGCGTTTCCCACTCATCGCCGTAAAGTTCGTCATCGTCCATTCCCTCGGCTCTCTCCGCCAGCAGCTTCGCCGCCTCGCCAAAATACTCTTCATACCCGTAAACGCAATATTCCGAATCGCAATAATCCCATTTCCGCCAGCCCTCGTCGTCTTCCTCATCATCCTCCTCACTCGCAAGCAAACGCTCATAAGACTCATACGAGCACGCCGAGAGGTACGGACACCACGGCGAATCGGACACGAAAACATAATAATAAAAACGCTCATGGTGTTTCTTACGCAGGTCAGTCACGGCGCTTTTGAACGCTGTATAAAGCGCCGATGTGATTTGTTCGTTTTCCATATTCCCTCCTCGTTACAGAGCAGAATCCGGCAGCCCTTCAAACAGCCCCTCAAGCTGCTCTAAAGTCAATCCGCTGATAAGCACCCAGCCGTTGCTTTCTGCGAGGAAATGCGGCTTCAGTCTCTTGATTGCTTCATGATATTCTATTGTACCAAGGACACGGTTTTTGGTGAGGCTGAATATTGAAAGTATCCATTTGTCAATGGTTTTGCCTTCGACCGCCCATTGATTTTCAGGAACCAGCGGAAAAAGTGAATCCGTATCCTCGGTGAGCGTTAAATTCACAATCAGCTTGCCAGCGTTGCCCTCATACAGGTGCGGATTGGCTTCATATGCCTCCTGCCAGCGCGTGTTGAGATCTTCCGTTTCCGAAGCAGTCCCTTCAAAAATATCCGGGTCAACCATAGGTACGACAAGCTCACATATTTCGCCGGTTTCGTCATACCCCCAGAAGCACCGGTAAAATCCGTCGCCAAGCCCCGATGAGATTTGCACCATACGTTCATTGTTGAGGGGATTGTTCCACTCAATAAAATCTCCTTCCCCACTCTGATACTGCGGAAATCTCTCCGCACTTTGTGCGAAAAACACGGAAAAATAGTCGTCATAGTGATTTGCGCCGGGGTTCGCCTTGTGAAAGTTTAAAATGAACTGCTCGTATGCCTTCGCCCCTTTAGCATCTATAAAACACATCACTCCCCCATTCACAGGAAATCCACACGTAACGCTGTCATCCGTCCTGAACGCTGCGGTCTCTGGAATCGGCTTTGCAAGCTCATATCTCACAGCTGTTGTCTCCTTGATTTTCAGACGCGCCGTACACATTCTGATGCCGATCCGATTATCGCGGTATATTGAGACTTCTGCGGGATAGCTTCCCTTTGGTATCTCCTTTTCAAGAATCGGAACTATCATAATATCTCCTGACATATGGCTCAGCGGGTCGGCGGCGGCAACTCTGCCGCTTGTGATATCAACCGTGCCAACGGTGAGAAAAAAACGCGATTCTGTTTTCACAAACTGTTTGGAAATCTTTTCCGGGTCAAGTTCTGTGCTGCTGACATATTCAATGTTTTGCTCGACATATTGTGTCATATCGTATTGTTCATTCTGATTTTCGTTCATAATCGCTCCTTTTAAGACAAATACTTCTATTGTTGCTATGTGTTCTAATCAAGTTTTTCATGATACAGTATTTCTGAATATCCTCCCGCCGTCCTGCTTCAAAAATCGCTTTTTCTCGTTCTTCTTTCGGCATTTCAGGCACAATCCCTCAAACCGAACCGTTGCTTTGTATTGCCTGCATCTGCTTACCATAAATACAATTTTCCTAATATTTTAATCTTTTCCGACAAGGTGAAGCGGGGTACCGCCATCTATCGTAACGGTGAACTGCGGCTTTCGTGTCATCGCCTTGTAGAGTTTCGGCAGAACGTCCTGTGTAATATCCTCAGAAAGCCGCAGCCCGAAATGCTCGGAAATCTTCTTCGCAGCCTCCTCATACGGCGGAAATTCATTGCCGTAGGCGTCCGCGTAATCCTCGCGTCCTTTTGCTTCACAAGCCTCGATTTCGCTCTTGTCAAGCGGCTGGTCAACAAAATGTTCATCCATGTAGTTCTGCCAACTGCTGGTATTCAGCATCATTTCTAAAAACTCCTGCATGTTTTCCGCAGTTCTGCCGCACTCATCGTAAGAAGGATTCGCGTAGCCAATGCTGCCATCGTCGAGCAGGATATAAAATCCGCATCCTCCATCCTCAGCAAACACGATGCCGTTTTCGCTGAAGGAATAGTCGCCGTCAAATTCCTCGTTGTTGTACTCTGCAAGCGGCATCGTATCCTCAAAAAAATTCAGTGCCATAACTGCACTAACGCTCCCGGCAAGTTCGTCCGAAATAATTTTTTTGATAAGTTCAAAATTTTTCATTGTAATTCATTCCTTTCAAGACAAATACTCTTCTATTGTTTCCATGGCGTTTTCGCCAAGTTTGCTCACGACAAAATCCCTGCCGCAGAGGATATAGCTTCGGAATACATAAACGGCTGCCTCGCCGGCTTTTCCCATTTTACTGAGTATGACCGCCATACCGAGAAGAACCATACCGTTTCTGTTTCCGCCTTTGCACTTGTACGCTTGTCTTATCGCAGCATATGCATTTTCAATATCATTTCCTTCAAGATAAATATTTGCCTTAAGGAAATTGAGATACGCCGCCTGTTCGTAAAGTTCCTGCGGCTCGGTAAACGCCGATAAAGCCTCTTCTATTCCTTTCAGACGCTCGGCAGGAGAGCCGCCTGCATATTTCTCATAGGTTTTCAGCGCCTTCTCACCGAGTTTATTGCGCTTTGCCTCCTGCTTTTCGATATCCGGAAATTCTATTTCCAGCTCGCCGTTTTCGTATTTTTCGACTTCTTCTCTGGTATAGGTCTTGTATTTACCGCTGGCTATGGCATCCTCGATGAATTTCTTTTTTTCCCGTATCTCATTGGTTATTTCAATCTTTGTATCCTGTTTTAAAAACTCACGGTACTCTTCCGGAAACGGCGGACGGCGCTTTCTCGCATTATCCCTTGCCGCAAATAAAAAGCATCGCCTCGCAACTTCCATATACCCCAAATCATACATAATTTTTCCCGCAAGTATATTGGTTTTCACAAGGTTGGGCATCTTTTTGCGGTCATCGGCAACGTACAGCAGTCCCAGCAATCTTAACGCGGTGTGAAGCGCCTTGTGCTCATAGCAGGACTCAAGTATTGCGTACACGATATCATAAGCTTCCTTGTCCTCCCATTTCGGAACTTTCAAAGCTCTCCATTGATTAAGCGGCGCAGCAAGTTCTGTCAGCAATTCCTCATAATCGTCCTCTGTCAGCTCGCCAAGCTCGTCCGTTATCATGCCTATAATATCCATGACATTTTCGTCCGCACTCTCTCTGCTTAACGGGATATACGCCTTATTGCTGTTAGCCACGTCGCCCTTGGAAGCCTCCTTAATCTCGCGCGTCACAAATTCTCTGCAAAGCTCCAAATCATCGTTTTCAAATGCAATGTCGGCGCTCGCAATCCATATTCTGTCGGCGAGCCGTCCGGCTCTTGCCAGTTCCAAAACTGCCATAGCCCGCGCAAACTCGTTCAGCCCTATCTTGCCGCAGCAGCTGTATGCAAGAGTACGTACATCATAATTCAAGCTTTCGTATGTAGCTGTGCTTTGCATATTATTATAATTTTCTATTTTTGCCTCAATATTCCCTATACGGTCTGCCGACATAAATTCATCTTCTGCAATTGCTATGACTAAATTAGTTTTTTCCATCTGTCTGTACACCTTACCTTTCATACATTTACGAGCCTGTATTTGAGCATCTCAGCTTTAAATTCCTCCGGGTTCATGACCTTTTCCACAGTTTTTCTTTCAAAACTCGTAAGCCATTTCCCTCCAAGAACCTTATATTCATACACTGCGATAAGCTTTTCACAGTCGTGAATGTCCACCTTTTTGGCGCACCATCCATCCCTTAAGCAGCCGCCAAGCTCATCCTTAAGCGTCACCCAATCCTCTGAATAACTCGGCTCATTGAACGCTATCGAAACCTCGCCGTTTGCTATGTCGGTCGGCAGGCGGTATGGTCCTTCCTCGTTCACATCCCATATGTGCTCTATTATACATCTGCGTTTATACCCGGAAACCGATTCTTTTGCCGCCTCTTTGTCCTTTACCATCTGCTCTGCCGCTTCCATCGTCTTGCTTTTGTCATGATACACGACATAGAAATTAATGTCATACAAATCGTAGACTACGTCCT
>JAMPDT010000163.1 GCA_023665525.1 Butyrivibrio sp. | reverse complement strand
CGGTTACGGCGGGAATGGCAATTTACGATACAATGCAGTATATCAAGTGCGACGTTTCCACCACCTGCATCGGAATGGCGGCAAGCATGGGCGCGTTCCTGCTTGCGGGAGGCGCGAAGGGCAAGCGCTACGCTCTCCCCAACGCCGAGGTTATGATTCATCAGCCCAGCGGCGGCTCCAAGGGAATGGCTTCGGATATGAAAATCGTGGCGGACCATATTCTCAGAACAAAGGCAAAGCTCAATGAGATTCTTGCCGCAAACACGGGCAAGCCTATTGAGGTGATTGAGCGCGATACCGACCGGGATAACTATATGACTGCCAAGGAGGCGGTCGAGTACGGGATTATCGACAGCGTGGTTGAAAAAAGGGCGTAGTCCCGTTTGATTTAATCGGCGGGGGAGGGGCTTCGCCGAAGAAAGAGGTTAAGCCTCCGAAGGGTTTCCTTCGGGGGCTGTAAGTAATGTGGAGGTATAACAGTGGCAGGTAAAAAAGATGAAGAATTATGCGGCTGCTCCTTTTGCGGGAAAAGCCAAAATCAGGTCAGGAAGCTTATCGCCGGACCGAAGGGGATATACATCTGCGACGAATGCATAGATATATGCAACGAACTGATCGGCGACGACGTTGAAGAGGAGGCGGGAGCCGGCTACGAGGAGGAACTCACGGAGGGAATCAACCTGCTTAAGCCCATGCGGATCAAGGAGCTTCTCGACGAGTACGTCGTGGGGCAGGACGAGGCGAAAAAGGTTCTCGCAGTTTCGGTATACAATCATTACAAAAGGATCCTGTCGGGCGCTGATACGGACGGAGACGATGTGGAGCTTCAAAAGAGCAATATCCTTATGCTCGGTCCCACGGGCTCGGGCAAAACCTATCTCGCCCAAACGCTTGCGAAGATCCTCAACGTGCCGTTTGCGATAGCGGACGCCACCACGCTTACGGAGGCGGGCTATGTCGGAGAGGACGTGGAAAATATCCTGCTCAAGCTTATACAGGCGGCTGATTATGACGTTGATAAGGCGGAAAAGGGAATTATCTATATTGACGAGGTGGACAAAATAACAAGAAAGTCGGAAAACACCTCGATTACAAGGGACGTATCGGGCGAGGGCGTCCAGCAGGCGCTGCTTAAGATTCTCGAGGGAACTGTTGCGTCCGTTCCGCCGCAGGGAGGAAGAAAGCACCCGCAGCAGGAGCTTATACCCATAGACACCACCGATATTCTTTTTATATGCGGCGGAGCCTTCGACGGGCTTGAGAAAATAATCGACGCGAGAATGGACCAAAAGGCAATCGGCTTTAATGCGAACGTAAAGCGCCGCGACGAGAAGAATGTCGGCGAGCTTTTTTCCAAGGCGCTTCCGCAGGATTTTGTAAAATTCGGGCTTATCCCCGAGTTTATCGGGCGCGTGCCCGTTACCGTCGCGCTTGATATGCTTGACGAGCAGGCGCTTATCAATATCCTTACGGTGCCCAGGAACGCGCTTGTAAAGCAGTACAAAAAGCTTTTCGAGTACGACGAGGTGGAGCTTGAGGTTACTCCCGAGGCGGTAGCCGCCATTGCGAAGAAAAGCTTCGAGCGAAAGACCGGGGCGAGGGGTCTGCGCTCCATAATGGAGAAGGCGATGATGGACGTTATGTACAGAATACCGTCCGACGATACGATCGCAAAATGCACGGTTACTGAGGCTACCGTGGAAAGCGGGGAGCCGCCGCTTTTGGAGTACAGGAGCGAGCAGCTTGCGGCGCGCGGGAATATTACGCATAAATTGGAAAAAAATAACGGAGAAAGCGCATGAGTGACGTAATTACCAATTTACCGATTATCGCATTGAGAGGAATGACCATACTGCCGTATATGGTCATTCATTTTGACGTGAGCAGAAAAAAATCAATAAAGAGCGTGGAATACGCGATGAAAAACGGACAGAAGCTTTTTCTTGTCACGCAGAAGTCCGTGGAAACAGTGAAGCCCACAAGGGACGAGGTATGCGACGTGGGGACCGTCTGCGAGATCAAGCAGCTTGTAAAAATGCCCGGCGGTCTTGTCCGTGTGCTTGTAAAAGGGCTTGAGAGGGCTGTGCTTAAGGATTTTACGGTTGACGACGATATGCTGGCGGGAGATGTGGTTATCACGCCCAATACCGAATACGCGCTTCCCGACAACGAAAGAGACGCGAGAATCAGCCTTTTAAAGGAAATGATGAACCGTTATTATATGGAAACGGGACGCAATCAGGGCGAAAATATCTCAAGGGTGAACGCCATTTCGGGACTTGACGAGATAGTATATACCTCGCTCGCGGAATGCACGACCGAGTATACGGAGCGGCAGGACGTTCTCAATATGGAGGATATTCTTATGCGCTTCGACGAGGTGTGCGATATAGTTTGCAGTGAAATCGAGATAGAGGAGCTTAAAAAAACGCTTTTCGAGGAGGTCAGAAAGCGTGTGGACAAAAACCAAAAGGACTATATTCTCCATGAACAGATACACGCCATAAGAGAGGAGCTCGGCGAGGAGGATATGGAGGAGGAAACCGAGGAATTCAGGAAAGCGGCGGACGCGCTGGACGCGTCCGACGAGGTCAAGGACAGGATCCGACGCGAAATCAAGCGCTACGACAGCGTTTCGGGAAGCTCCTCCGAGTCGGCTGTTATAAGAACATACATAGAAACCATGCTCGAGCTGCCGTGGAACAAGCGCACTGAGGACAATTACGACCTGAAGGGCGTGCAGGCAGCCTTGGACAACGACCATTACGGTCTTAAAAAGGTCAAGGAGCGTATGGTCGAGTTCTTGGCAGTCCGCGCGTTAAACGGCAAGGGCGAAAGTCCGATTGTCTGTCTCGTGGGACCTCCCGGAACGGGAAAAACCTCGATTGCCGCGTCGGTTGCGGGCGCGCTGAACCGCAAATACGTCAGGGTCTGCCTCGGCGGAGTGCGTGACGAGGCGGAAATCCGCGGGCACCGCAGGACATATGTGGGCGCAATGCCGGGAAGAATTGTCGAGGGGCTTAAAAACGCGGGCGCTGCCAATCCGCTTATGCTTCTTGACGAGATTGACAAGGTGGGTACGGACGCAAGGGGCGACACCGCCTCGGCGCTGCTTGAGGTTTTGGACAGCGCCCAAAATTCGGCGTTCCGCGATCATTATATAGAGGCTCCGATAGATTTGTCGGAGGTGCTTTTTATAGCCACGGCAAACGATACAAGCACAATACCCAAGCCCTTGCTTGACAGAATGGAGGTAATCGAGCTTAACAGCTATACGGCGGTTGAGAAATTCCATATTGCCGCCGAGCACCTTGTGAAAAAGCAGCTCGACAAAAACGGTCTTACCGCCGCGCAGCTTTCCTTTACGGACGACGCGATAAGAAAAATAACAGAAAAATATACGAAAGAGGCGGGAGTGCGTGAGCTTGAACGCCAAATAGGCGCGGTGTGCCGCAAGGCGGCAAGATTCATTGTCGAGGGCGTTAAGCCGACGCACAAGGTCACGGTCCGCAATCTTTCGGAGTATTTGGGAATGCCCAAGTACGACGGCGAGGATAAGCCGAAAAAGGACGCGGTCGGAGTTGTCAAAGGTCTTGCGTGGACCAGCGTCGGAGGGACGACGCTCGACGTTGAGGCTGTCGTTATGAAGGGCAAGGGCGGTCTTGTCCTTACGGGAAAGCTCGGCGACGTTATGAAGGAATCGGCGCAGGTGGCTTTGGGCTATATCCGCTCCGTCGCGCACGGCTACGGTATCAAGGACGAGGTTTTTGAAAAGAACGACATACACCTTCACGTGCCCGAGGGCGCGGTCCCCAAGGACGGTCCCTCCGCGGGAATAACGATTACGCTGGCAATGCTTTCGGCGCTCACGGGGCGCAAGGTAAGCCACGACACGGCGATGACGGGAGAGGTGACGCTGCACGGTCAGGTGCTTCCGATCGGGGGCTTAAAGGAAAAGCTGCTTGCCGCATCGTCCGCAGGAATGAAAAACGTGCTCATTCCCGAAAAAAACAAAAAGGATTTGGCGGAAATCGAAACCGAAATAACGGAGAAGCTCAATATATGCCCCGTCAAATCAATGAACGACGTAGTGAAGGCGGCGCTTCGGCAGTAAAAGGGGGATACTATGGTCATTAAAAAGGTGAATCTTGAAACGGTGTGCGGAATTACAAGCACGCTTCCCGACAACAGCCTTCCCGAGGTGGCGTTTGCGGGCAAGTCCAACGTCGGCAAATCCTCTATGATTAACGCGCTGATGAACCGCAAGTCATACGCCAAGACCTCC
>JAMPDT010000162.1 GCA_023665525.1 Butyrivibrio sp. | reverse complement strand
GAAAAGACGCGAAGCGTCATAGAGCGTGCACCGCCGAAGGCAGGTGAAGCGGAACGCCCGCGAGCGAAAAGACGCGAAGCGTCTGAGAGCGCTCACTGCCGAAGGCAGGCAAAGCGAGCCGCCGAAGGCGGATGAAGTGTGGCAAAGCGTCCCTTGCCGAATTTGAACAGGAGCAAGCATAAGCATAATGAAAATAAGTGTTATTTTACCGTCACTCAATCCCGACGAAAAGCTGATGCTTGTGGTCAAGGGGCTGATTGCCGAGGGCTTTGACGATATTGTGATAGTAAACGACGGCAGCGACGAGGAGCATATGGAGCCTTTTTATGAGGCGGACAGGCTTCCGCAGGTAACGCTGCTGACGCATGAGGTCAACAGAGGAAAGGGGCGTGCGCTTAAGACCGCCTTTGAGTACTGCGCGGCAAACAGGCAGGGTATAGACGGCGTGGTTACCGTTGACGGCGACAACCAGCACAGACCGTCCGACATAAGGGCGTGCTGCGAGGCTATGGTTTCGGCTAAGGACAAGGTTATACTCGGGTGCAGGGATTTTTCAGGCGGCAACGTTCCGCCCAAAAGCAAAATCGGCAACAACATAACCAAATTTGTGTTCAGGTTTGCCTGCGGAATAAGGATTACCGACACGCAGACGGGACTTCGCGCGATTCCCGCGGCGTATCTTGATTTTATGTCCAAAATAAAGGGCGAGCGGTTTGAATACGAAACGCAGATGCTCCTTGAAATGAACAGACAGCGGATCGGCTTCGACGAGGTGACGATAGAAACGGTGTATATCGAGGAAAATGCGGGGACGCACTTCCACCCGTTTCGGGATTCCGTAAAAATATATATGGTCATACTTAAATTTATATTCAGCTCGCTTATGTCCTTTGCCATAGACTATGCGCTTTTTCTCGCAATCGAGCTTATTATAGGGGACAGGCTCGAAAGGTGGGCGAAGGTGCTTATCGCCACGGCGGGCGCAAGACTGGTTTCGTCGGCGTTCAATTTCATATTTAACAGGAAGGCGGTATTCGATTCAAGGACGCCGATAAGCAGCTCCATGCCGAAATATTATCTGCTCTGCGTTTGTCAGGCGGCGGTTTCCTACGGGCTTGTGTATCTGCTTTCGGACGTAATGCGCGCGAGGGATTTTTTAACCTCGCTTATAAAAATGCTTGTGGACGTCGTGCTTTTCATTCTGAGCTTTCAGATTCAGAGAAGATGGGTGTTCGCGGCGCGTAAGAGGGAGGAAAACTGATGTCAAAAGGGAAAACAAAGGGGAAAAGGATAGCGGCGGTAATAGGTCATACTTTTACCGTTATTTTTTCTACGCTTGCGGTGATTTTTGTCGCACTTTATTTCTCAATGTGGATATTCTGCCACGGTCCGTCAACCGCGGCGAGGGACCTATTTGTCGGAACTATGCTTGAAACGGGAGCGATGAAGTTTCTCGCACGCTGGTATTTCAGCAAGGAAGAAATACTGCGCATTACCGACAACAATTCCATGGAGCACAATAAAAACGAGGTCGATACGAATCTGATAAATATTCCCGACAATAACGACGACAAGCCGAACGGGGATAAGCCCTCCGAAAACGTGCTCGGCTACGAGGACAGCTTCGACGAAAACGGAATCGAGATATTCAATATTTCGGGACGCTCGTATATGGGCAAATTAATGATAGTAAAGGACCCCTCGAAGGTCAGGGTGGGCACTATTTACCCGTGGTCGGACGATAATAAAAGCAAATACGGCGAAACGCTTGACAATCTCGTAACCTCGTCGGGGGCGGTTGCCGGAGTGAACGGCGGCGAGTATTTCTCCGACGGGAACTGGGGCGGCAAGCCCAAAGGGCTTGTCGTGTGCAGCGGCGTTATACAGTACAATGTCCCGCAGTACGGCGACGTAATGGTGGGCTTTAATACCGACAATATACTTGTCATTAAGGATATAGGCGGAATGAGCGCGGAGCAGGTTCAGACGCTCGTCGCCGAGAACAAAATAAGGGACGCGGTCAGCTTTAAGGACATAGACGACGGCGACACCAATCATTTTACGAAGCTTATTATAAACGGGGAGGCTACTCCGATAAACGGCAACGGCAGCGGAGCGAATCCGAGGACCGTAATAGGTCAGAGGAGGGACGGAGCCGTAATGCTTTTTGTCACGGACGGAAGAGGACACGAGGGACATATCGGGGCGACAGCCGCGGACCTGATAAGCGTTATGCAGCAGTACGGGGCTGTGAACGCGGCAAACCTTGACGGAGGAAGCTCCTCGTCGATGTATTATAACGGAGCATACGAAATGACAAGCGTCACGCTTTATTATTCCACCTCCTCATGGCGCCTTCCCACGGCGTTTGTGGTCGAGTAAGGGGGATTTTATGACAGAGGCAAAAAGAATCAAGAAAACGCGAAAAAGGAAAAAGTTTTGGCTCGGCTACGGCATATATATGGGAATACTCGCGGTGCTCGCGGCTGTGCTTTTGGTATATGTATGGAACGTAATGAAGGAATACGAAAGCGCGCAGCCCGTGTATGTCTTGGAGGGACTGCTGGACGAGCTTAAGGCGGGCAGGTCGGACGCGGTGGCGGACGTGGAGCTCGGCAAATTCGAGAGCGAGGCGGCGGACAATTACGCCGACACCTTTGCCCAAAGCGTAAAGGGAAAGGATTTGGACTATAAGGTTAAGCTAAGCGGCAGCTATCTTATGACTTACAGTCTGCTTGACGGTGATAAGGTGGTCGCAGAGGCGGATTTAAGAGCGGAGAACGAAAGAAGCATAATGGGGATACTTTCCATATCGGACTGGAGGGTGGACTGCGTGCGCGCCAATGTGCCGTCGGGGGACAAGGGCGTAAGGATCACCGTGCCGTACAATTATACCGTAAGGGTAAACGGCGTTGCGCTGACCGAGGAGGAAAGAAGCGGAGAGCCGCAGGCGATAGAGGGAACGGAATATGTCGCGGAGTATACGGAGCCGCCCAAAAGGGTGACCTACGAGGTAAATGGGCTTATAAACGAGCCCTCGGTGGAGGTTTCGGACGGCACGGGACTGCCCGTGGACATATCGGGAGCCTCGGACGGGTCGGAGATTTCGCTTGATTACGCTGAGAGTGAAATGCCGCAGGAGCTTAAGGACTATGTGTTTGCCGCGGCGAGGGATTATTCAAATTTCTTTTCAAAGGATATAGAGGGCTGTTATGAAAGCACGGCGTGCATTCAGCGGTATTTTCCGGCAGGCTCGTATTATATGGATCTGGCGGAGCAGTACAGAACGGGAGATATGTGGATGTACAGCGCGCACAGCGCGCCCGAGTTCAGGGACGTGACGGTATCGGAGTATGTGCGTTACAGCGACGACTGCTTTTCATGCAGGGTGGCTTTTGACAAATATATGGTGCTTACGCTTTCGGGGGAGCCGAGAACCGAGCGAAACGACCAGATATATTATTATGTGAATATTGACGGAAGCTGGCTTATTGCGGATATGAAATCAAAGGCATAAACAAAATGAGGAGGAAAAAATGGGGTACGACAAGGCGATAGCGGTTGTAAACGAAGTCCAAAAGGCGGTTAAGGGTAAGGACGAAATAGTTAAAAAGGTAATAATGGCTTTTTTGGCAGGCGGTCATGTGCTTATGGAGGACATTCCGGGAGTGGGAAAGACGACGATGGCGCTGGCGTTCGCCAAGGCTATGGCGCTCAAGGAAAACAGAATGCAGTTTACCACGGACGTGCTGCCCTCCGATGTGGTGGGCTTTTCAATGTTCAACGCCAAAACGCAGGAGTTTGAGTTTAAAGAGGGCGCGGTCATGTGCAATCTTTTTCTTGCGGACGAGATAAACAGGACCTCCTCCAAAACGCAGTCGGCGCTTTTGGAATCAATGGAGGAGGGACAGGTTACGGTGGACGGCGTTACGCGTCCCCTGCCGAAGCCCTTTCTCGTGATTGCGACGCAGAATCCCGCAGGCTCTGCGGGGACACAGCTCCTTCCCGAATCGCAGCTCGACAGGTTTATGATAAGGCTGACCATGGGTTATCCCGACGTGGCGAGCGAGGTGGAGATACTCAAGGAGCGTCAGGGCGATAACCCTCTTAACAGGGTGAACGAAATAGTATCCTCGGAGAGCATAATACAGATGCAGGAGGAGGTTGACAGGATCCATGTTGACAGGGCGATTTACGACTATATAGCGATGCTGTCGGCAATAACGAGAAAGCACCCGATGATCGAGCTTGGCATAAGCCCGAGAGGAACCTTGGCGCTTGCGTCCATGGCGAGGGCGCACGCGTATATTTCGGGGCGCGGCTACGTTACGCCCGGGGACGTGCAGAATGTTTTTCCCGACGTGGCAAGGCACA
>JAMPDT010000161.1 GCA_023665525.1 Butyrivibrio sp. | reverse complement strand
AGCACGGAGGCGGCAACAATTCGACCTTTACCACCCATGTCGTAACCTCGTCGGGAACCGATACATACTCGACGGTCGCGGCGTCGGTTGCGTCCCTTAAGGGTCCGCGCCACGGCGGAGCCAATCTCAAGGTTAAGCAGATGTTTAACGATATTATGCGCAATGTTTCCGACTGGGAGGACGAGGAGGAGCTCAGAGCCTATCTGCTCAAAATCCTCAACAGGGAGGTTTTTGACAGGGCGGGGCTTATATACGGCGTAGGTCACGCGGTCTACACGATTTCCGACCCGCGCGCCGTTATTCTTAAAGAGTACGCCAAGAAGCTTTCCGAGGAAAAAGGGCTTGTCAGGGAGTTTGAGCTTTTTGACAGGGTTGAGGGCATAGCCAAGGAGCTTGTCACGAAATCGCGCAACACGCTGAAGCCGATCTGCGCCAACGTGGATTTTTACAGCGGCTTCGTATATACGATGCTCGGGATACCCGAGGAGCTGTTCACGCCTATTTTTGCCATATCGAGAATCTCGGGCTGGTGCGCGCACCGTCTTGAGGAGCTTGTGAACAACGGTAAAATAATCCGTCCCGCCTACAAATATGTGGGGCATCATTCGGATTATTACGATATAGACGAAAGACGGTAAATTTTTTTTAAAAACCGCTTGCAAAGTTGGCAAAAGTATTGTAGAATAGTCAATGCAGTGCGATGCGTGGCTCAGCTTGGTAGAGCGCTACGTTAGGGACGTAGAGGCCGCAGGTTCAAATCCTGTCGCATCGATTTAATACGGTGTAACCGTCAGGTTACACCGTGTTGTTGCTAAAAAGCAGTTTTTTGCTTCGGCGCGTGGCTCAGCTTGGTAGAGCGCTGCGTTCGGGACGCAGAGGCCGCAGGTTCAAATCCTGTCGCGCCGACTTTGAAAAAACAGCCGGGGACCTTGATTTTGTAAGATTCCGGCTGTTTTTGTATTTGAAATTGTGCAGACGGAA
Source organism: Butyrivibrio sp. (assembly GCA_023665525.1). GTDB lineage: Bacteria > Bacillota > Clostridia > Lachnospirales > Lachnospiraceae > Eshraghiella. The sequence continues at coordinate 3,417 of JAMPDT010000161.1, read as the reverse complement.
ATGGGATTGTGTATCGGAATACACTTAATCGGTAAGTTCCCGTTTGTTCAACCATAAAAAGCGGAGAGGTTACAGAAATGAAGATTTATTTAGATAATTGCTGTTACAACAGACCATTTGATGATCAGACACAAGAACGAATTCACTTGGAAAGTGAAGCAATATTGACGATTTTACAGCGAGGACAGTCCAAAATATATGAAATTATAGGCAGTGATGTATTGGAGCTTGAGATTGAGCGTATGCAGGATATTGTTAAGAAACAACAGGTAAAGGACTTATATAAAGTATCGGAGATATGTATACACTATACAGAGGAGATTAAAAATCGTTCAAAAGAAATAATGGAAAAATCGAACATCCGAACATTTGACAGTCTGCATATTGCAACAGCAGAAGCAGCAAATGCCGATGTAATGTTGACGACAGATGATAAACTGGAGAAAATGGCTGATCGGCTTGAACTTAATGTCAAAGTAATGAATCCATTAAAATTCGCGTGGGAGGTAATTTAAATGTTGAATGTTAATTTAAATAATCCGTTTGAAATTCGTACAATCGGAATGCAGGCGCTTAAAGAGGTATTGGGTCCTGTAGGGGTAGTTCGTTTTATGCAACAATTTGATTTGGGGTATGGAGATTACACAAAAGAAAGACAAGATGAACCAAATATTGGTTTAGATGAAATAGACGATTTGCTAAAACGATAAAATGGCTGCCGAGAGAGTCTATAAGAATATGATATTATGCAAGTACGGAACATAATCATAGACAATATCGGCAGCAAAGCTCCGATAAAGGCTTAAAAAGTGCTTTTGCATAGAGGGAGCTTAGTTTGCGATGCAGAAAAGAGGAGGTGTGCGTGTTCAAGCTGTTTAGGACATATTGGCTTTGACAACAAATTCTCTGTTGGCAGAGGCTCAATTTTTGACGTAACAATATCTCCTAATCGGTTATTTTGAAGCTCACTGAAAAATCATTCGGAGATAATTGTACAAATGCGGCGTTACACTGCTTGCGTCGTGCCCTGTTGATGACATCGTATGCCACAGATGCTCAACCTTGTTCCTTGTAAAAAGACGATCGTACAGCGCCGGATTTCCGCCGACTGCTCCGTCGTTTTCCGCAGCGCTCAATAGCAGGAGATACGGCGCATTGTCATCAAATGCAAGCTCCGATGTTTCGAGCTGCCACGGATCGCCGCTTCCTTTAGTCAGTCCGGGGGCGGGGCAGACCGCGCCGATATATCCAAACAGATCGGGGCGCGATATGCCGATGAAAAGCGACTCTCTGCCGTCCATTGAAAATCCTGTTATGGCTGTGTTTTCTCTGCCCTTTGCAACGGAAAAGCTTTCTTCGATAAAGGGAATAAGATCGGTCAGCATATCGTTTATAAAATTATCGTAATTCAATGTATTTTGGGTATCCATTCCCGTACAGTAGGGCATATCCTTGCTGCAATAGATATATGGCAAAACAACGATCATTTCCTTTGCTTCACCGTTCGACACAAGGTTTGTCAGCATTTCGGGGATATGTACGGCTTCTCTTGCCATCCATTCCTCATTGTCATAATATCCGTGAAGAATATAAAGTACAGGATACTCCTTTTCCTCCGAATAGCCTGCGGGAAGGAGCACATTTACAGGAGTGTCGCGCTCTGCCGTCTGTGAATAATAGGTGTATTTCTTAAACTTGGGGTAATAGGCGCCGCTTCGTTTTTTGAGAATTTCTTCGGGCGGCATTTCCGAAAGTAATGTGCTGATTTTTGACATATACGTTTCCTCGGTTTCTTCTGTTGTCGATACGGTATTTTGTTCGCTGTCCGCTTCGGTGCGTTCGCCCGAGCCGAGACTGTTCTGTTTTGAAGATTCGCCATTCTCTGTCGCATTGCTCTGACAACCTGAAAGACAGACTGCCAATAAAACAGCTAAAATAATATTAATTTTTTCATATTTTCGTTAAATCTTATCAGCTAAAGCAGCCGCCTGCTTGCAGCCATCGGTTTTTTCAATATCGCCGACATTCAATACGCCGGGGATCAAAACTTCGCCGACCATATTCCATTTCATAAGCGCTGCGGAACGCTCGATCGGAACACGAACACCGTCCATAACGGACATATCGCTCTCCTCACAGCAGGTTATCAAAGCGCATTCCTTACCCGAAATATCCTTGCCGCCCACAACCAAGCTGTACAGTCTGTCAATAACTCCCTTAATCTGTGCCGGGATCGAGTACCAATAAACGGGCATAGTGAACACGACGGCGTCCGCTTCAAGAACAGTGGGAGCTATCGTGTTGAAGTCGTCGTCAAAGGAGCAGGCTTTTCCCGTTTTGAAACAGGCTTCACAAGCGTGGCAGCCGCCTACTGCTTTCAGAGCCGCGTCAAAGCGGGTGACGGTATGACCTTTAGCTTTTGCAGCCTTTATGAAAGCATCGGTCATAGCAAAGCTGTTGCCGTTTTTGCGGGGACTGCCGGTAATAACTACGATTTTCTTGTTCATAATGAAATCCTCCTGTTGTTTTATTGTAAAAATTTGACTTCTTCTTCGGGTCATACTATAATCATATTATAAATTTTCTAAAAAACAAGTACGCACTTTCAGGTGCAATACTTACCTAAAGGAGAGCGCGCTATGCCGGATAGATGTATATCATATGAATCATTGGAAACAACAGGATTTAGTTATACGCTGTCGCTGATAAACGGAAAATACAAGATGACAATTCTTTATACTCTGATGGAGTTTGGAATTGTGCGATTTAACGAGATGAAAAAATATATCGGCGGGATCTCATATAAAACCTTGAGTTCAACGTTAAAGGAGCTGGAAGCGGATCAACTCGTTCACCGCAAGGAATATCCTCAGATACCTCCTAAGGTGGAGTACAGCCTGACCGACAGAGGAAAGTCGCTTATTCCGATTTTGGACGGTATGTGCGAATGGGGACATAAAAACAGAATTAATACCGATAAGTAGATTAAACGAGGTCCTCCTAATGAAAATCCGCGCAGGCTTGTTTAAGTATTCAAATGGATCAAAACAATGATCGCCTCTGAAAATTTGTCTCGCAGGAACTCTCCGTACTGCTCGGTAAGCCGGTCGCTCCACAGGGCTGCCGTCGCCTGTCGGCGAACGTTTTTATTTTCGGCACAGCCCGACAGCAGCCCCAAGGTCGGGGCTGCCGCCAAAAGCACACCGATATATTTCTTAATTTTCAGCTTTTATTCCCAAATAATTTTATCGGGGGAAACCGTTCCCTGCTCCGTGAGCCAATGACGTACAAAATCCTTAAGAGAGCCAACCTCGTTGACTGCGCCGTAGGCTGTTTTCACCTCCTCGGTGTAGCCGTTGTTCACAAATGCGACCTTGTAGGTTGTTCCGTCCTCAAGCTCCGCATCGCCCTTTGTCA
>JAMPDT010000160.1 GCA_023665525.1 Butyrivibrio sp. | reverse complement strand
ATACCTCCGTTAATTATGATATGCTTACGGCTTTTCCGCAGTTAGGTGGCGGCGGATATATTTTGCCGTTTTTTTTATAAAAAATGATGTAATGCTTGACATTACAACAAAACGGTGCTATATTACTGTTGTAATCGTTATAATTACAACAAATTCATATTATCGGGAGGTATTCGTTATGGAAAAATTCAATAAGGTAAGCGTAAGCGGCGCCGAGAGAACAGAGCTTCACGACGGACTGGGGCTGACGGGCGCGGAGATAAGCGTAAATGTTCTGCCTGCGGGAGCAAACGTACCGTTCGTTCATGCGCACAGGCAGAATGAGGAAATCTATATCATTCTCGAGGGAAAAGGGCATATGGTTATCGACGGGGAAAAGGTTGAAGCAGCGGCGAACGACTTTATACGCATTTCACCGTCTGCGAAAAGGCAGTTTTTTGCTTCGGACGATACGGCAGTCAAGTACCTGTGCGTTCAGGTGAAGGAAGGCTCGCTTGAAAATTATACCGCCGCCGACGCTGTAATATTTGAATAAAAAGGAGCCGATGCGCCGCATATGGGACGCGTCGGCTTTCTTTTTGACTAGGAGAGAAGATTTTTATATATTACGAAATCCTCGTCCTTAAAAACATTGAAAATAACCTTGAGGGAGCTTTTGGCTTCGCGTAGGAATTCCTTAACCGTTTCGACCGCGATTTTTGCCGCTTCCTCATTCGGGAAATGGAATTCTCCCGTTGAAATACAGCAGAACGCTATGCTTTTCAAGCGATTCTGCGCCGCCAAGGCAAGGCAGGAGCGGTAGCAGGAGGCGAGCTGCAAGCGGTCCTTTTCGGTCAAGGCTCCCTTTACAATCGGTCCGACCGTGTGCAGAACATAATCGCAGGGCAGATTAAACGACGGGGTTATCTTTGCCCCTCCGATTTCTTCTTCATGCCCCTGACGGTTCATCAGCCTCGCGCATTCAAGACGAAGCCGAACGCCCGCAAAGGTATGGATCGCATTGTCAATGCAGCCGTGGCAGGGGCAATAGCAGCCTGTCATGCCGCTGTTGGCGGCGTTGACGATTCCGTCCGCCTTAAGCGTGGTAATGTCCCCCTGCCAAAGATAAATATGCTCCTGTATCGGCGTAAGGTCCGTGACGGACGTAATCCCCCTTTGGGAGATTTCGGCTTGCAGGTATTCGTCCTGAACCCTCAAAAAATCGTCGTCGGCAGGCTGCGGACTGCGGACGTTCATCAATGACCGCAGCAGCTTTTTTTGAGCTTCGTCGCTGTGCGGAAGCTTTATTTCCCCGTATTCGGAACGTTCCTCCAAAAGAGCGCGGATTAAAAATATTTGTCTTTCTCTCTGTGTCATACCGTCACCTCGATGAGTCCTTTTGCAGCATTGCCGTCAGGACCCCGCCTATGTCCCCGCTTATGCAGACGGATCGGTTTTCGATTTGGGGAGGGCAGTACGCCTCGCCGTAATTTATGCAGGCGTAAACCGCCCTCGGATTTTGGCGGGTAAAGCTCCAAAACGGATATTTTATTATTGCGGGGGTATTGTAGCCCACGCCAAGCTCAAGGTAGAGGACGCGGCTTTTTTTGTATCGCTTTAGGAAATTTTCGTAGCGATCGCAGGCGGCGTGCCAGCCCTCGTCCTGAACAAAGCTGTCGTCGGAGCGCAGGTTCTGCGTCATATATCTGCCGCAGACGGGACAGCGCGGCAGAAGCTCGGTCGGAACCCTCATATTCTTTTGCTCGGCAGCCATACGGCGTATAATTTCCTCGTTGTCATAGGTTTTGCCGTGACAGGGCTTGGAGCATTGGAACAGACCGTAATCGCCCTGCGTGTAAAACAGCCTTTGCTTATCGAAGCCCGCCTTCTGAAAGCAATGGTCAACGTTCGTCGTAATAACAAAGTAGTTTTTGCCGCCGACAAGCGTCAGCAAATCGTTGTAAACGGGCTTGGGCGGGTCGGCAAATCTGTTTATGTAAAAATACCTTGACAGGTACGCCCATTGCTCCTCAAGAGTGTCATAGGGGTGAAAGCCGCCCGAATACATATCCCGAAAGCCGTATTTTTCGGCGAAATCGGCAAAATTGTCATAAAAACGTTTGCCGGAATAGGTAAAGCCCGCGGACGTTGAAAGTCCCGCGCCCGCGCCTATAATAACTGCGTCCGCATTTTCGAGAATGTTATTGAGCTTATCGGCTTGCTCCGACAGCGCAGCGTTCATATGAAGCCCTCCTCAAAAAAGATTGGTTGTAAGTTTTACGATTACATCTAAAATATAACATTCCTAGCTTGTAATGTCAATAGTTACAACGTTTTTTTAAGTTAATGCCGGCAGCCGCCCAAACGCCTTATATTGCAGTGCTTTTGGGACTTGGGCGGCGTTTGGCACACAATGTTAATCTACGTTGCTTGCGGCAACCGACAATTATCGTTATAATGGCATATGCAAAATCAAGAAGGAGAGGATTTTCGTATGTTCAAGGAAAACTTAAAAACGCTTCGCAAGCAAAAGGGAATGTCACAGGAAGCACTCGCTCAACAGTTAAATGTAGTTCGCCAAACCATTTCCAAATGGGAGAAGGGTTTATCTGTTCCCGATGGTGATACACTTATTCACATTGCCGATTTATTTGGTACATCAGTGAGTGAATTGTTAGGAAGTAAACTTGAACAGGAGGATAATGCAAACGAAGTTGCCGCACAGTTAGCCTTGCAGAACGAACGGCAGGCGCGGGCAGCCGGGATACGCAGGAAAATAGTTGAGGTCGTCATTACAATCATTTGTATAGGTGCCATTGCCGCCATATACTCCCGTTGGAATGAAAGCTGGCATGAGTTTGGGCAAAACCTATATCACTTGTTCAATCCGTAAATTGCCGTTTGTAAAGGAAAACGTGAATAATTGAAATAAAAAGCCGCCCCGCGGTGGGGCGGTATGTTGTGAACTGTAAATGTAAACATTTCCGGCAAACGCAGTATTTTAGCGGAAATGGGGTACCCAATAAAATTTATCTCGTTTGAAATGCATATTGTCAAAAGAGGAAGGATATGCTACAATGCAGTTAGTGGCAACTAACCGGAAGCGGATGCCAATTAATGAGTAAAATTTATATATGGCGGTCTTATTTCAGATGAAATGTGTAGACAGCGTAGTCATGTATAATTGATAAACCTGAATGAAAAGGAGAATCTATATGAATATTTTAGAAATCAGCAATCTAAAGAAAAGCTATCATGATCTCACTGCTGTGAACGGCATAAGCCTTGCTGTCGAGGCCGGAGAAATTCATGGGATCTTGGGACCAAACGGCGCGGGTAAATCGACCACGATAAATTGTATATTGGGGCTTCTTCCCTATGAAGGAAAAATTACCTTTGCCGATGGCAGAAGCATTGGGGAATGGAATAAAAATATTGGCTATGTTCCACAGGATCTGGCAATTTACCCGGAGCTTACGCCCACAGAAAATATTCGGTTTTTTTGTGCCCTTTACGGGTTTAGGGGCGGGGAGCTTAAAGAAAGAGTTGCAAAGGCTTTGGATTTTGTAGGGCTTACCGATGTGAAGGACAAAAAATCGGGTGAGTTTTCGGGCGGTATGGAACGCAGGCTCAATATGGCGTGTGGAATCGCACACTCCCCAAAGCTTATCATCATGGACGAGCCGACTGTCGGCATTGATCCGCAGTCCCGTAACCGCATTATGGAAAATGTCAGGGAACTGAACCGTCAGGGCGCGACTGTCATTTACACCACGCATTATATGCCGGAGGTAGAGGAAATTTGCGGGAGAATTACGGTCATAGACCATGGAAACATTGTTGCTGAAGGAACAAAGGAAGAAATCATGCGGGGGGCAGGCATGAGCGACGCCTCTATGGAGCAGATCTTCTTACAGCTTACAGGCACGGATCTCAGAGATTAAGGAGGGCAATATGGGCGTAATTCTATGCAAGGAGCTGAAAAAATATTTCAGCAATAAAGTAAATATCCTTTTTCTTTTTCTGCTGCCGGTTATTTTTGTTACTTTTTTCTCTTTTGCTTTGGAGAATTACATAGACAGCGATTATGGCACCTTTGAAGACGGAAGAATATTTTATTATACGGAAAATGCCGATGCCGGGCATTTGGAAAAATTTACGGATATATCAAAAGAAATCGCTTTTTCAACAGGAGTTGTTTTTGAAGAGGTAAGCGACCTTGAAGCTGCCAAAGCTAAAGTTGAGCAGAGCAAGGCATTTGCCGTGATCAACATAACCGCAGACGGCTTTGATTATTTCCGTTCGGAATTTAATGAGCCTGTCGGCGGGAAAATTATCCGCAGTATGTTTTTGCAGTTATCTGACGGCTATGAGAATCTTTCGGATGAAGTTATGATAATTGAAAACAATATGAACATCAAAAAAACTACCTCAAAGATTTACTATACCTTTGCAGCGGCAGCCTTTCTCATATTGTTTATGGCATT
>JAMPDT010000015.1 GCA_023665525.1 Butyrivibrio sp. | reverse complement strand
TCACCCAAAAGCTCACCTGTCCGCTCACTCCCACACGCGCCGCGCTGTTCGTCATACGTACGCGACCGTTCTTGACCTCATCGGACCATATAAAATATACTCCGCTTCGGTTACCGACGCTCGCTCCCGTTTCGGTATTAAAAACAGGCGTATCCTTAAGCTCGACCTTCGTCCCGGCTTTGACTGCACGCATACCGCCGTCTGCCTCCTTAAAGCTCTCCTGCGCTGTTTCCGCTTTGCTGTCTGCGGCGGCATTATCCGCCGTGCAGCCTATATCCGCGACGCTCACCCAAAAACTCACCTGTCCACTGATGCCCACACGCGCCGCGCTGTTCGTCATACGCGCGCGACCGTTCTTAACCTCATCGGACCATATAAAATATACCCCGCTTCGGATACCGACGCTCGCTCCTGTTTCGGTGTTGTAGACAGGCGTATCCTTCAGCTCAACCTTCGTCCCGGCTTTAATCTTCACTGCCGACGCTGAAGAGGTGGAAACAGTTTCCGTTTTGTTCTTAAAAACAATGAGTGCTCCGATGTCTGCCACATCAACCCAGAAACTGACCTGTCCTTTGACGCCTGCGTGCTCCGCAGCGTTAGTCATACGCACACGCCCGTTCTTAACTTCATTAGACCATATATAATAAGTGCCGCTGCGTTTCCCCACAGCCTTTTCCGCCGTTTCCGAGTTATATACAGGTATAGCCGACAATCCGATCTTTGTTCCGGCTCCTGCCGCAAGAAATTTGCTTTCTGTTTCGGAAATGGCTTTCGTCCCCGGCAGTCCCTTATCAAGATATTCCGTCGGATCGAGCCACTCATACGCATTCACATCGTGCAGATTCCCCGCGGGAGCCGCCTTGTACTTCCTCACCTCAAAATGCAGATGAGCGCCGAAGCTGTTGCCCGTGTTTCCCATAAGACCGATTTCGTCGCACTGATTTACCGTCTGACCTTCATGGACATACACTGCCTCCAAATGCGCGTACAGGGTCACATAATTGCTGTCGTGCAGTATCATCACATAGTTGCCATAGCCCATACCTTCGCGGTCGATTACGCCGTTTGTGCCGCCGAGATAGTCCACGATCTTGATAACCTTTCCCGCGCTGTGCGCTGTTACCTTATCAACCTGTGACTTGTATTTTACCACGTCAACGCCCTTCGCCCAAGCCTTGCCCGCGGCAACGTTGGCGCAGTGCTGCGCGTATGTCTGCGTTACCTGATTGCTTCCCGATTTTAATACTCTGCTCATCTCTTAATCCTCCTTCGACGCCTGTTTTACTATCTGATTTGCATAGGTGCTTAAGCCTGCCACAAGGACGCCCTGCACCACCGCCGTAAAGACCGCGAGCAGTATTTCCCGCGCGCTGCCTAATTCCGACGTCGCAAGCACCCATATGAGCGCAAGCGCGATCCCCGCCAGTCCGAGGATCAGCGGGATAAGCTTGTCCTTGACAGCCTGCGCCTTTTTGAGCGCCAGCCCTATGAGGTACAATACGACCGCGAGCACTACCAGCTCCGGCTTTACATAGTTTAAAATCATTTCCATGGTTTTTCCTTTCCGCCCTTTTCGGGCATAAAAACAGCCGGGTTTTCCCGGCGTGAACAGATTTGTATGAAATTTTTGATCAGTCACCGTGCATATACGTCACCTCCTTAATCGTCGTCGAGGTCGTGCGCCGCCTGGTTGAGGTGCTTGTCAATCTTGTTGATAGCCTCTGTGACGGGTCCGTTGCAGCCCTGCTCCTTAAGCCCTTTGAGGCAGGCGAGCACGCCGTAGCTGATAAGGCAGAGCTCTTCCTTGGTCTTTTTAAGGTCGGTCTTGTGCCGCTCCTCGATTTCGGTCAGCTTTTTGTCCTGCTCCGCGTCGTGCAGTATGAGCTTGTAGGCTTTATTGTAGTATTTGCAGATGACCGCAATCGCCGTTATCAGCGACGCGGCTGTTATGATGGCATTTACCGTCGTCACTTTTTACACCTCCTCCCCGTAAATCTCTGTCTTGGCGCGCGCCTTGCACTCGGTAACATAGGCGTTGTAGGCGTCAAATTCCGTCCTGTCAGTCGGGTCGGCAAGGTACTCGCGGATTATCTTGTTTTCGTCGTTCTGCGAGTAGCGTTCGCGGATATGCGCCACGCTGAGGCTTTCGTATGCCGCGCGTTTTTCGGCGGCGGCTTCTGCCTCCGTTTTCGGCAGCTCCACGATGTCAACGACATTGCCGGAATCATCGGTCACGGGCTGCGCCCGCGGGTATAGGGCTGCGTATTTTGCCGCAAGCTCGGAGCTGTCGGGTATGCAGTATTTTGCGTTTTCGTCGTAGAGGGTGTCGGGATGTTCCGAGCAGCGTTCATATCCTCCGTCCGGGTAGATGATCATAAGTTTGTCCTCCTTTTTTCTAGTCAAAGTAAATCATGGTGTAGTTAAAGCTTTTGTTCGGGTGCAGGGTTATTGCTCCCGCCGAGGTCACGGTGTACAGGAGCGTCGGTCCGCCCGATGAGATGAGCGGCGTGCCTGTCGTTACGGCGGTCATATTTGACGACAGTCCCGTCATAATATAAGAGCCGCAGCTTATGCCGCTTGATTCCGCCCAGTATGCTATTATCAGGCATTTGGTTTTTCCTGCGGGGAGTGCTTTGGTGACGCTTGTCCCGCTGCCCTGATAGCAGACCGGTTTTGACAGGGAATCGAGTTTTCCTTTGTCTGACGCGCTCATCAGCCCTGCCGCCGAGGTCGTGGCGTTGGCGTAGGTGGTGTCGGTGTTGATGTCGCCGACAAGGGTGTAGCACTCTCCCGTGAGCCGGAATGTATACAGTCTTGCATTTGCCAGATACCCGGCGGCGATCGCGGCGCCGCGGTAATATATGGGTTTTGCTCCTGTTCCGTTGACGTTGAGCGTGGGGTTGGCGGCGGTATTTGTGACTGTGAAATATACCGTTATTTCCGCTCCCGTAACGGGGCTGAATCCCGCACACGACACTGTTTTGGCGGCTGTCGCGGCTGCTGTGGTGCATACGGCGTAGTTTGTCCTGTTTTCGCTGCCGTCAATGAGCATTCCGTTGACGTTGAGCGCCGTTGCCAGTTTCGTGGCTGTCGCGGCGTTGCCGCTTATATCGTCGGGGGTCGCCCATGTCCCGTCGCCGCGCAGGAAGGATTTCTGTTTTCCCGCCGCGGGTGCTGGTACAAGTCCTGCTTTCCCTGCCGCGCTTGCGGTTGCGGCGGTCATGGCGGCGTAGGTGGTGTCGGTGAATTCCATCTGCTGCCATTCCGACCATTGTCCGTTGCTGTTGCTGCGCAGTCTCCGCCACATATGCAGATCCGAACCGTTAATAATGATTTGCTGGCGGTACGCATTTGTGTTTCCCGACTGGTATGTATGCAGGACATACAGTGAGAAGCCTGATGTGGTCAGCGGGGTGTTTGAGAGGGTGGCTGATTTGGCGGCGCTTTCCGAGGAGTAGGTCCCGGGTTCGGTGAGGGTGTTGAGGTCTGTGCCCTCGGCAATCACCGCGCCGCCGCCGATTGAGGGGACTTGCAGGGTGTTCGCGGCGGTGATGCCGCTGTTTCCTCCCGTTCCGCCGTTGGCGACGGGCAGCACGCCCGTTACCCCGGGAGATGCATCCTCGCTCCCGTCAAACGCGGCGGCGACCGTGGAGGCAAGGTTCGTCTGTATCCTCCGAGATGTCTTAAGCTTTGTAGCAGTTCCGGCGTTACCGCTGTCGATGTCAACTTTTTTCCTAAGCGCATCGGCTATTTTTTTAAGAGTATCAAATTCCTCCTGCGCGTCAGCCAATAATCGCTCCATTGCCGCCGCGACCTCCGCAATCCCATTCTCCATATGATTAAAATTTTCTGCGTTCTGCGGTGTGCCTGATTGGTCTATCTCTCCCGGAGACGGACGGAGATAAACCAATCCGGGAGCCTCGCCATCCGTCATTTCAAAGCGCTGCGGATATTCAACTCTGTGATCCTGCCATTTTGTAGGTTCGTACATAAATTCCTCCTATTTTCCGTTCTGTATAATTTTTATTGTGTAACGATACAAAATACCTTCGGGAAATGATTCCTTGTTTATGGCTTCCGTGCCTTCGGCGAATACTCCCCCGTCAACGTTGAAAAACTCAATCCTGCTTATGTGATTCGGAGCGTCTTTCCCAAACATAATATATACCGCAAGCCTTCCGTCGGGCAGAATGTCAATGCTCCGTATATCGGCAGTATGCCATCCGTCCTCCTCGGCATAATATCTCGCATAGTCAATCCTGCCCTTTAAATAGTCCTTGAGAGCGCTTAACTCATCATTGCTCATCTGCATAATGCTTTCCTCCCTAGCTTGGCACGCCGCCGTAATCCGGCATTGTACCGCATTTCACATCATCGCCGCATGGCTCGTAATACAACGGAAAAATATCGCTGTCCCATTCAAGAATCAAATTGTTGCTGCTCTGTAATGTCAAATAATCAAAAACGGATCGCGCGTTTTTAACCTCGTTTATATATTTCAGAAATTCGGTTATTTCCACGGTTGTAACGGCGGAGGAGGTTACGATTCTGAAATGGAACTCCTCCCCCGCGTATGATGTCCATTCTTCGATTGATGTGTCGCTGTTTTGAAACACAATGTTAATCATTTCTTCCATTGCCGCCGAAGTGCCGAGCTTCATATACCAATACTGTGAGTTCCTGATCAGATGCCGTTTTACCTCCGGGGGCAGCCCCGAATTATAAAACAATGCCCGACAGTCGGCAGCCATATAATCAAGATACCTTTCGTCAACCGATTCTACGGCGCACCATACTTTGACCTTTTCCGCCCGCTCCAAAAGCTTTTTGATTTGCATATCGCAGGCATACATAAAGGCTTTTGTGCGGGAATCCTTTAAATTTACCGGGACGGACTGATATAATCCGCCCACCTCTGACATATTAATCATCTTCAAGTCCTCCGTATGCCATATTTACGGATACGGCGGAGGCTATCTGCGTATCCGATACAACGGTAAATCCCGGCTTTCGGATTTCCGCCCGCTTAACCCCCGCCGCTCTCAAAAACTCCACAAGCACGTCTGTATTAATGTCAACGCCTATATGCGTCCTCTGCCACGCTATATATGCATCTTTTGCCTCCTCTGCCGACGCCTGTATGGTTTCGACGCTATCCTTGTTAGAGCGCCCTATGAAGTATGTAAAATCAAGCTCGTACTCTACCACATCGGGAGCCGACACAATCATTTTATCCGTAAGCGGCTTAATAGCCGATTCAGACAGATACGCCGTCAAATCCGCTATGAATCCGTCAGACGGCAAAGCGCCACCTGTAAGTACAAGACGTATATCCACAACTGCGTCGGCGGTTGTATTAACCCTCACGTCCTCAATCGCAGCCGAGTTGTATTGTCGCACCCAATATATGTAAGCGTCCTCAGGTCCTGCCGTAGAATATGAGGACGGCGCAAGGAAAATTCTTTCCCTGTAATCCGTATCCGATTCTTCCCCGCTCCCACCATCCGATTCTGTGATATTCTGCACACGCCCGATATACGGAATCCTGTCAACCATTGTGCTTATCTGCCCCGGAGTGTATCTGTTCCCTGCCGTTCCCGGCTCGGTACAGGTTGCGGACACGTCAACAAAGGTCTGCCCTGCGGCAATCTCCGCATAATCGTCGGTTGCAAAAAAAATATTATCTCCGGCAGTCACCCTCTTACCCTGCGGAATCGCCGTCACCTGTGAGCGCGGCTCCTGCAATGTAAAACGCAGTACCGTAACGGCGGGCTTTGATTCCTGCTTAAAGGTTTTTTTCATTGCTCCGAGATGCTTCAGATAATCACCGTAAGCATATTTAAGGAAATTCATCTTGAATCCCTTGTCAATACACAGGTATGCCTGATACAACTTGTTCGCCACGATGTCAAGCTTGATCCTGTCCTTGTCAGCCGGATAAAGAGTGATACTCTCTCCCGTTTCCTTTTGGTAACAGTCCTCAAAATCCGCCACCATCTCATTTTTCATGCTTTCAATGTCCACCCCGTCAATTACGGATATATCCGGCAGACTGTAAAGCTTTTCAATTTCAACCGCCATTGTATGTAAGCACCACCTTCGGAATTATTTTATTATCTTCTGCCTCAAATCCAACCTCCGAAACAGACAGGCGCGGCTCGTACCGGCTTATCTGCTCTATCGCCTGTACGCAGAACGCCCCTTTCGCCGAGTAGCCCGAACGCCCTATGATGTCCGTTGCTTCAAGCCCCATTGCACGATTCTGCGGATTTGTCCCTTTAAGCGTCGTAAGGATTGTACGGGCGTTTTCAAGTAACTCCTCGCACAGCTTCGCAGACAAAGCAGAATCTAATTTGATCTGCACATCTTCAATCGCTATCATTACAACCCTCCTACACATATTCGCCAAGCGTCAGCGATACTGAAGCCTTTACCAGCTCGCCGCCGCTCATTATGTGTCCCCACGACGACGATACTTTAATCAATCTCCATTTGCCGGAGCCGATATTCCTATTCCCTATCACCAAGGGAGCGACATATCCCCTCTCGGTATATTCGATAAGCTTCTCAAGCTCCTTTCGGGGCTTCACACCGTAGTTTGCGTCAAGCTCAACGGTAAAGGATACCGACTGCGAGTCAGGTCCCATAAACTCCCATCTTGATTTCCCGCCGTTTCGCTTATGCTCTCCCCAGCTTCCGCCCGCCGAGAGCTTAAAACCGCTGAATGACAAAATTTTTTTGTCGGAGGTTGTAAAAACAATATCCCCGAAATATCCTATTGCCATACGTTACAATCACTCTCCCTTAATCAGCTTGTTAATCGTTGCCGTACCCGACACCGTCAAATCTTTAAACACCGCCGATTCCGTCACAGTCACTTTTCCCGCCGTCAGCTCATCAGCTTCAATGCTGTCGGCTTCGACAGTACCCGATACCGTCACACTGTCGGCTTTTATTGCCTCAAGCTTGATTTTTTCAGCATTTACGGATAAGGTTCTTGTTGTCGGATTATAAACAATCTTTGTCCCGTCGTGAAATTTTTTACAAAAAATACCCGCTCCCGATACCTCGGGAACATTTCGGCTGCTGAACGGAACGCCTGCAATAAAGCCTTTGCTCCCTGAGTTCGGCAGCATAATTACCACCACGGTATCGTCGATTTTCGGCATCTCGTATGCTTCGCTGAAAACAGGAAAGGGCGGTGAAACCTCGCCGCCCCTGTCCGTATATGTAACGGATACCGTACCCGCCTCATAGTTAATCGTGGATACCTTGCCTATTCGTATCAAATCCTTCATTCTGCACCTCTTAAGCCGGAGGAATTGTCAAGACCTGTCCGGGATATATAAGGCTCGGGTCTTTTATGATTCCCTTGTTAGCGTTATAAATAAGCGTATATTTCGCTCCGCTGCCGTAAAAAGTCTTTGCAATCGCCCAAAGGCAATCCCCCTTTACAACCGTATAGCTTGTACCGCTCACTGCCTGCGACTGCGGCGACGGAGCCGACGCGGAAAGCGACGTGTGCGTGACACATAAATGAGCTTTGATACTGCAAGTATAAACGCCTTTTGCGCTTTTGGAATGCGTTACGCTGTCAATAAAATACTTGCCGTCCGCTTTTCCAAGTCCGATTAACCTGATATTTTGGGCGGCTATATATTTTGTATCCCCCATCACTGTAAAGGAAACTGCTGTCGCCGAGCGTATATTTTCCATAAGACGGGCTTTCGCCTTAATTTCCGCCTCACGGTATGTTGCAGCCTCCTCGTTAAGGTAAAGCGTTCTTTTTCGTCGGCTCCCGGGAACGCTGTACGAATATGTCAGCGTATCCTCGCTTCCCGGATTAGTGTACTGTATCTCCACACTGTCATAAAGATTTGACCTCGCAAGGCTGTATGTATATTTCTGCATGGCATTCTTGTGTACCGAATACACTGCCGTTTTCTGCTCATAAGCGGTCTGATCATACACAACCATCTTGCTGTTGTAAAGCTTCATTGCAAGGTTATAGTCTTTGCAGAGATTAAATGCAAAGTCCATATCACTTTGTCCCGACTGCTCTATTTCCTCCACAGGATAGTCCTCTGCCTCATAGCAAAGCGTAATCCCCGCCATTTTGCATATGTCCGCCAGTATAGCCTTTGCCGTCGTACTGCTGAATTGTCGGTTTTTGACCGTCACATTAAAATCCGTCCTGACCGGGATACTTATTCCGCCGATTGCGACGGTTTCCGGGAATCCCGAGGCTTTAAAACTATCAAGGTCGAATTTTCCGCAGAACAGGCTTTTTTTATCGCCGCTCTTTTCCCAGTTCTCGACAACGATTTTTGCTTCGATGTAATCCCCTTCCTCCGGCATATATCCGTTAAGCCATCTCTCGGATTGATTGTTTAGGGTCAGGGATATTGTGTCCGCATTGCCCGAAGCGTTATCCGTGTATGAAAACGCCTCGGTCTGTGCGGAAAAATCGCCTGTCGCATTTACTCCGTTGTAAATTATAATAAGCGACACACTTCTCGGTTTTTCTGTCCTTGCTGCCATAGAATCATCTCCATGCGGGAATGTCCGATTCAGTTTCCGATTCAAGCTCCGGCACGTATAAAACCGTGCCGGAACCGAAAATAAAGGTATCAAGCCGTTCCATATTTCTTTGCATAAGCAATCCCATATATTTTTCGCTGCCGTAAACCTTATAGGAAACCGAATCCCACATATCACCTTGAATCGTTGTGTAAGTTTTCATGCCGCTACCACCTTTGCGCCTGCGAAAAGGATACCCTGCTGCGTTCCGCTACCATTTGGTTGTACATCTCCTTAAACTCTTCTATGGCGATATGAAAGGCTTCGTCCAAATCTTCACGGCTTGCATTCCCTTCTATGGTAATCTGCGGAGAATACACAATCTGCCTCGAATCGTTAGAAGCGTCCGTAACGCTGTTGTCGTAGGTCTGATTGGAAACAAGACCGTTATAAAGCGATGTTCCCTTACTTTCCTTCACTCCTCCGTCAAAAATTCCGAGAAGCTGCCCTACTTTTTCCCATAAGGAAATTGCGTTGCCGCTGCCGTCAAGCGGAATCGCCGCTTCGGGTCCGTCCTCAGCGAACCAAGCGATATGGGGCGTATCGAAAATGCCGCCTAAAGCGTGACCGCGCATTTTTTCCTTTGTCCTCACATTCCGCGAATAAGCCTTGTTCTCGCTGTTATCGGCAAGGTACTGCTGATAGGCAGGTTCAAATATGACATTGACGCCCGAATGCACCTCAAAATCATTTGAAAATACTTCTTTGAAATAATCTTCCGAATAGGCATATACCCCATTTATAGCAGGTTTAATTGCGTCTGTCTGTGCCGCTTCGATTTCCTCGGCAAATGCCTCGGGGATTTCTGCGCCCTCTTTCTTAAGGAGTTCAAGTATCTCATCAAACCTTCCATCATTAGCCATTGCCTGAAGCGTTGTATCCCACACCGCAGCGTAATCTCCCTGCTCCTTGAAATGCTTATTTTGATATGCCATTGCGCTTAGCCTGTTGTAATCATCAATAGCTTTCCTCAGTTCTTCCGGCGCCTCGTCACCTAAAAGCTCATATTTCTTTTTTAGTTCCTCCGCTTCTTCGGCAACGGGACCCATAACATCCAATAACATCAATATGCCGTCTTTCGCTGCTTCGGGAATATCATTGTTATATACTTCTTCAGTCATTGCCTGATACATACCCGCAGGATCGTCTCTCCACGCCGCCATATTACCGCCACCATATGCATATTTATCAAGTACGCTATCCGTATGTTCGCCAAAAGCCTCTGCCTCGTCAGCGTAATTCTGCAAAACGGTATTAGTCTGAAAGCTAAGCGCCTTTGATTCGAGGTTAGCCATCTGTTCAAGATAATCCTCGTGAAATTCACGGACAGCCGTATCATACTCAGCCTCTGTAAATCTTCCGTCCTCAAGCATTATCTGAGCTTTCGCAATTCGTTTCTGAAGAGCATCTTCGTATTTGGCTCCCGCAATTTCAACTTCTTTGGCTATTTCCTCTTGAAGTGCCTGAAACGAATCCGAATCCAAATCCGCGCCTGAATACTGCAACTCCAAGACCTTTAAGCGCGCGTCGAAATCACCGGTAGATAATTTTTCCTGTATGCGTGCCATTTGTTCTTGTAATTCGGTTATCTCCTTTATTTCGTCAATCTCAAGCAATCCGTCCTCAAAAGCTTCGTTTACTTTTTGATTTAACTGTGTCCCGAGCTCCGCAAGCTCAGATGACACATCGGAATAAAAAAGGTCAAGCTTATTTACGATATTCTGCCTTTCCACGCTTCCCTCAGCAAAAAGCGAAAGGTTAAGATTGAGGGCGTAACGCTCCTGTTCGACGTAGCTCTGCGCCTGTTCAACATAATTCTGTATCTCTGCTTTGTAGCTTTCCTGCTCATCCTTGGACAGCTCCATGCCGATTGATACTTTCCAGTTCATTTTGTTGATGACTTTTATGCTGTCACGCATACTGTCGGCGATTCCGTCAAGCTCCCCGAAAGCCTCCAGCGAATCATGGATTGAGGTCAGATACTTGTTATTTACGATATGCTGTGCAACCTGCTCTACGTCCTCCATCGAGAGGGCTATATCGCCGAAATGCTCCGCAAGATTGCTCTTCGCCGCCTGCTTCTCTGCCGCTCTAAGCGCGGACGCAACGCCTACGATAGCCGCCGCTATTCCTACAAGAATTGCAAGATACGGATTTGTCGCCACAAAAGACAGACTTTTTAACGCATTTGCCATACCGATAATTCCGTTGATTACCTTGTAAGCTACGATTGCGCTTCCGATTCCGATAATTGCAATCTTAATCGCGTCGAAATGGTCTATTATCCAGCCTCCGACCGTCGTAAAGCCGGTCCAAGCCGCCGCAGCGCCTTTTTTGACTATATCAAAGCCCTTGGAAATCTTCGGAGCCGCCTTTGTCGCGAATTCGATAAATTTCTGCGTCAGAATGGGAATATATCCCGCCAAATCGTTGATAACTCCCTTTAAATCGCCCGAAAACGCCTGCGCAAAGCTTATCTTTGCGTCGTCCGCCGCCGAATTGAGACGGGCAAAAGCGCCCTGCAAAGTATCCGTAACCGTGTCAGCCATCTTATTAAGCGCGCCGTCCGAATCCTCAAGCTTATCCGACAGATTCGACCACGCCGAACCCGTACCGTCCGCCTTCTCCGTCACGGAATCAAGCAGATACCCCATTTCGGTGTAATAGTTTGTCCCCGCAATCTGCGACATATAATATGCCTGCTCCTCTGTCGTAAGCTTTGACATTACGCCCTGAAGGTCGGTTAATACCGTTTCAAGCCCGCGAAAGCTTCCGCTGCTGTCAAACGCCGATACTCCCAAAGCCTCCATTGCATTGATAGCCGCATCTTTAGATGTCATACGCACAAGCATAGCATTCAGCGCCGTTCCCGCTTGTGCGCCCTTTGTACCGTTATTTGCAAGCACTCCCAAAGCAGTCGCAGTGTCGTACAAATCAGCACCGACAGTCCTTGCTGCGCCGCCGACTCCGATAAACGCCTCCATTAACGCCTCTGAGGTCGTGTTTGCGCTGTTGTTTGCCGCCGTACATATGTCCAGATAATCGGACAGATCATCAACCGAAAGCCCAAGCGCGGACATTGAATCTGTTACAAGGTCGGAGCACGTCGCAAGATCCATCTGCGTCGCCTCGGACAGCCGAAGCACAGGTTCAAGTCCCTCGATAGCCTCATTGACGTCCCAGCCCGCGAGCATCATATACCCCAATGCGTCGGCAGATTCCGCCGCGGTCTTTGTGGTTGCCTTACCCATTTCACGCGCCGCATTTTCTAACTGCTTATACTCGTATGCTGACGCATTCGCAACCGCCGCGGTATTAGCCATTGACTGCTCAAATTCCGAATAAGTGTCTACGGCATCGCTTATGAACTGTCCGACCTTAACGGCGGCGAAGGCTCCCGAAATAAGCTTTGCGGCAGATTTTGCCATATTTGTTATGGTGTCAAATCCGCTTCCAACATCACGGACACTGTTCCCGAACGACGCGGCGACCTTACCGCCGACCTGTATCGCCAGCTCGTACTCTGTTTTTCTGCTCCCTGCCATACTCTACCACCTCGTTTGCTATGCTTATAAAATCAGGCAGCGAAATACCGTAATAGAAATCTATCCCGGTATTGGTCGCCATAGCCAAACGGACAGCAGCCTTTAAAAGCTCCTGTCCGTCCGTCGCTCTGATTTTCAGTTGTAGAAAAAATTTACTACACGGCTTTTAATCTTCATCATTTCCCTTAAGGGAAGCTGCTCGAAAAACTCGATCGGAAGCCCCGACGCCTTCTGCGCCACAATCTTGGCGTATGTAACCGTATTCTCCGGCGTCATGCTTGTAATGCCCTGTCTGTAAAATTTCTTTTCGATGTCTGCCAAATCCCTAGTTGTAAGAGCTTCGAGGCAGGACATATCCAGTCCGTCGTATGTATCGTCATCAAATCTGTAAGGCTTTGAAAATTTTACATACATATCAACGGAATCCTCTGTATTCTCCGCTTCCGAATCCATAACTTCGTGTGTCCGAATCTCGTCCGCAGCAATAGCTTCGGTATCTGCATAATTCATAGTTTTCTCCTCCATTCGTTTTAAATCTGACTTCTGATTTTCGCAAGCAGGTCAATACCACCCATAATAAAGATACTGTTGAGCTTATCAAGCTCAAGCTGCGTACTGTTATTGATCGCAATCTTTATATAAGTGATTTCCTTTGTGATCGAAGCCTGCCCTTTCCCTCCCTGTTTAAAGGTTCCCGGATTAACGGTAAGCGTTCTGCCCTTAATGGTAACGGAAACGTACTCGGTATCCTTCATCTGTGTCTGAGTGTCGAAAACCTCCATTGAGCCGCGTAATATAACGGGATTTGAGCTTGCCGCAAACGCAAAGAAATCTGCGGAAATATTTTCAAAAGGGATTTCAATTTTCATACTTCCAAAGCTTCCGATTACCTCGCTCTCAATTTCTCCTCCCATTCCCGCAACATTAAGGGTATCCGTCAAGGGTTCAAATGACGGAAGCGTAATTTCAGACGATACGCCAATCAGCTTTGTTTTTCCGTCGTATACGTTAAATCTGTTGATTTTGTCAGGCAACTTATACTTATCCATTGCTCATACCTCCTTCCAACGCCGACTGCAAAATAGTCGGGTCAAACTCAAACTCGTTTGTAATATCCTCCATAGGCGGGTATGTTGCCAAGCGCTCCCTGAATGTGATATGCCCGGAAAGAATCTGCCCAATAGGATTGTCGTCCATGCTGAACGAAATCTCGCCTCCGGCAATGTCGTTTGAGCCTTTCAACCCGTTAAGCGCAAGATTCTCGCCAAGCACGACATCTTCTATCGCGCGGTAATCTATCTTGTTCCCGACCTGTGAAAAGAAATTCCGTTTGAAATTGTTCTCGATGTAATCAAACATCATAACTGACGTTACCCACCTGTCAACTACATCCGTTGACTGCGGATAAACAGCCGTATTGTTGCCCCAAGCAAGGAACCCGTCAATATTTACGGCGGAGATAACGCCGTTTGCGTTAAGGTAATCGTTTGCTTCGTCGAGATCAAAATTAACCTCCGTGCCGTCCTCAAGCACAAGCGCGCTGATTTTAAGCTGCTTATTATCGGGCGATTCCGACGGCACGCCGCCGTTGTCGGCTGCCAAACGCTGCAAAAGCGCCGCAAGCTGCGCCGAAAAATAATAATTATACCCATCAACATTGACCTTGGGCCATACGGCAAAGGTACGGCGGTCTGAATATCCGTTGTTGTTTTTCCACTCCTTAACGGCATCAATGCTCTGTGCGCCCTCCTCCGAGCAATCAATATCGGATATGCACTTGCACGAAAACAGGCTGTAAATAAGCTGTGACTTAGCCGCAAGCGCGGTATTTACCGCGGGAATCTGCGAAAAGCCCGGAGCGATTAACGTACCCGGAACAATGCCGTATTTAGGATAAATGTCGGATATTACCTCCAATCCCTTTTTAATCCGCTCCGATGCGTTGTAGCCGCCTATTATATCCGCATACGTCACCCCTTCGGGGTTAAGCTTGGAATATGCCGCTCTTACGCTGTTTCCGGCTTTCTGCGCGCCCGCCTCGGTGAATCCGATTATAACCGTACCGTCCTCCGCAAACGAGGTCACATAGTCTGTATTAAGCTCAAGCGCCTCCTCCGAATCCGAGCCGCTAATCGCAACGGTATCAAGAAGAACGCCCTCGGCGTCTATGTACGCCTTTTTGTTCGCCACGGGACACTCCGCACCCGTAACCGCCGTTATGTGCTCCTCCTTATTAGGGTCAAGCACGTTAATCATTACAAGCGGCGCAACTGCAAACACATTAAATGCCGCATATGCGCTCTGCATAATCGTGTACTTGTCAAAGTCCTCGCTCCATCCCATCTTAGCCTCGACGTCGGCTCTCGAATACGCCACAACAGGCACATTTGCCGCCTTGTAAGGGTCGGCAGCCATATTTATCGGAGCCGTACCGATTACACACGTCACATTCGCCGCGCTTGTGACGGGTGTTGTTACGGCGGTCGGCTTTCTGACCGTCGTAATGCCGTGTTTATAAATTGACATTTCTGATTTCTCCTTTCAGATGCTTTAAAATATTGTTATAGGAAACGCTTTCAACGCTTCCCTGTTCCGACAACGATTTTGTTGCTTCCGTGATTTTCTCCACAGGAATCACAAGGTTGTTAATATCGGAGAGCTTTTCGGCGGCAGCCGTTAATTCCTTCGGCAGCCTGCCTATAAATACGGTATTGCGCTTAACCACTCCCGGAATACTCGGTCCCATGTACATACACTGCGTCATATATACTCGTCCTCCTCTCTGACAACAGGCATCTCAAACCGCGTTTCGATTCCGCCCACAAAGTAGGGGTAAACGTCCTCCGGCTGAAGAAAATTTCTAAAGGGATATTCCGCTCTGAACGCTCCTGCAATGATTCCCTTGCGGAAAATATGCTGCGCTATCAATTCCTCAATTTGCAGCACGTCACGGAAGCCCTGCTTATCCTTAGCCCTGTCGATAATGCCTATCACAAAATACACATTTACCGTTTTGGGAGATTCACAGCTTACAATCTCGGCTTCGTCGAAGCATACACATACATACGGATACTGCTTCTCGTCCTCTTTCCCTTCCTTTAACGGAAGATTTTGTGTGTAAATGTTAATAGGTATCAGATTGCCCTTTGCGGAGCGCAGACGGAAATCCTTTAAAGCCTCCGCCGTTTCCGCCGCCAGTCCGTCAAGCAAATCCATTTCCGTCAAAATTACACACCTCCCTGCAAAATCCTGTCGATTTCATATGAAATACGTTTCATAAGGGCGTTCCCTGCCTCCGACTTCATATGCAGGATTATTTCCTCATTACCCACCATCCACGGGACAGCCGGAGAAAATAATTCCGTTATTACCTCATTGTGACCGGTTTTCTCCTTTTCACCTTTTTGCCGTCTGGAGTTGCCGGGTCTTTTACGATTAAAGTTTCTTGTTCTTGTCGGATGCACGGAGGAATCCCACCGTCCCGTCCGCTGAAAAACTCCTATATGCCCCGACTTCATTTTTGCTACAAAGGCTTTGGGGTCCGCGCTTACGGGCTTTAATCCGCCCCTCTTTACAGCCGCGGAAAGTCGGTCCGGGCGATTTTTTGCCTTTAAAATCGGACGCGCGGGACTGACCTTGAATTTTGTCATAGACAGCACGGGACCCTTTACCGTTACAACAGCCCCGGATTTGCTTTTTTTAATCTTGGAAGCTTTTCTTATTGCGCCCTTTGTAATGTGGTATCTGCCCGCTGTCTGTTCCGTTATGTCCGCCTTTATTTTCGCCGTAACATCATCAAGAACACTTTTCAGCACCGAATCCGCGTTTCCGTCAAGATGCTCCAGCTTTCTTTTTATGCTGTTAAGCATTTTGTCGTCTAAATCAACATTTACCTCAATCAAGATTCATTCGCCCCCATTACAATGGTGTATGATTCATCGTCTGTTTTCACGTCGGAGATCAGGAATACCCGGTCATCGTAATTAATACACTGACCGGGTACAGGCTCAAAACCCAAATCCCTTTTTCGGACATAAAACAAAATCGAATCCGTGAATAGCTGTTCCGTATGCGTCCCCTTTGACAAGTACAGTTCCGCCAGCTTATCATTGTCCACGACAATATTAACCTCGGAACCGTTAATCATATGGGATTCCGCAAATTCCTCGGCATTAAAAAAAACGCTGTCCAAATCTTCGAGTAGCTGTTCCCTAAATTCCATCGCTTACTCCTCTTCTGCTTCCGCGATGCACTCCTCGATATAATTCAGCACCGAATTGATCAGATCGCTTTTAAGCGCGTCGCTTTCCAGTTCCAAGCCGATGCCTGCCGCATATTCCACGATTTCGTCCTTGTTAAGCTTTTTAAGCGCCGCCTCGTCCTTGTACTCAGCTCCGAACTCGCTCGATTCAACGTGCAAATCTAAAATTTCCGAATCGTCGCAGCCGACGGCAGAGCCGATTACGGAATCGGAAAAACTCTCCTCCGATTCGTCGGCGATAAAATTGTGCTTTTTAAGAAATCTAATATCAGCCGCCGAAAGCTTCTCGTTAATAACCTCACCGCGCTTATACACCCTTTGGGCGGTTTCAATATTAACTCTCGCCTTAATCATTGAACACCTCCTCCGCGCTCTGTCCGTTGGGATAAATCACACACCAGCTCTGCACATCGTAGGGTCTGGGGAGAGGTCTTGACGTCAGACGGAACATTTTAACCTCTGTTTTCTCGTCGCAGTAAATCTTAGGCACCTGCTTCGCTTCATATGACTTAAAGTTCTTATCCTCAATCTGCGTAATCAACCCGTATTCAACGCTGCCCTCGCCCTCGGAATGCGCCATTAAACAGGCTCCGCTCGGGATTATACCCTCTTCTTTGCCGTCATCATTGAGGAAAAACTCATCATAAGAGTATATTTCCAGTCCCAAATCGGCAATCTTTCCGTAATAGGTCAGCGCGTCGTCTATGATTCTCGGCTTGATTTCGATATTCTGCAAATGCCGAATATCCATCGCGGATTTGACAAAGGGATTGTTAATAAATACGTCTATCAAATCCGACGCAAAAATCAGCACATTCGGGGCTTTTCCCGTTTCACGGATTATTTTTCTGCGCTTTTCCTTGAGCATGGCAAGCGGGTTTATTGTAGACAGGCTCCAATAATTATCGGAGGTCAGCACCGTTATGTTTTCAAAGCCGTAATCCACCTGTACGTCAACGGCGTTTTCCTCGTCAACAATATCAAGCTTACCCTCAAAAAGAATCTGACGGCACATCCACTCAAGCCTTCTCTGTATGCTCTCGTCCAAATCCGTGTAATCTGACGCAAGCAACGCATTTTCGCGCTCTTCAGGCGTCCTCCTGCTGTAAATGTTTTCCCCGAAGCCCCTGCCGGAAATATTGTCCACGGTCAGCACTCTTTCGGGCGCAAGCCTCGGCGTTGTAAATTCCTTCGTCTGGAATCCTTTCCTTGCAATGACTTTTCCGCCGATTCTCGGAGAGACAAAAGGCGCCATAATACGCCTGCCCTTTTTGACGTCAAATTCTATTTTTTCCGCCGTATGAGTTTCCTCTTTGCCGAAAAAAGTTTTTGTGAGAAAATTTCTGACAGGCGGATTAAGTTCAATCGCCTGAAGCATTTCCCTTGTCGTGTAATCCATTGTTAAACCTCCTCCTTATTCCTGTACGGATTTGAGATATATTCCCAATTTCCGCAGTTCCGTTTCGTAATTGTCAACCGACGCACCTTCGGCGACGGTAATAGCCGCTCGGTTAAATGTCCCCGATACGTAAGCCGCGGCTATGACATCTTCATCCTCTGCGTTCACGGGGTCAGTAAGAATGCAGTCGGCTTCGACGGTTTCCTTTCCTGCAAGCTTGTATGTGCCGTCCTCTGCCTTTCCAAGCAGCGCTCCGCGCGGAAGCACACCCTCGCCCTTTGCGATTTTTATTCCCTTTGCCGTCTTAGGGAATGCGCAGTCTGCTATCAGATTGTCGGGTGTATGCTCTCCGATAGTGTTAAATAAGCTTTTACTCACTGTTTTTTCCTCCTTTCGCCTATCGCGCTTGCGAAATTACCGACCTTCGCCTCACGGTCCGGCTTGCCGGAATCCTCGGCATATCCCGCATTTACGCTTGTTCCCACATTCTCTGTCCCCGAAGCCTTGATGTCGTCCTTCAGGTCTTTCAGCGCCTCTTTTGCCATAACGCCGTTGCGCCTGAATGCTTCAAGTGCGAGGGCTTCCGCCGTCAGTCTCTTTTCCCCGTACTTTGCCTCATTGACCATAACCTCGGAAATCTGAGCCGCGATACTGTCAATCGCTTTGATTCTCTCATTTTCCGCGTTTGCAGCCTCAAGTGCCGCCGAATCCTTTATCTGCTGTACCAACATCGGATATTTGGCGGTAAGCTCTTCCACGGTTGAGATGCTTTCCTGTGTTCCTTCCATTTCGTTTACCTCTTTCATAATTTTTTTATTTAAAACACTATCCGCCGATCTCAAAACCGTATCAGTCGGAGTGATGTTTTCGCCCTTTAAAAGCATTTCTTTAGCTTTGTCGATTGTGTCGCGGTCTAAAATTGCCGCCGCATTGTACAGAGCCACAGACTTTTTCCCATTAAAAAAACCAACCTTTCGGTTGGTTGCCTGAGCCGCATATTCATAATTATCAATAATCCCGTCGATAAAGCCCCGTTCCAATGTTTCCTCCGCCGTCAGCCATGTTTCATTGTCCATGAGCTTAAGCAAGTCTTTTTGGCTCATATGTGTTTTTTCCATATACGCCGCGGTAATCGCTTTATTTACGGTCTGCAATATCTCCGATTCCTTGTCCATCGCCCGATAGTCGCCCTGCGCGCTGCCCGACGCGTTGTGAATCATAAAGATTCCGACAGGAGACATTTCGCAATACCTCGCCGTGGCAATATAAGAGGCGGCTGACGCCGCCATTCCCGAAATAATGATATTCACATTGCCCTTGTAGCGCCGCAGCGTGGTATAGATTTCATTCCCTGCTATCACGTCGCCGCCGCTCGAGTTGATTTCCACCTCCAAATCCTCCCCGTCTGCGTCATTGATAACATTATGTACGTCAAGCGGACAAGTTGCGGAAATTCCGAACCAGTCATATACCCATTTGTCCGAATCGGACACGATTGTGCCTTTAATCGCTATTTTTGCCACTGTTTTGTTCCTCCTTGTTTTGATTTACTAATAAAGTTT
This sequence comes from Butyrivibrio sp., assembly GCA_023665525.1. Taxonomy (GTDB): domain Bacteria; phylum Bacillota; class Clostridia; order Lachnospirales; family Lachnospiraceae; genus Eshraghiella. Next base: position 7,328 of record JAMPDT010000015.1, on the reverse strand, counting down.
TTGAAAAATTTTAAGCGACCTCGAAACAGGTCGCTTGCTTGTTTATATTTATTTTATTCTTATACATTCAAAGCGGAAATTCAAAAATATGTTTCAAATATCCATCCTTCTTCATGCGTTCGATCTCTTTTGTATATGCATTCGTTTTTAATTCCGAAAAATACAAATTTGAGAAGACATCCGCAATTTGTATAATGCAATTATTAGCAGAATCATAATAGTTTACTTTACAGTCACCATTTACCAAATTTCTCATACCGAGTTCCGTTTGCAAATAATTTTCTAAAAAGTGCTTTGTTTCGGTCTTTTCGTTTCGTTCATCCAACTGAAGGATAAGCCCATCATCTGTAATGTAATTATGTTGTATGTAATATTCCAATGCCAATCGCACAAGATAATTAAAAGCTCTTGCCGTATTTTCATAAAATTTTGCCTGTATGCGACTGTTTTCTGCAACAATATAAAACAATTCAAAATATTCATTCTTGCAAAAAAAATCCACAAATTCCCTTTTCAGTTTCGGCGTAAAGCAACTGCCCTTCAATTCCAAAAAACTTGAATCCTTAAACATTAAGTTTCTTTTGTCGGCTTTCTTTAATTCTTCTCTGTATGAACTGACAAATCTTTTATATACTCTTTTTAATTTATCTATATTTTTTGCACGAATAATTGATATTATAAAATAAGGATGCGTTTCATTATGTGAAACGGTCATCGAGCCGGATTCATCCATGTATAAATATTCCATACCTGTCCTTTCAAAAAAAGCAGGCTGTTAAGCCTGCTGAATTATCAGTGTCAATCGCTTGCGAGCGGAGCTAACACATAACTCTTACCGAGACAGCGGCGCTTACGCAAGACTTACTGTTGACACCTTAATAATATCATATGCAGATTGGGCTGTCAACATTCATACGCTATTTTTTACATTTTAATTTACGTTTTTCTGACCTTTGAAAAATTGCCTATTTTTAATTTTTTCAGCTGCTTGCAAATTCTCCCGCACTATGCTATATTGTAAGTATGAAAAGAAGCAACCGCCAACAAAGTGGTTAGCCTAATTGATAAAGCATAAGCCTACCTAATCCGCCAAGATTACAAGGTAGGCTTATTTATTTTCGCTTGTTGTTCCTATCTATATAGGCAAGCAGTGCAACGAGAAGCGTACCGAAGAGAATCAATAATGTCAAAACTTCGTATGTACTCATATACACCACCTCCCCTCTTTTGCAAAGTCGGGGAGGCTACCACCTTGTAACACGATTGCTTCCAATCCATAATATACCACAATATGACAATTATCGCAATAAATTTCATATCTTTTTGCTTTAAAACGAATCTATCTCGTTTGCCTTTTCAGAGTTAAGCAGCATATTTATCTCTCCCATCAGCTCCGCTTCGTGCTTTAACTGCTCCGCGTTGTCGTCAAAATTTCCTCCGCTCATCTCCATTGTTTCGGTTTCGCGAGTTGAGATTCCGAGCGCAACCCTCTTTGTGGCGGCGTTCACCTCCTTAAGCGGATCAAGCATTCCCTGTGACGGTCCGTTCCAAGCACATTTACACCACGCTTCGCGCACGGACGGGTCGAGATAAAATCCCGGAGCATTTATGCGTCCCTTGGCTATCGCCTCAACAAGCCACATCTCATATACAGGCTGACAGAAATCATTGACAAGCCAAGTCCGCTTCATTTTAAAAGCTTTCCAAGCCTCTTCAAGCGCTGCCTTGGAAGCCGAATAGCTCGCTCCGAACTGCTTTAAAAGCAATTCGTGCGGAATCTCAAGCGCCGCCCCGATATATTTTGAATACGCCGTCGTAAATGCGTCAAAATTCGTGCTCGGTCTTGACGGGTCAGCCATCTTAATGTCCTCGCCCGGCCCAAGAATGTTGATCATTCCCGGACCTAAACCGTAATCCCTGTTATCCCGCTCCTCCGTTTCCTCGTCATTAATCCCCGTAAACGGCATTTCTGACGCGTTTTTTTCGGTTGTAATAAACACGGTAAAAAAACCAGTTATGACCGCCGCCATAATTTCAGCCTCGCTGTATCGCGTCAGCTGCTTCAGCGATTCGATTACAGGCGCCAAATACGGGACACCCCTGTACTGCTCCGCCCTTTCACTCTCAAAAATCATAAGCACATTCGGGAAGCCTGTTTTATCACCGTAAGCCTTAACCCGCTGCCACTCCTTTTTGGGATTCGCAGAGGACTGCGGATATGTGTTGCATATATAATACGCCACAACGGCGCCCGAATCGTCTATCTCAATACCGTTAAAAATACGGTTGCCGTTGCTTTTATTTGTAAGCTGAAGGTCAACATGGGAGCCGTAGCTCTGTGGATTGCATACCTTATCCGATTCAATCATGTGGATTCTTAATCCGTAAGGCATATATGCGGATTCTTTGTCATTGTATTTGATGAGCGCCACCGCGTCGCCATTTACCAGCCATGACAAACAGGCTATTTGCTGCATTTCATAAAAATTATTGATCTTGGTGCTGTCGCAATGCTTTGACTTCGCCCACAGTTCAAATTCCCGCTGCGTGTGCTTGTTCCAGTTCTTCGCCTCAATGTCCGAAAGTCCCAATACCTCCCTGTCTATGCTCGGTCTTGCCCTTAATCCCATGCCTACGATGTTCGTCCTGTTTGTTTTCAGTGCCGAAACCGCAATAGGCGCCGACATCATAAGGCTTCTTGACCGCTGCCTCAGCGTCCCGAGGTTCTTGTCTATGTCCTCCTGCGGAGAATTGCTCGAGGCGTTCCACCCTTTCATGGAGTTTTTGGAGTGTGACGCTCCGCTCTCATCATATCCGCTGTTTACAAATTTTTGAATGATTCCGAGATTGCACCGTGCTTTCTCCCTTCTAAGCGCCGTATCGGGACTAAATGCGGCTATTACCCTGTCCAAAAAATTCATGCTTACTGCCTCCTGCTTTATATATCGAGCGGAATTCCCCTCAATGCTCTGTTTTTGCCTCCCGCCTTAAGGATTTGAACCTCTTTTTCAAGCGTTTTTATCATTGCCTGAACGTCTGCCAAATCCGCGCGGCGCAGCCGCTTTGTACCGATAGTATACTCCTGCCCCGTCAATATAGCCTCTTCCGCCTTGTAATACAGGTTCAGGCGCTTTTCTGCCCTTTCCAACTGTTCCATAAGACTCACCTCTATATCTGTATTCCTCTGCTGACAACGCCTGACTTTCTCGGCTTGGTCGGCTTGGGCTGTTTTTTCATGTAATTAATGCCCTGCCTTATTTTCTTTTCCAAAACGTCCCAATCGGGACGGAGGAATTCGGCGGCGGCAGTAGAATAATTGCGCAAATCAAGCGGCTCATTTCTCACGCCGGATTTCTTTATCCACTTTAAAACGGGACGTCCGTCTTTAAAATGAATAACTCTCTGCTCGCTTGAAAGCCCCTTGATATAGGTTTCATTGTATCCGCGGTCCGCGTTTATCGGGAAATGGCAGTATCCCGGACCTTCGTCAACGGTTTTTAGCCGCGTCATTAAAATTTCCTTGCCGGAATCAACGCCCAAAAGCAATATCTTGACTTTTTCAATGTTGTTTGTCGATACCTTATTTACAAGCGGGATTCCTTCACCGCCCATGCCCTTGATACCGAAGATTCGCTTTTGCTTGCGCTCCATTTTTTTAAGAAACTTATACGCCTCTGTGGTATGGTGCCCTCCTGTGTCTATACAGGTGCAGGCGATCAGGAGAGAATTTTTGTTCTCGAAATACAGTTCCATATCAAGAAACTTTTCCAGTTTATCCCATGCTTCTTCTTTTTCGGGGTCACACGGAATTTTGCGGTACAGAATCCCCCATGATTCATAGCCTTTGCCCCAGCCTGTTACTTCGACCTCAAATCGGTCATCCTGCACGTCCACTCCCGCGGTTACAAGCAGTACGCCGTTCGGCAAATCCGCCGTGTAACGCTCACGGCGCTTAAGCAAAACATCTTCGTCCGCCGCCTCGCCCTTTTCCTCCCACGTTTCACCAAGCGTCGTATTTATCCATGTTTTCATGCTTTCAACGCTGCCGCACTCTTTTATCTGTCTGTTAGCCTCCTTGAAATCAGCTATAATTTCCTCCCAATGCTTCCACGGTGAAGCCAACTCATTCAGGTGGAATCCGCGCTTTTTGGGATTATCCGCTGCCGCAACCCACTTTCCGCTGTTTTCTTTCCACTCTCTTTCGGAAAAACGCTCCATGCAAAACTTGCATTCCATTGTAACGTCCGAGAAATGTATGCGTCCCCATTCGTAGGGCTGATATTTGCCGCAGCACGGACACGGTACACACCATTCCTCTTTTGATGACGATAAAAATTCATTCTCTATCTGTGAATGTCCTTTTATAGTCGGAGTAGACACCTTGACTTTTTTTCGGTTCCAAAATGTTGTTGTACGCTTTTCTGCAAGCTTTATAGGATTTCCCTCCGTACCCGCCGACGCAGGGTATCGGTCTATCTCGTCCATAAGCACTATTTTAATAGGTCTTGACGCAAGTCCCGCGGCAGAGTTCGCGCCGACCATTGTAATGTGACCGCCCGGGAATACCTTGTGCAGCATGGTATTTCCCGAATCCCTCGTCCGCGCGTCCTTTACCTTGCCTCGTAATGCCGGAGTATCGCGAAGCATCGGGGCTAATCTGTCCTTTGAAAATGTCTGCGCCAGCTCCAAGGTCGGCTGCAAGCACAGAATCGGCGACGGATCATAATCAATATAGTAGCCGATTATATTTAATAAAATTTCGGTTTTACCGACCTGCGCCGAGGACATTATTATTATTTCCTCGCACCCGCCGTCATTGATTGCGTCCAAAATTTCACGCTGATACGGAGCGCGTTCCGTATTCCACCGCCCCGGCTCAGCGGAAGCCTCCTGCGAAAGCCTCCTGTAACTGTCCGCCCACTGGCTGACCGTCAGCTTAGGCGGCGGAGATAAGATTTTGGCAATCCGCCTGAACAAGTTTAGGGTTCTTGCCTCGACCTGTTTTTTACTCATATTCAACATTTTCCTCCGTTTCTTCGGTTGTAACTGCGTTATCCGTATAAAATTCTTTAGGGTTGTAGTCTTTAAGCTCATCAAGCACCTCAAGGACTTCCCGCATAATAGCCTCGCGGACATAATCTATATCATTTCTTGATACGAGCATAGGCGCCAGTTTCGCGGGGAGCGACAGCAGCTTTGTTTTCATCGCCACAAGCATATCTGTCATTACCCGCTCAACATCCTCGGACTTATGTACTTCTCCCGTCATGGTCTTTAGCTTTAATTCGGATATATGGCGCTTAACCCTTTCATGTATTGCTTTTTCATTTTCAAGGTCAAGCCCTCCGTCAGGCGTGTCATATCCAGCCGCTTCCATCGAAACCTTAAGCGTAAGTATATAATTTGTAATGGATTCCATGAGCTTGTAGCGGCCTTTCGCCGCCCGGACAATAATATTTTCCTCCGCAAGCTGTCTTATGCGCCTGTCAGATACCCCGATAATCTTTTCAAGCGCCGCGCTGTTGACCGTTATAGCGCTTATGTCGGTTGTCTTAATGCTGTCCGCCGCATTATCATCAATTTTAGCCATATTTATATATCCCTTTCGGAAATGGTAATTTTCAATAAAATTTTTCTGTGCCTAGGCAAGAATCGCGCCTTTTGCACCCGCAAACTGAAAATAAATCCTGAAAGAACCTATTTTTATTTGGGAAAATCTGCGCGATTATTCACTATCAGTAAACTTTTTTTCTTTTGTCCTCTTGACATATCTAGTATTTTGTAAAATTCGACCTTGATGAAAATCTACTAATTAATGCGCTCAAAAATTATACCCGGCATTTGACAGTTTTTTAATATGTCAAGTGCTGAGGCAATAAAAAAAGAGCGTTCCGATTCGCTCTTACTTTTTATGCTTATAAAATCTACCGCTTAAACGACAGATTTTTGTACGCCTTATCCTTGCAGTCTTGATTGACGCCTATATAGCGCAGCGTGATATGTATGTCGGAGTGATTAAAAATATCCATAAGCAACGCCGCATCATTGGTCTGCTTGTACAGGTGATAGCCAAAGGTCTTTCGGAGCGTATGCGTCCCGATGCTGTCCAGCCCGAACTTCCTTCCCGCATTGGACAGAATGTTATACGCCTGCTGTCTTGTGATTGCTTTGTTCGGCTCATGCGGATTCCTGAAAAGATATTCATAATCTCTTTTATCTCTTATGTAATCCGCAAGAATTTTTTTAAGTTCCCTGTTAATTGGGAACCGTTTTTCTTTTTTGGTTTTCTTTTCCCGCCGCGATATGAAATCCTTGTCCCGAACATCGCGGACACGGAATTGCAGAATGTCGCATATCCTCAAGCCGGAATATATGCCGAACATAAACATTACATAATCGCGCGGATTCCTGATTTTGAGATAGTCCGCTATGTCCAGTACGGTATTGATGTCGCGGATTGGCTCAACTGTATTCATGCTTTTCACCCCGCATAAAAAGAAACGGTCACGTTTTCACATGACCGCTTCACACACTTTTCACTAATACACATTATAGCACACTTAACACGACATTTCCACGACATATTTCACGACATAAAACACGACATCCCATTTTTACCGAAAGCCTTGATTTTACTGAATTTCTTGTTGGATTGTACTCAAAAAAATACAACAAAAAGTGAATCAAAAAATTTGACTTTTTACAGTTCAAAAACTCTCGAATTTTCCTTCATCTGCTTCTCTATCCGCTGAAGCTGACGCTCTGATATTCCGATAACTTCGGCTGCCCTATTTTGTGTCATTGAAAATATAACACGGTAAATAAATATGAGTTGCTCCAATCCTTCCAATGCCGAAGCTGCCCTTAATAAGTTGCAACGGCGACGGCGCAATGATTTTATATCTGACAGTTCCCGCTCAATGTACTCCTCGTCCTTGGCAATCGCCTGTACTGCGTTCGGAAATTCCATATGAGAAAAGCCGGACTTAGGCATATCCGAATATCTTATGACTCCGATTCCTGACGGTCCATACATCCCAGACATTCTTTTGATTTTTTCGATACTCTTTCTGTGGTTCCTTATTTTTTCTTTGCACATGAGGATTTGAAAATCAATATCCTTTATAAGTTTCCCTTCCTGTAAGTTTGGTAATTTCGGCGCTGACATACACAGCCCCCTTGATTTATAGCTCGAAATCTGCTATAATTATTTAAGGTTTCAAAACAAATTATCTTGATGAGGGAAAGCGGATGACAGCCGCTTTTCTTTTTTTGATTTTAGTCCGGCTTCCCAAGTTTTTACCATATCAAAGCTCTAATCCAGTAAT
>JAMPDT010000159.1 GCA_023665525.1 Butyrivibrio sp. | reverse complement strand
CGTACACGGCGCGCTCTGCTATTCATATTCGGGACAGTGCCTTATAAGCAGCTTCCTTGGAGGGCGCAGCGGCAACCGCGGGAGATGCGCGGGGACATGCAGGCTTATGTACGAGGCAAAGGGCGAAAGGCGGGCGCTCTTAAGCCTTAAGGATTTGTGCGCGCTTGAAATTCTGCCGAAGCTGCTTGACGCGGGCGTGTATTCCCTCAAGATAGAGGGGCGTATGAAAAGCGCGGAATACGCGGCGGGCGTGACCTCAATTTACCGCAGGTACGTCGATATGTACCTGTCGGGAGAAGCCTATTCCGTGGAGGAGGACGACCTTAAAAGGCTGCTTCTGCTTTTTGACAGGGGAGGAATGACGAAGGGCTTCTTTTTTATGCATAACGGGGCGGATATGATTGCCGATGCCGATAAATCCGACAAGTCGCAGGCGCAGAAGGCGGAGTATGAGAATTTAATAAAATTGCAATATATCGGTAAGAATCTGAAAGAAAAAATTAAGGTTTCCGTAAAGCTTTTTGAGGGAAAAGCTGCTATAATGTCACTGTCGGACAGCGAGGGAAACTGCGTGAGCGTCAGCGGGGAGCGTGCGGAAAGGGCGCTTGGCTGCCCGCTTTCGAGGGAGGATATAGCAAAGCAGATATGCAGATTCGGGAATACGGATTACGAGGCGGAAAGCCTTGAAATTGAGGCGGACGAGAGTGTTTTTATGCCGAATAAGGCTCTTAACGGGCTTAGACGGCGGGCGGCGGAGGCGTTAAGCGAGGCAAGGCTCGCCGCGTTCAGACGCGCCGCCGCGAAGCCCCTCTCGGGACAGTATGCGGACTTGGACGGCGGCAGATGTGCAAGGAGCGGGGCAGACGGAGCGGGCGCGGTATCAGAGGGCAGCGGAGGCGGCTGTAAAATATCGGTGCGGGCGATGACGGTCGAGCAGGCGCAGGCGGCGCTTTCGGAGGGCGCGGACAGAATATGCGCGGAAACCGAGCTTATGAGCCTTGAGGAGACGGCGAGGGTGCGCGGGCTTTGCGCCGAGGCGGGCGCGGAATGCTTTCTTGCGATGCCTCGGATAATGAGAGAGGGAAGGACTTCTTTTATAGAGGACAAAACCGAATTCTTACGAAAGCTTGAATTTGACGGATTTCTTATAAGAAACCCGGCAGAATACGAATATCTGCGAAAAAACGGATTTGAGGGGCTTTTTTCGGCGGATTACACGGTATACGCGTTCAATGACGAGGCGGTACGGGCGCTTTTTGAGCAGGGCTATTCGGAAATCGTATGCTCCGCAGAGCTTAACGCGGCGGAGCTTGCGGGACTTGCCTCGCCCGTCGGGCGGGAGCTTATGGTTTATATGCGAACGCCGCTTATGATAAGCGCGGGCTGCATAGACAAAACGCTCGGCAAATGCCATGCGCCGAAAGCCTCCTTCGGGGTATTGAGGGACAGGAAGGGAGCAAAGCTTAAGTACCTTTGCTGCTGCAAATACTGCTACAATATCCTTTACAACAGCGTGCCTACGGTGCTGACGGACAGGGTATCGGAGATTAAAAGGCTTGCGCCCGACCGGTTGGGCTTGGCATTTGCCGACGAAACGGGGGAGCAGGTGCGCGAGGCGGTGCGCGCCGCGCGCATGGGCGCAAGAACGGAATTTGCTCAGGGGGAGGCGTCAAGCGTCGGCTTTACCAGAGGGCATTTCAGCCGCGGGGTAGAATAAATAATGGTAAGAGTATTGCTTAGATTATCCAAGTACGTATTGATTTTTTTGATGCTTATTTACGCTTATCTGTGCTTTTCGGTAAACGCAGGGCGGCGCGCGGACAGGCTTCGGGGAAAATATCTGCTGCAAAGCATTCTGACGCTGCTTATATTTTCGATTTCCTCCGCTATAATAATATATTATAATCCCTCGGTTAATTCCGTGGTATTTTTCGCTTTGGAGTTTGTATATCTGGCTCTGCTGGCGCCGTTGTACGGACTTATCCACCCGAACAGCTCAAGGCTGCTTACAAACAATACGGAAATGCTTTTGGCTCTCGGCTTTATAATGGTGCTGAGGCTTTCTCCCGCCAACGCCTTCAAGCAGTTCGTGATAGTGCTTGTCGGGACTGCCGTCGCTTTTTTTGTTCCGCCGTTTATGCGAAAAAGAGGCTTCCTCATTAAATCGAGGTATTTCCTTGCGGCTGTCGGAATCGCTCTGCTGGGCGTGACGCTTGTTTTGGGCAAAACAACGTGGGGAGCCAATATTTCCGTTGACATCGCGGGCTTTTCCTTTCAGCCCTCGGAATTTGTAAAGCTCATCTATGTGCTTTTTGCGGCGGCTGTACTGACGAGGGCGCAGAGCTTCAAAAATGTGGCAGTATCGGCGGTCGTCGCGGCGGCTCATGTGCTTGTGCTCGCCGTCTCGAACGATCTCGGAGCGGCGCTGATTTTTTTCGTCGTATATCTTGCAATGCTTTATGTGGGAACGGGGCAGATAAGGTACATTATCGCGGGGACGCTTGCAGGCTTTGCCGCGGCGGTTTTTGCCTGCAATTTCTTTTCCCATGTAAAAACAAGGGTGGCGGGCTGGCGCGATCCGTGGAGCATAATCGACGGCGGCGGCTATCAGATCACGCAGTCGCTTTTTGCCATCGGTACGGGCGGTTGGTTCGGAATGGGGCTTTATCAGGGGCTTCCGGGCAAAATCCCCGTGGCGGTCAAGGATTTTGTTTTTGCGGCAATATCGGAGGAATACGGTATGCTTTTCGCGATATGCGTCATACTCGTATGCTTTTCCTGCTTTATCGGAATAATGAAAATCGCCTCCCAAAGCCGCGATATGTTTTATAAGCTGATTGCCGTCGGCTTCGGCGTGCTTTATATTTTCCAGTGCTTTCTGACGATCGGGGGAGTGACGAAATTCATACCGCTCACGGGCGTGACGCTTCCGTTTGTGAGCTACGGCGGCAGCTCGATACTCTGCTCGCTTATTATGTTCGCAGTGGTCCAGTCGGTTTTTATACTTGTAAAGGAGAATGAGGAGAATGGAGAAGAAAAAAACGGGGAGGCGTAAAGGCGTAAGGGCGGCGAACCGCGGAATATTTGTTACGACCTGTATTTTTCTTGCGGCATTTGCAGGATTGATCGGATATATGGTTTATTTTAACATAGTCAGAGCTGATGAGGTTATCAACAATCCGTATAATAAAAGACAGGGGATTCTTTCGGAAAAAATAACGAGGGGACGGATCGTAAGCGCCGACGGCAACGTAATAGCCGAAACCGCAAAGGATTCGGAGGGCGGCGACATAAGATATTACCCGTACAACAATCTTTTCGCCCATGCCGTCGGCTATATAAACAACGGCGGCTACGGCATTGAGAGCAGGGACTGTTACTATATGCTTACAAGCAATCAGAACCCCTTCGAGCAACTTGTCAATGACATTACGGGTGAAAAAAGCATGGGCGATACCTTGGTCACGACGCTCGATTCGGGCTTGCAGCAGGCGGCGTGCGACGCCTTGGGAGGCAACCGCGGAGCTGTCGTCGTGACGGAGCCCTCGACGGGCAGAATACTCGCCATGGTGTCAAAGCCCGATTTCAACCCGAATACGCTAGCGGCGGATTGGGACGAAATTACGGCGGAGAACGCCGATTCGGTTCTCATAAACCGCGCGACGCAGGGGCTTTATCCGCCCGGCTCCACCTTTAAGCTTGTGACGGCTCTCGCGTATATAAGGCAGAACCCCGACAGCTTTGAACGCTACAAATATACCTGCGCCAATGTTTACGATTTGGACGGTCATACCATAAGCTGCGCCTTCGGCGCGTCGCACGGAGAGGTTGACCTTAGGCAGTCCATAGTGGATTCGTGCAACACCTCTTTTATAAATATGGGCTTAAGCCTTGATATTGACGGCTATCGGGACACGGCTCAGAAGCTTTTGTTTAATTCAAAGCTCCCGCTTGATATGGAGTACAGCGAAAGCAGCTTTGCGCTCGATCACGAAAGCGGCGAATGGGAAATTGCGCAAACCGCCTTCGGGCAGGGACGCACGCTTGTAACGCCCATGCATTTGGCTATGATCTCGAACGCGATTGCAAACGGCGGGGTTCTTATGAAGCCCTATATTGCCGACAGGGTGGAGAGCGTAAACGGCGTCACGGTAAAAAGCTTCAGACCCGAGGAGTACGGGCGGCTTATGACGGAGGAGGAAGCCGAAATTCTTAAGGACGCCATGATGGGAGTGGGACAGTCGAGCTTTGAATGGCTTTTCGGCGGCAGTGAGTACGGCGTTGCCTGCAAATCGGGCACTGCCCAGTACGGGACACAGGGCTATGAGCATTCGTTTTTCGTCAGCTTTTCTCCCTGCGACAGCCCCGAAATATCGGTTACCGTGCTTATAGAGGGCGGTCCCGGACGCGATACCAGCGCGGCGGAGGCGGCGAAGTTAATTTACGACTATTGGTATTCCCGATAGCGCTGCGCCGCGAAGCTTCGGAATCCGCAAGTTTATTGCACGGATTGCATTTCCCCGTAAACCCGTGTATAATATACTCAAAACACAAAAGAG
>JAMPDT010000158.1 GCA_023665525.1 Butyrivibrio sp. | reverse complement strand
GAGCCTCCATTGAACCATCTGTGTGGTATGATTGAGAAACCAATCCACAGTATCTCTAACAGTATAGCACTTATCCCTGGAGAGGGATTCATAAATACTACTATTTAATAATACGAGGATTGAGAAATGAGCGATTTGGATATGGTTAAACGTTTTAAAATTGAGGACTTCTTTTTCGGCAGGTACGAAAGGCTTGTCAAGGATAGGGTTCTTCCCTATCAGGAGAAGGCGCTCAACGATATGATAGAGGGTGCCGAAAAAAGCCACTGTATCGAGAATTTCAGAATGGCGGCGCAGATGCTTAGGGAAGGACGCTGCGACGGAGAGTTTTACGGAATGGTTTTTCAGGACAGCGACATAGCCAAGTGGCTTGAGGGCGCCGCCTATTCCCTGCTTATGTATCCCGACGCGGAGCTTGAAAAGCGCTGCGACGAGGTTATTGAGCTTATCGGGAGCACGCAGCATGAGGACGGCTATCTCAATACATATTTTACCGTAAAGGAGCCGGGCAGGAGATGGACGAACCTCTGCGAGGCGCACGAGCTTTACTGTGCGGGTCATATGATCGAGGCGGCGGTCGCCTATGCGGAATGCACGGGCAAAAAAAGACTTCTTGAGATTATGTGCAAAATGGCGGACCATATATATGAGCATTTTATTGCCGAGGGCGCGGGCGGCTGGTCGGGACACCCCGAAATCGAGCTTGCGCTTATGCGCCTTTACCGCTGTACGGGCGAAGAAAAATATAAGGAGCTTGCGCTTCATTTTATAAACGTTCGCGGCTCTGAGGGGGATTATTTTGCAAAGGAACGCGAAGAATGCCAATGGACGGTTTGGGGCAACAATCCGTGGGATACGGAGTACAACCAAAGCCACGCGCCCGTGAGGGAGCAGACAAAGGCTGTCGGGCACGCGGTCAGGGCTGTTTATCTGTACGCGGGAATGGCGGAGGCGGCGCTTGAAAGCGGCGATACGACGCTTGCGGACGCCTGCAAAAGGCTTTGGGACAGCATAACGGGCTGCCGTATGTATATAACGGGCGCGATAGGCTCGGCATACGAGGGCGAAGCGTTTACCGAGGACTATCATCTGCCCAACAGCTCGGCTTACGGCGAAACCTGCGCCGCCATCGGACTTATCTTTTTTGCGGGAAGAATGCTTAAGCTTGAGCATAACGCCAAATACGCCGACGTTATGGAGCGCGCGCTTTACAACTGCGTTTTGGCGGGAATGGAGCTTGACGGCACGAAATTTTTCTATGTGAATCCGCTTGAGGCGCTGCCGGGAATATCCGGCAAGGCAAGGTCGCACCCTCACACGCTGCCCGTGCGCCCGAAATGGTTTTCCTGCGCCTGCTGTCCGCCCAATGTCGCGAGGCTCCTGCCCTCGGTCGCGGAGTATGCTTGGACAATGGACGGCGGTACCGTTTACAGCAATCTTTTTATCGGGGGAACGCTTGACCTCGGAGATAAGCTCGGAGGCAAAGTAACCGTGAAATCGGGACTGCCGTATGACGGCAGGGTGCGCTATTGCTTTGAAGGCTCGCTCGGAGGCATAAATATGCGGCTCGCGCTGCGCCTGCCCGACTGGAGCGGACACACGCGCATTGATAAAAACGGCGCGCCTGCCGAGTATTCCGTGCAAAACGGTTACGCTTACATTGAGGGACCCTTTTCGGATTCCGATGTGATAGACGTCGAATTTGATATGAGCGCGAAGCGCGTATATGCGAATGCAAACATAAGCGACGACAGCAATAAGGCGGCTGTTTCGCGGGGACCGCTGGTTTACTGCGCCGAGGGCGCCGACAACGGCGGCGACGTGCTTTCGCTCTGTCTTAGCGCCGACGGCGAAATAAGGGCGGGCGAATATCTGCCCGACGAGCTTTGCGGAATCAGGAAGCTTTATGCGGACGGCTTTAAAACCGTGAGCTCGAACGGTCTTTATTCGTACGTCAGACCGAAACGCGTTCCCTGCGAAATAACGATGGTACCCTACTACGCGTGGGCGAACAGGGGACTGAACCAAATGCGCGTGTGGCTGCCCGAAATTTGAGCGGACGTGTGCATAACGCCGCGTAAATTATAATCACAGTCCGTTTTATGGGACTTGAAATCAGGTATTATTTCATTGCAGCAAGGAAATGAGCTTATACAAGGAGTGATACTATGAAGGGTTACTATGTAGCGGACGGTTATATGGGATTTGTTGACGGAAGATATATGCTTTTTGCCAGCGACTCGGATTATTACGAATATATGTCGCGCTAAAAAACATCAACAAATATGATTAAATTTAATCATTTAAAAACATCAACAAATATGATATTATTTCACTATTCAATCTCTGAGGAGCAGTAATAGAATGAAAAATGCGGACAAATATATAAGACAGTATTTTATGCCGCCCGTGTGCGAGTACGACTGGGCAAAAAAGGATCATATAGAAAAGCCGCCGATTTGGTGCTCGGTGGATTTAAGGGACGGGAACCAGGCGCTTATCGAGCCGATGAGCCTTGAGGAAAAAACGGAATTTTTCAAAATGCTCGTGGACGTGGGCTTTAAGGAAATAGAGGTAGGCTTTCCCGCCGCGTCGGAAACGGAGTATACCTTTATGAGGACCCTGATTGAGCGCGATATGATACCCGACGACGTGACGGTTCAGGTGCTCACTCAGGCGAGGGAGCATATTATCAAAAAAACCTTCGAGGCGGTCAAGGGCGCTCCGCACGCGGTCATACATTTGTATAATTCGACCTCGGTGGCGCAGAGGGAGCAGGTATTCAAAAAGGATAAGGAGCAGATCAAGCAGCTTGCCGTGGACGGCGCAAGGCTGCTCAAAAGGCTCGCCTCCGAAACCGACGGCGATTTTTCGTTTGAGTACAGCCCCGAGAGCTTTCACGGGACGGAGGTGGAGTATGCCGTCGAGGTGTGCAACGCCGTGCTTGACGTGTGGCAGCCGACTGCGGATAACAAGGCGATAATAAATATCCCCGCCACAGTCGAAACCGCAATGCCCCATGTTTTTGCGACGCAGATTGAGTATGTGAGCAAAAACCTTAAGTACAGGGACAATGTGGTTTTGAGCCTGCACCCCCACAACGACAGGGGCAGCGGCGTGTGCGACGCGGAGCTTGGTCTTTTGGCGGGAGCGGACAGAATAGAGGGAACGCTTTTCGGCAACGGTGAGAGAACGGGAAATGTCGATATAATCACCCTCGCCATGAATATGTTTTCACACGGGCTGGACCCGCAGCTTGAGTTTTCGGATATGCCCGCAATAAGGGAAAAATACGAGCGTCTCACGCGAATGCACGTTTATGACAGACAGCCCTATGCGGGAGATTTGGTGTTCACGGCGTTTTCCGGCTCTCATCAGGACGCAATCGCCAAGGGTATGGCGTGGCGCGAGGATAAGAAGCTTAAGGAATGGACGGTTCCCTATCTGCCGATTGACCCTGTGGATGTCGGAAGAACCTACGACGCCGACGTTATCAGGATTAACAGCCAGTCGGGCAAGGGCGGCGTAAGCTACATTCTCAAGACCAATTTCAGCATTTCCCTTCCCGAGAAAATGCGCGAGGAGGTCGGCTACGCGGTCAAGCAGGTGTCCGACGAGGAGCACAAGGAGCTTTCGCCCAGATGGGTTTACGAGATTTTTGAAAACAATTACATCGAGTATTCGCCCTATTTTAAAATATCGGAGTGTCATTTCAAGCAGAACGACGGAATTATGGCGGAGGTGACCATTTCCTGCGGCGAGAAAAAGACAATCGTGGACGCCAACGGAAACGGACGTCTTGACGCCGTGAGCAATACGATAAAGCAGTATTTCGGCATAAGCTACGAGCTTTCCGTGTACGAGGAGCACGCTCTTTCGCACGGCTCGTCCTCAAAGGCAATGGCGTACGTGGGCATAACCTGCGGCGGCAGAATGTACTGGGGCGCGGGCATGGACGAGGATATAATCAAGGCGTCAATACACGCGCTTACGGTTGCGGTCAACAAGCTGCCCGCAGTCGGTAACGACGGCGCGGGCAAGGACGACCGCCTTATGGCTATAATTAACTATATACAGAACAATTATCAGAGCGTGACGCTTGAAACGCTCGCCGCCAAATTCCATCTGTCCGAGCCGTATATTTCCAAGTTTATAAAGGATAAGTCGGGCAAGACCTTCGGGGAGCACGTAACCTATGTGCGTATGAAAAAGGCTAAGGTGCTTCTCAAAAACGGCAATATGACGGTTGAGAATATCGCCCTTGCGGTCGGCTACCAAAATGTGGAGCATTTCAACCGTCAGTTCAAAAAAATGTTCGATATGACGCCCGTACAGTACCGCAATTCTTGCAGATAATCCGCCGCCGCAGGCGACGCGCTTCGCGGGAACAGCACGGACGAACGACGAATAAAGCCGCAGCCCCGATACCGTGTATAAAGGGCTGCGGTTTTGCCAAAATAACTCTTGCAATCATTATGACATTGTGTTAAAATGACTTTTGTCAGTCAGATAATCCCTGATAGCTCAATGGTAGAGCACTCGGCTGTTAACCGAGTTGTTGCAGGTTC
>JAMPDT010000157.1 GCA_023665525.1 Butyrivibrio sp. | reverse complement strand
TTTTTATATTGGCGTCTAATGCAGCGAGAGAATTTTGAGAATTTAATAATTATAAAGTGAAATACCATTGACATACATTGAAATAATGGTACAATATTATTATACGCGGAAGATGAAGCACTGCAAAGTGCAAATCAAAAATATTATGAATAATTTTTGGGAGGAATTGAACGATGAAAAAT
Organism: Butyrivibrio sp.; assembly: GCA_023665525.1. GTDB lineage: Bacteria > Bacillota > Clostridia > Lachnospirales > Lachnospiraceae > Eshraghiella. The sequence goes on along the minus strand of JAMPDT010000157.1, from coordinate 4,402 downwards.
AAGAAAAATTTACGCTTTCTAGCGTCAATAACTGCCGTTGCTTCAATAGCAATTATTATTTGTTTTAGCATAGGCGTAAACACATATGCGGGGTATGAAAAGGATACCAAAGACTTGGTATATTATCAAATTACTCCGAATGATCCCGAATGGAGTAATTTTCAAACCACAGAAGAAATGTATGATGCGTGTCAAATTGACATAGAAATACTTAAAGATATGAGCACAGCGGAATTGGCTGAAGCGGTAGCGGATTATCCGCTTATGATAAATGTTTACGCTTATGATAGCATGGAGCAAGGACTGGAATCGCTTAGAAGACATTTTGACGGTCTTGATGAGTTACTGAAAAGAAGCGATACAATAAATGGCATATGTCTTTACTTGGAGAATATTTCCGATAAAGAAACGGCACGAAAACTTGATGAAGATTTTGGATTGAAATGTGATTATTGCATGGCGTTAATTGATTACACATATCAAAAACAAAATTACATCAGCTATGATGATTCAAAAAAAATAATGAATGTGTATAAACAAATTAAGAGCTTATCCGATGACGGTTTGGTGTCTGAGGGATGTATTTCATTTGATTATCTGCACGATTTAAGTATTGAAAATTCTTTGAATGGCATGAGCAAGAGTGTGCCTAGCAGGGATGTTATAGATCCGGATATATCAATAAATGTGAAAAAAGTCGGGACTAAAACAGTGTATACTCCAAAAGGAACAGCAATGACACTGACTCAATACGAGTTTGTAAGCTCATACGCGGCTTCTTATATTAATAAGCAGATGGACGCGGCATACCCTAACGCAGAGCGTCTTGGCACAGCAACGGCACATTATAATTGCCATTCATATGCATGGTATAGCACATCGTTAAATAATACATGTTGGATGGAGCCGTCGCAAGCGATGTTATATATTACAGACGGCAGTTATTCTTCTGTTTCAAATTTTAGCAATATCGTCGGAGCGAAGGTTCGATATACGGATACGTACGGTGATTTTGTTCATTCCGCGATTGTATACTCTCAAAGCTCGACCAATCGGTCTAGCCTAGAGCAGGGAATAGGATTGGTGGTTAAGTCAAAATGGGGAAGGTCGGGATTGTATAAGCACAATGCGTCATATTCTCCGTATGATATAGGGACATTGACTTTTTATAAATAAAAATTTTAATTGAGGTGAGTGTTATGAAAAGAGTATGTCTTATTTTTCTGTTATTATCCGCTTTGATTTTATGCTCATGTACAAGGCGGAGCAGTACGTCTGAGGACGCGGCAGGGCTTATTGACGGCAGCGAGAAGCAGAGCGTTTTTGATATGAGCGGAAGGCTGAACACGGACGGAGCGGCTTTGGGCGCTGCGGCTGTAAACAGCGGAATCACCTTTGAATATGAAAACGCGTTGTTTTACGGAGACTTTGCATATATTCCGTTTACAATTTCGGGCTGTGACGGCAGAAATATGCCGGTATTTAATGTGTCGTCCGATGAATGGAGGGACGGACCATACCATATAGACAGTGATTTTGACAAAGAGGGAGCCGTTAAAGGAGCCATTTATTTGCCGATGCGGGAATATAAAGATTCGATTGAACTGAAAATATCGGAGCTTTATTACGGAGATGAGTATGAAGAGCCGTTTGGGGTATGGGAAACAGGTATACCTGTGAAAAACGTATCCGCACGGATACTGGAGATTGAACCGAAGGAAGAAAAGACGGTAAATGTATTCGACGCTGAATACAAAATTAAGAAGATTACGCTGACGGATTTTAACATACGGATTGAATGCAGGCTTAAATCAAGCAACAGCCTGACTGAGGAAGAAATAATGCAGAAGATAATCTCCTCGGAGTCGAGGGGCGAAAGCGGATATTACGATTCATATGTACAGGTGCTTTATAAGGACGGTACGGTATCTCCCAAATACGAGTATTGTTTGGCTGAACAAAACGTGATGTGGGCGTGGTTTTTGGAGGACGGGCAGATCGACGCCGAAAACGTCAGGGCGGTTTACATCGGCGGCAGCGAGTTTGCCGTTGAATAAATCGGCGTTTGTTATGGAGAAACAGACAGAAGCTTCGTTTGAAGAATTGCAGTCGGAATAATTATGGGATTGGTAAAAAAGAGCGCACGGATTTTCCGTGCGCTTCTGATTTGTGAGCCGCATTAGGGTGTCAGCCCCTTACTCCCGCTATTCCCATCTCATCATATATTTGTGACGCAGGAATATATGAACGCAAGAGGCGACGTAATAAGAGTGAGCAGGCTTAAGACAAAGCCCGCTATTGCAAGCCCGTGAAGCCTTCTTCTTTTGGGCATACCTATTGCGTTGAAAATAATGCCCAGTATGGACAGAAGTACGGTAAGCACAGGGGTGTTGGCGTAGAAGCCGAGCGCCGCTATTGCAAGCAAAAAGCCCGCTATCGCGAAGCCGCAGCCCGAGCGCGCGGCAGAGGGGGCGGGCTTGGCCTGGTTGTATATGTACGCCTGTTTGATGATTCGAGTTCCGCAGCCTTGGCAAAAATCCGCCTCGGCGAGAATTTCCTTTTGGCATACAGGGCAGATGATGGTTGACATGGTGTTACCTCCGTTTGTAAAGTTTGTAAAAATTCTGCGATTATTTTTTTAATTATATTATAATATTTATGGCAAGGTCAAGCAAATTGCGGTTTGGCGCGGCAAATTCCTTACATTTATTGACATTTGCGAAAAACCTATGGTATAATCTCCACTGTATGACCGCTGCGCGGTAAGGCGTCGGTCTGTTAATCGTAAGGAGGAAATTTGTAAAATGAGTTTTACAGTAGAAAATTTAGAGAAAAATATGGCAAAGATTACCGTTGAGGTTCCCGCCGAGGAGCTTGAAAAGGCGCTCCAAAAGGCATATGAAAAGCAAAAGGGTAAGATTGCGATTAACGGCTTCAGAAAGGGAAAGGCGCCGCGCGCCATGATAGAAAAAATATACGGAGCCGGAATATTTTACGAGGACGCCGCCAATATTCTTATACCGAACGAGTATTCAAAGGCAGCCGAGGAGAGCGGGCTCGAAATAGTTGCGCAGCCCGAAATCGACCTTGTTCAGATTGAAAAGGGAAAGCCGTTTATTTTTACGGCGGAGGTTGCGCTTAAGCCGGAGGTACAGCTCGGCGAGTATCTCGGGGTTGAAGTAGAAAAGACCGAAACAAAGGTTACTGCCGACGACGTTAAGGCGGAGCTTGAAAGAGTAAGGGAGCAGAACTCAAGGCTAGTAAGCGTCACTGACAGGGCGGTTAAGGACAAGGATCAGACGGTTATTGATTTTGAGGGCTTTGTTGACGGAGAGGCGTTCGAGGGCGGAAAGGGAACGGATTATCCGCTCACAATCGGCTCGCATTCCTTTATAGATAATTTTGAGGAACAGCTTATCGGAGCGAAAATCGGCAGCGAGGTTGAGGTAAACGTAACCTTCCCCGAAAATTATCAGGCGGCGGAGCTTGCCGGAAAGCCCGCGCTCTTTAAGGTAACGGTCAAGGAAATCAAGGTTAAGGAGCTTCCCAAGCTTGACGACGAGTTCGCCAAGGAGGTATCCGAGTTCGACACGCTTTCGGACTACAAGGCGGACGTAAAGAAGCAGCTTACCGAGAAAAAGAAGGAAGAGGCAAAGAACGAGAAGCGCTCCAAGGCGGTCGCAAAGGCGGTTGCCAACGCTTCCATGGATATTCCCGAGGCTATGATTAAGGCTCAGGTCAGCAATATGGTAAACGAGATGGCTCAGAGGTTCCAGATGCAGGGACTTTCGATAGAGCAGTATCTCCAATATACGGGCTCCGACCCTCAGGCGTTTATGGACAGCTTAAAGCCCGAGGCGGAAACAAGAATACGGAACAGCCTTGTTCTTGAGGCGGTTGTTAAGGCGGAAAACATCGAGGTCAGCGATAAGGATTACGAAGAAGAAATCGCAAGAATGGCGGAGATGTACAAGATGGAAGCGGACAAGGTCAAGGAAATGCTCGGAGAAGCTGAGAAGGAGCAGATCCGCGGCGACCTTGCGGTTCAGAAGGCGGCGGAGCTTATAGCCGAAAAGGCTGTTGAAACAGCTCCCGCAAAGGCGGAATAGTTTATTGAAGCAAGTTACGCCCGCGCGCGGAGCGCGCGGCGAAATTAAGGAGGTATAGTATGAGCTTAGTGCCTTATGTCGTTGAACAGACGAGCCGCGGAGAGCGGTCATATGACATCTATTCGAGGCTTCTTAAAGACAGGATTATTTTTCTCGGCGAGGAGGTAAGCGACGCGTCGGCGAGCATAGTTGTAGCGCAGCTTCTTTTCCTTGAATCGGAGGATCCCGGAAAGGATATACATCTTTATATCAACAGTCCGGGCGGCTCGGTTACGGCGGGAATGGCAATTTAC
>JAMPDT010000156.1 GCA_023665525.1 Butyrivibrio sp. | reverse complement strand
ATTTAAGCCCCATTCCGCGAAGCCTGCCAAGCATAAACCGCCGCCGCCCGTCATACTCCTCGCGCATTTTGGCGACCTCCCCGTCGCAGCCGCGCAGTCCCTCCACTGCCGCGTACTGGCTGTTGGTGGGCGCGCACATTATCGCGAACTGATGTATCTTGACCATTTGAGTGAGTATCGTCTTGGGCGCGCAGGCATAGCCGAGCCTCCAGCCCGTCATGGCGTGCGACTTTGAAAAGCCGTTTATTACCACGGTGCGCTCCCGCATGCCCTCTATCGACGCGATCGAGCAGTGCCTGCCCCCGTATGTAAGCTCCGAATATATCTCGTCGGACAGTACGAAAATGTCCTTTTCTATGCATACTCTCGCTATCTCCTCCAGCTCGGGCTCTGTCATCACCGCGCCCGTGGGATTATTGGGAAACGGAAGCACGAGTATTTTGGTTTTGGGCGTAACCGCGTCCAAAAGCTCCTGCGCCGTCAGCTTAAATTCGTCTTTTTCACGCAGGTTCACGATCACGGGAACGCCGTCAGCCAGCACCGCGCACGGAAAGTACGAAACGTAGCTGGGCTGTGGAATTATAACCTCGTCGCCGGGATTGAGCATAGCCCTGAACGCAAGGTCAATCGCCTCGCTTCCGCCGACCGTGACAAAAATTTCTCCGTCAGGCTCATAGGAAAGCCCGTAATGCCTGTTTAAGTAGCCGCTTATCTCCTCCCTGAGTTCCTTAAGCCCCGAATTGCTCGTGTAATAGGTTCTTCCCTTTTCGAGCGAATAGATTCCCTCCTCCCTTATTCTCCACGGCGTGTCAAAATCCGGCTCGCCGACACCGAGAGAGATCGCGTCCTTCATTTCGCTCACTATATCAAAAAATTTCCGTATGCCCGAGGGCTGAATTGTAACTATTTTATCAGATAAAGGATTTCTCATGGTGAAACCGACATCCTTTCGTCGTCGCGCGAAACGTCCAGCGCCGTCCCGTGGTCCTTATATTTTTTGAGAACGAAGTGCGTCGAGGTGCTTAACACGGACTCAAGAGAGGAAAGCTTGTTCGCGACAAAAAGAGCCACGTCCTTCATCGTCCTGCCCTCTATGATGACGGTCAGGTCAAAATTGCCCGACATAAGATAGAGCGCGTGAACCTCGTTGTAATTATATATTCTTTCGGCTATGGCGTCGAAGCCGTTGCCGCGCTGCGGCGTAACCTTCACCTCTATAAGCGCGGTAACCTTTTCCCTGCTCGTTTTATCCCAATTAATAAGCGTATGGTAGCCGCAGATTATATGCTCCTTCTCCATATCCGCGACCTCGTTCGCGACCGCCGCCTCGCTTTCTCCGAGCATAAGCGCCAAATCCGCCAAATCTATTCTGCTGTTTTTTTCAAGCACATCCAAAATCGCTTCTCTGTTCATATCCAATCCTCTAATTCCTTCCAAGATAGCTTATTTCATCACCGTTTCGGATTATTTTATCGTTATTGTCGGTAAAGCGCCCTATTACGCGCGACGGTATTCCCGCCTCCGAAAGCCGCGCCGCAAGCTTCGCGCCGTCCTTGCCGGCAATCAAAAGACTTCCCGAGGATTTCATACGGTACGCGTCTATGCCGAAAAACTCGGCGATCTCAACGGTTTCCTGCCTAAACGGAATGCTGTCCGAGGCTATCTCCAAGCCGTATCCCGCGCCCTCCGCGAAGTCCCAAAGAGCGCCGTAAATTCCTCCGTCCGACACATCGTGCATTGCAAAAGCTCCGAAGCGGACGGCAAAGCGCGCCTCGTCCCTCACCGTAAGCCATTCGGCGCATTCCTCCATCTGTTCAAAATACTGCGGCGAGTACCGCGTAAAAAGCCTTGCGCGAAGCTCCCCGTCCGCCAAAATGACGGCGGTTTCCTCAAGTCCCTGCCACTTTGTGGCGACTATTTCATCGCCCGGCTTTACGCCTTTGACGGACATAACTCTGTCGGCGCCGCCGATTGCGGTCACCGTCACGCAGGCTCCGTTTATGCTTTTGCTTACCTCGGTATGCCCTCCCGCAAGAAAGCTTCCGCAGCTTTCGCACGCCGCGGCTACGCTTCGGGTAAGCGCCTTAAGCTCCCGCTCGTCAGTATCCGTTCCCAGCAAAAAGGCCGCCTCGAATCCGTAAAGCTCGCCCCCCGCAGCCCAAATATTGTTGGCTGCCTTGTATACGGCAAGCCCTCCGAGCGCCGCGTTCCCCGAAACGCCGACCGCCGTTGCCGAAAGCGCATAAGCGCCCGAAGCAGGCACTGCCGCGCAGTCAACGCCGATTCCCGTCCTGCGCCCCGTGAGGTTTATCACGCTTCTTTTAAGGATATTTCCCGAAACCTTGCCCTCGCGCATAGCCGCCTCCCGCAAATTTGCCTATATTCTATCATAAAACAACGGCAATTCCAACTGTTTTATCCGAGATATTTGAGATTTTTGTTGATATTGCCCGCGGTTGATTGTATATTTTAATTGAGAGCGGAAATCACAATCGGGACTACCATTGCGATTATAAGTACCGCCGCGATGACCACGGTTATGATTCTCCTGCTTCTTTTATTGTGCATTGTTTACTCCTTTCCGCAGGGCGGTCTTAGGCGCCGCCGCATGAGGTAACTTGTCTATGAACGAATTTTTAAGAAGAATAGGACCGCCCGTATTTTTTTGCGTGCTGATACTCTGCTTTGAAATATTTTATCACCGCAAAAAGGACGACAGGCGCAGAGAGCGCGCCAAGCAGCAGTTTTGGGACAGGGAGGCTGAGGCGAACACCGTCCGCCGCAAGGACTTGACCTTTCTCAACTATATCGCCGTGCCGCTTGCCGAGCTTCCCATGTCCGACACGGGCGACGACGAAATAAGCGAATATCAAAAGACGATCCGCGCGCTGTCGGGCAAACGCATTCTGAATCTCGGGGGCTTGAGCAACACCGACCTCAAAATGGAATACGGTGCCGCCAACCTCACCGAGCTGACCGAATACGATAATAATTATATCACACTTGTCAATATTCTTGCAAAATGGGGCGCAAGGCTTATCGAGCTTGAGCTTTACGACGGCGCGGTGACTGTCCTCGAATACGGAATTTCCGTCAAATCCGACGTTAGCCGCAATTTTTACCTGCTCGCCGCCGAATACAGACGGCGCCGTATGCCCGACAAAATCGACGCGCTTATCGGGGAAGCCGAAAAGCTCGAATCCATTATGAAAAAGCCGATTCTGCAAAAGCTTGCCGAAATACGCTCCCACTGCGAAGAATGAGCGGGAAATTTTCGTTGAAAACGCTGCTGAAAGATAAGGACAGCGACATATGCCTGTATGTCCTGGGGCTGTTTCTTCTGCCCTTTCTTGTCTTGTGCCTGTTCGGCGCAAAGCACGCGGGGCTAATACCCGGCTTCTGCGTTTTCCGCGCGCTTACCGGCATTTACTGCCCCGGCTGCGGCGGCACCCGCGCCTTTCGTCTGCTTTTTCGCGGCAATATCGCCAAAAGCTTTGTTTACCATCCTCTTGTCGTATACGGAACGCTCCTCGGAGCTGTTTTTTACATAAGCCAAACGCTCCGCCTCATAAGCCGGGGAAAAATCAGGGGACTGCATATAACCGCCGCCTACCCGATAGCAGGCGGCGCGCTTCTTTTGCTCAACTGGATCGTCAAAAATATGCTGCTCCTGATATGGCGGATCCAACTTATAAATTGACAACGCGGCTTTTGTTTTATATAATTTTAATTGCAAAATAATTCTTTGGAGGCCGTTATGGACAACAAATCGGAAGAAAATATCGACATTGACAAATACACCAATTACACATATAAAAGCGACGAGCACCGACAGACGTCGTCGTGGGATTCGTATTCTGCTCCCGGTGCGGATACAGGCTCCGCTCCGAGCGTAAAAACCTATTCCGCTCCCGACATAAATACCTATTCCGCCCCGAGTGCGGACGCTTATTCCGCTGCCGCGAATTCGCCGCAGGCGGCAGGCGGCGCAGAGCCGCCCGTTTCGGGCGGAAGCTTCGACCCATACGCGCAGGCAGACCCCTATGCGCAGGCGCAGGCAGCGCGGTATGCGCCTCCCGCACAGCAGAACCCGTATACGCCGCCCGTCCGCTATTCGCAGCCGGGGCAGTACGAGCAGTATGTGTACGTCGGAGGTCCGAACACTTCGCCCGATACGCAGCCCAAGGCAAGCAAGGGGCTTTCGATAGCCTCGATGGCGTGCGGAATCGCGAGCATATGCACGTTCAATTTTATTCCCGCCATCGTCGCGCTGTGCCTGAGTAAGAATTTCCGCAGACAGAACGACGGACGGCACAATTCCTTTTCCAAGGCGGGCAAAATCTGCGGTATCATCGGCATAGTGGTTTCCGTAGCCGTGATTTTCGCGTATATAATATTTATAAGCGCGCTGATTTTCAACGCCGCAACGAACGGAGATTTTTTCGGCAATGAAATATATTTCTGACGCAAAAAGCGGAGGGGCGTTATCGGCTCCTCCGCTTTCACATAAAATTCCCGATCGCGAGTATACGCAGAGCCGCCGCACGGCGGCAAAAAAAGAGAGCGGGTGATGGGAATCGAACCCACATATCCAGCTTGGAAGGCTGGTGTTCTACC
>JAMPDT010000155.1 GCA_023665525.1 Butyrivibrio sp. | reverse complement strand
TATCTATGATGACAGATTGCTTGTCAAGCCTGTGAAAGCAGCAATCGGTTATATGCCGACAGCTCCGCATGAGCTGCCGTATGAGGGAGCTAAGGAAATGCTATTGGTAGATGAAGTTGATAATAAGGATTTTTTACGCGGCTTGTTTAATGCTATGTATGATGAATTACCAAGCCCAAAACCAAAAAAGAGATGATCCGGACTAATCATTGCCGCAATCGCAACAAAATTTATTGACATCGAGGTAAAAGCCGAAGTTATTTATGAAAGCGATACCGAGGACATCATCTGTGTTAAAAGAGTATTTGGAGCGCAAGGAAACGGAGGTTGTGACAATTATGATGAGTTTATTTGATGATGAAAGGATTATGAAAATCTATGGGAAAAGCGAGAGGCATGAAGCCGATAGGGAAACCGCGGAAAGAATGTTTACGGATAAAGAACCGATTGAAAAAATTGCACGTTATTTACCGTCATTATCATTGGAAGAATTAAAAGAGATCGAAGCTGAGGTCATACAGTCAGCGTAATCAACAAATGAATATCAAAACAAAAGCGTAAGGGCGCATAGAAAATAAAAAATCTATGCGCCCTGCTTGTATGTAAATGACAAAAATATATTGCGGCACCGTTTAAAATTTATTTTTGAATGCACCTGCCGCTGCGCAGCCTCTTGTTTTCGTTTGTCGGCGCAACCCTTGACGGTTCGCCCCGAAGCGTGCCTGTAAGTAATTTACTCCGCAAAAAGAGCTGTCGAATAATACCTGTCGCCGCTGTCGGGAAGAAGAACGACAATGTTCTTTCCCGCGTTTTCGGGTCTTTTGGCAAGCTCTGCCGCCGCCCATACCGCCGCGCCCGAGGAGATACCGACAAGCACTCCCTCTTTTTTGGCAATTTCCTTTCCCACGGCAAATGCGTCGTCATTGTCAACGGGAATTATCTCGTCGTAAATTTCGGTATTCAGAACCTCGGGAACAAAGCCCGCGCCGATTCCCTGAATCTTGTGCGCTCCGCTTCGTCCCTCCGAAAGCACGGGAGAGGCGGAGGGCTCGACTGCCACAACCTTTATGTCGGGATTCTTCGCCTTGAGGTATTCGCCCACGCCCGTCACGGTTCCGCCCGTTCCGACGCCCGCGACGAATATATCGACCTTGCCGTCGGTGTCCTCCCAAATCTCAGGTCCCGTATGCTCTCTGTGCGCCTTGGGGTTGGCGGGATTTTCAAACTGCCCCGCTATTATGCTGTCGGGCGTCTGCTCCAAAAGCTCCTTTGCCTTGGCTATGGCTCCCGGCATACCCTTGCTGCCCTCGGTAAGCACGATTTGCGCGCCGTATGCCTTAATGATGTTGCGGCGTTCAACGCTCATGGTTTCGGGAAGCACTATTACAAGCTTATAGCCCTTTGCCGCCGCAATCGAGGCAAGACCGATTCCCGTATTGCCCGAGGTAGGCTCTATAATCGTAGAGCCGCGCTTAAGCCTTCCGCTTTTCTCCGCGTCCTCGATAATTTCGGCTGCCACTCTGTCCTTGACGCTGCCCGCGGGGTTGAAGTATTCCAATTTTGCAAGAATTCTTGCATTCAGCCCGTACTCAGCCTCAAGATTTGCAAATTCCACAAGCGGCGTTTTCCCTATAAGCTCTGCCGCGCTTTTATATATTTTTCCCATAGCTTCCTCCTTGCATTTCCGTTTTTAAAGAACCGCCTTGAACGCCTCGTCAAGATCCTCGATAATATCGTCTATATTCTCCGTTCCGATTGAAAGCCTTACAGTATTGGGCTTGATTCCCTGCTCGGCAAGCTCCGCCTCGTTAAGTTCCGCATGCGTCGTGGTATAGGGGTGTATCACAAGCGATTTTACATCCGCCACGTTCGCAAGCAACGAGAAAAGCTCAAGATTGTCAATGAAGTCCTGCGCCTTCTTTTGGTCGCCCTTTATTTCAAAGGTGAAAATTGAACCGCCGCCGTTCGGGAAATATTTCGCGTAAAGCCTCTGCTGCTCTGCGTCCTCCGATATTGACGGATGGTGCACCGCCTCGACCTGCGGATGATTTTTCAAATAGTCAACCACCTTCAAGGCGTTCTCCACATGCCTTTCCACTCTGAGCGAAAGAGTTTCCAAGCCCTGTAAAAATATCCACGCGTGAATCGGAGAAAGTGTCGCTCCCGTATCTCTGAGAAGAATCGCTCTGATTCTCGTCACAAACGCCGCCGCTCCCGCCGCGTCAACAAAGCTTATTCCGTGATAGCTCGGATTGGGCTCGGTAAGCTGAGGGAATTTGCCCGACTCCTTCCAGTCGAACTTTCCTCCGTCCACAATCACGCCGCCTATCGTCGTTCCGTGTCCGCCGATAAATTTCGTCGCGGAATGCACCACTATGTCCGCGCCGTACTCAAGCGGTCTTAAAAGATACGGCGTTGCAAAGGTGCTGTCAACCACCAAAGGAATTTTGTGAGCATGGGCAATACGCGCAATCTCCTCTATATCGGTCACCTCGGAATTGGGGTTCCCCAGCGTTTCAATGTAAACCGCCTTCGTATTGTCCTTTATCGCCCTTTCAAAATTGCTCACGTCGAGCGGATCCACAAAGGTCGTTTCGATTCCGTAATCGACAAGCGTATGCGCCAAAAGATTGTAGGTGCCGCCGTAAATATTTTTGGCAGCCACGATATGGTCGCCTGCCAGCGCGAGGTTCTGAATCGTGTATGTAACCGCCGCCGCGCCCGACGCAACCGCCAGCGCCGCCGCACCTCCCTCGAGAGCCGCTATTCTTTTTTCAAAAACATCCTCCGTGGGATTGGTGAGCCTTCCGTAAATGTTGCCCGCGTCCCTAAGAGCGAATCGGTCTGCCGCGTGCCTCGAATTTCTGAACACATAGGACGAGCTTTGATAAATCGGCACCGCCCTTGCGTCCGTCACCGCGTCGGGCTGCTCCTGTCCGACGTGCAGTTGAAGTGTTTCAAATTTTAAATTTCTTTCCGAATATGCTTTCTTTCCCATATTTTTTGCTCCTTTCCCTGATAACGCGTTGTATTCCCGCGCATAATGGTATACTCGCAGAGTGTTTCTCTGATACTGCGCTGTCATTCAGCGCATAACGGTATATCCGATGATTATTCCCTTTAATTCATATCTGAATAGTATGAATTAGCGTTGAGGCTATATTATCACCTATTTCCCGGTATGTCAATAGGAATTTATAATTTTTTTATTTTAGGCAGTCAGCCGTCACTCCCACGGCAATTTCAAGCGCTTTCACGATACGCTCAAGCTCCATTACGGACGGCTTTTTTTCCGCGGCTTTTGTCTGCTTCGGAATACACGGCACATGAATAAAGCCCGCCCTGATCGGCAGGGAATTAACGCTTATGTAATGGAGCGCCCCGTAAAGAAGACTGTTGCAGACAAAGGTTCCCGCCGTGTTCGAGATTTCCGCGGGGATCCCCGCCGCGAGTACGGCTCCCGCGATTTTCTTTATCGGAACGGTTGAAAAATACGCCGCGGGAGCGTTTGCTTCAATCGGAACGTCTGTCGGCTTAAAGCCCTCGTTGTCCGCGATCTCCGCGTCCATAATGTTTATCGCGACGCGCTCCACCGTAATTGCCGGTCTGCCCGCAGCCTGACCGATGCACAAAACGGCGTCGGGCTTATGCTCCTTTAACGCCTCGCTCAAAAGTCCCGCGGCTCTGCCGAAAGCCGTGGGGAGCTTAAGCTTAACAAGCGCTGCGGTTTCGCTCGGAACAAAAAGAGCGTCCAGCGCCTCCGACGATGAATTAATCCTGTCCTCCCCGAAGGCGTCAAACGCCGTGAGCATTATTTTCATATAAAGACCTCCTCATTCGATTACGCCGCCGCAGAGAATGCAGCCGTTATCGTAAAATACCGCCGCCTGCCCCGGCGTCGCCGCCCTCTGCGGCTCGTCAAATTCCGCAAGAATCCCGTCATTTTGGGGACGGATCGTGCAAGGCGCTTCCTTTTGCGAGTAGCGCAGCTTTCCCGTAACGCGGACAGCGCCCGACAGTCCGCCGCACGCCATATAATTTACGTCCGACACATATACCCGGCTCGCCGTAAGCTCCTCCTTCGTGCCGAGCACCACGGTGTTTTCCCTCGGGTTAATGCGCAGTACAAAGCGCGGCTCGCCGAAGGCGATTCCAAGTCCCTTTCTCTGCCCCACCGTATAATGGGCGATTCCCCTGTGCTGTCCCAAAATATTTCCGTCCGAATCGACGAAGCTGCCGCAGACGCTTTTTTCCCCCGTGTGCCGCTCTATAAAGGCGGCATAATCGCCGTCGGGCACAAAGCATATATCCTGACTGTCCTTTTTGGCAGCCACGGGCAGTCCCGCCCTTGCCGCAATAAGGCGCACCTCGTCCTTATTGTACCCGCCGAGCACAAAAAGCGTGTGAGCCAGCTCCTCCTGTGTCAGCGAATAAAGCACATAGGACTGATCCTTGCCGTTATCCGCCGACTTTGCCACGCTGTAACGCCCGTTCGGCAGTCTTACGATACTGCCGTAATGCCCCGTTGCTATATAGTCCGCTCCGATTTCCCTTGCCCTGTGCAAAAGAGCCTCCCACTTGATGTAACGGTTGCAGGCGATACAGGGATTCGGTGTCCTGCCCTCGCGGTATTCGGCGGCGAAATAATCCATTACCTTACTGCGAAATTCCCTTCGGAAATTCATTACATAG
>JAMPDT010000154.1 GCA_023665525.1 Butyrivibrio sp. | reverse complement strand
AAAATTATCGTCCCCGCAGTGCGAACGCATCAAATGCCTTCTCAGCATATATTCCGCCCACTGCCTTGCGCTGCCCGATTTGAGAAGGTCTATCTCCATTTCGGTTTCGTAGACATAATCCCAAAAGCCGTCACTGCATATTATAAAGGCGTCCCCGTCGCAAACGCCGTCGGGCTGTAAGATTTTCGCGGGCTTTATTTCTCCGTCCCTACCCAATACCCTTAAAAGCTTCGAGCGGTCGTCGCTGCCGCGAATCTCCTCTTCGGACATTGTTCCAGTTTCCACCGCCGCCTGACAGACCGAATGGTCCTTGGTGCGCATAAGAAGCCGTCCCTCACGGAAATAATACACTCTGCTGTCTCCGACATTGGTGAACCTGAACGCTTTGCCGTCCGTAAACGCCGCCGCCACCGTGGTGCAGGAATCCCCGCCGAGAGAAAACACCGCGCTGTTCGCACCCGCTATAAGCGCCTCCAGCTCCTCCTCGGAGCAGCCCGAATAATTGTCGCTCAAATACTTTACGGCGCAGGCGGAGGCGTTTTCCCCTCCGTCGCAGCCGCCCAAGCCGTCAGCCACCGCGAATATATTATCTCCGCAAAGAACGCTGTCCTCGTTTATTTCGTATTTACCGCGATTTGTATAGCTGTAAGAATCAATCCGCATTATAAATTCCTCAGTATCTTATCTGAAAAAGCTGTTCCCTGTCCGCGAGATAGAAAAACTCTCCGCTGGCAATCGGACGCGGCACATTGGGCGCGAGCTTTTCGCCGTCCCCGACAAAGGTACCGTAGCTGGAGCCCTTGTCAATTATGACATAGCTGTTTCCCTGCCTTTGAATCTGGCAGTGAACGCCCGAAATACCGTGAGTATTCACGGGATAACAAATCTGACACACTTCCCTGTTGCGCCCCATCGTAACCAAATCCCTGATCTGATAGCTTTTGCCCTTCATTGTTCCGCTTAAGCCGTTTATAACCGCGCTGGCGCTTCCGCCGACGCTGTTTCTTTTATTTCGGCGCAGGAAAATCACAAGAAACGCCGTAACGCCTCCCACTATCAGCAAAATAAGAACAGCTACCAAAACAAATACCAATCCGCTTGAATCAAACATACCTCTCGTTCCTCCATTTTCAATAATGTTTGTTTTCTTTTTTAAAAAGCGATTACTCAAATTTGAGTATCACCGCCGTAAAATTATCCTGATTCGTGAAGCCCTTTCCCAGAACCTCTCTCTCAATGGCTGCCGCCGCGGCTTCCGGCTCCCCTTCGAGGATTTTTGCCAGTTCGTCCTCGCCGAGAGCGTTGTACACGCCGTCGCTGCATATGAGAAGCGTATCCTCGGGGTCGGGAAGCAGGGGCTTTCGGTTTACCTCGGGCTCGATTTCCTTACCGCTTCCGATATATTGGGTAAGCGCCGTTTTCCTATCGTCCTCCGAAGCCTCCTCAAAGGAAAACTCCCCGTTCAGCACCTCGCCGAGAAGATCGGTCAGATAATCCCCGTCCTCGGTAATCCGATAAAGTCCTCCGCGCCGAAGAAGATAAATGCGGCTGTCGCCGACATTGCACCAGTAAATCCCGTCCTTTGCGCAAAGCACCGCGGCAAGCGTGGAGCCGCCGCCCGTCCTCATCTCCGAGGCGGAAACGTTAAGCGAGCGCGCCATTTCGTCCAGCCATATATCCGCAGGGTCAAAGCCGTCGTACTCCTTGAAGCGTTCAATCAGGAAATTCACCGCGTGCGAGCTTATCTGCCCGCTGTCGGTAAGACCTCCCATTCCGTCCGCGACGATCGCCATAAAGCCCCTTGCCGCCGCAGCGGAATCGCTAAGCTCCGTAAAGCCGAAGCTGTCCTCCTGATAGGGGCGCGCCCCTTGGTTCTGCGCGTTGCCTATAAGCACCCGCTTGATTTCGGAGCCGTAAATTGTCATGTTTACTCCAAATTCAGCCATACTAATATGTAAACTGTTCGTTGCACAGGCTTCTGAAAACGAACTTCGTTTCTCCAATCTCAACAGTATCGTAGTCCTTTATCTCCTCGGGCTGCAAAAGAATGCCGTCGTTATGGTAAACAT
The DNA here is from genome assembly GCA_023665525.1 of Butyrivibrio sp. Classification (GTDB taxonomy): domain Bacteria; phylum Bacillota; class Clostridia; order Lachnospirales; family Lachnospiraceae; genus Eshraghiella. The sequence goes on along the minus strand of JAMPDT010000154.1, from coordinate 2,640 downwards.
TGTTTTTGCCCGCCGACGGGGATATGTAAAATTTGCGCCTGCGCGAATCGTAGGTGACAACCGCGTCACCGTCCTTTGACGAGGATTTGTCGAAGGACAGATTGACGTCGAACGCACCGCCCCTGCCTATGCTGTTTTTCTCGCTGTGAATGACAAAGGAAAGTCCCTTTTTGTCGCCCTCGGTGATTATCAGCCAGCCGCGCGCGGGATTGATTCCGCTTTCCGTGACGTTGAGCGCCACGGTAACTCCCATTTCCTTCCTCTCGTTCTTTTCTTTCTTTTCCTCGGGCTTTTCGGCGTTCGCGCGGGGAAGAGCTTCCCCGGGCATGGTTAATCCCATGGTTTTCGGAAACGCGCCGTCGCGCTCCCCGGCGCTCGCACGGGGAAGGGCTTCCTCGGGCATGGTTAACGCCATTGTTTTCGGAAACGCGCCGTCGCCCTGTCCGTCCAGCGGACGCGAGCCTATACTGCCGTCGTTATTGCAGTAGGGACACTCCCTGTATCTGGTTTCGTCAAAAATATGACCGTTGCTGCATTGCTTCATTTTCCCTCTCCTTACGCTTTTATCGTATACAGGCAGCGCTGTGCAGCCGCCCGTTATTTTATCATTGTACCAAAAAAAAGCGGAGAAAAGGAATGCAGGCTGCACACATACGACAGCCGCCGTTTCCTTTTCTCCGCTTTAAAAAATTGTGAATTTTACTCGTCGATAATAATATAGGGTATGCCGAATTCCTTCGCGTGTATGACCGCGCCTCCGTAAGAAAGGCAGTAAAACACCGCGTCCTCGGACTCTGTGTTGCCCGAATCGTCGGCAAGCACGCTGTTCTCGTTCCCGTACAATGTCCAAATCGCGGTAGGTCCGTGGAAAATAACCCTCTTGAGCGAGGGACAGCCCGCAAAAGACGCATTTCCCAAGTCCTCAAGCGACTTAGGGAACTCTGCCTCCTCAAGCTCCGGGTTGCGGGCAAACGCCCACGCCGATATGTGCTTAACGCCCTCGGACAGCGTAACCTTTGTAAGCCCGCAGTTGTTAAAGCAGTTCGTACCGACAGATTCCGTGCCGTTAAGCTCTATTTCCTTAAGACCGAGGCAGCCGGCAAAGCTGTTGTTGCCAAGTCCCGTTATGCCCGGCTCCACCACCAGCCTGTCAAACTCTCCCATATACGCGCGCCACGGCGGTCTTTCGTTGCGGTAGTTGGGATCGTCGTAAAAGCTGTCTATACCGTCCATATAATAATGATACGTCATTCCCTCTCCCGATATTGTGAGCGTATCCGTATCAAAATCCAAGACATAAACGGCGTTGTCCCCGCAGCTTCCCGAAACGGTTCCCGTAAGCCCGCTCCCGTCCGAGGCGGTCGCCGCCGTCGGATACAGATTGCTCTGCGCGGTTATTTTTTCCGCATACGTGCCGCCCGGGGCAGGCTTATCGCCCGTCTGTCCTTCTTTTCTATCTCCGAAGCTTCTTGCCGAAAGCACAGCCACTGCCACGGCAAGCAGCGCCGTCGCGGCGGTTTCAAGGGCAATAACGCGCTTCTGCCTGCGCTCCGCGTAAAGGACCCTCTCCAGCCTTTTTTTGAGGCTGCCCGCGCTGCAAAAGCGGCTCCGAGGCAGAAACGCCGTGCTTTTGGCAAGTATTTTCTCAAAATCAGAGGCGGGCTTTCTTATCGGCTCGGCGCTGCCGCTGTACAGCCATGTGAGCAAAATCCCCATGGAATATATATCCGAACGGCTGTCGGTCTGCGCAAAGCCGTACTGCTCGGGCGGTGCGAACCGATATGTGCCGCCGTAGGTCGTATCGCTTGTGCTTCCGTCGCTGTAACATCTCGAAATACCGAAATCTATCAGCGCTATTCCTCCGTCCTTTTGTATGATCACATTTTGGGGCTTGATGTCCCTGTGTATAACGGGCGGTCTGCGGCTGTGGATATACTCGAGGATCCCGCTAAGCTGTATCCCTATTCTGCATATTTGGCGCTCGGACAGCTTTCCTCCCATTTTCTCAAGGCTCTCGCCCTCTATATACTCACGCACGACACAGCGCATAGCGCCGTTCTTAAATTCCGTGATATATGCGGGAATACCCCGAAAACAAAGCTCCTTTATCGACTGCGGTTCGCTGTCCGCAAAAAACGGGTGCTCCCTCATATAGCATTTGACAACCGCCCTGCGCCCGCTCTCCCTTTCGACTGCCAAAAGCGTTTCGCCAAGCGTTCCCGCGCTTATGCACTCAAGCAGCTCATAGGCGTCGGTAAGCTCCTCGGGATAGTCCTCATTGTATTCGTTCAAAAACTGCTGCTTCTCGTCCATACCGTTCACCCGTCACTCTCCTATAATTGCGATGTCCAGCGATGTCAGGAAAATCTGCGTTTCCGTCAGCGGCATTTTTTTGGAAATGGCAAAAATAATCGCGGCGTCCCTCTTTATTCTGGGATAGAGGGCGCTTTTGCCGGCAGCCCGAAGAAGCCCCTGCGTTTCCTCCACATTCAGTCCAAAGCCGAAAGCAAGCTGTATCACCTTGTCGCGTGAGGGATTTCTCGTCCCGTTAAATATCTGGTGCCCGTAGGTTCGGTCAATATCGGCGGCGTTTATCACTCTCTCCGCCACCGTATGCTTTTCACTGCAAAGCCTTTTCAG
>JAMPDT010000153.1 GCA_023665525.1 Butyrivibrio sp. | reverse complement strand
ATACCCGACCACACCGCCGCCATAGACAAAACCCTGCTCAAACTCGATACCCTCATATCCTCCGTCGATAAACTTGCTTCCCCTACCCCCTCGGACTACTCCGAATACCTCCTCATGCTAGATACACGCCTCGAACAACTCAACTATAACCTCTTTGGCGACGACATACTCCCTCCCGCGTCCGCATTCTCAGCCTATGCAGCGGACGCAGCATCAGGCGGCGTCGGCTTCGACGACCGCATTGTTGACAGCCTAAAAAGAATATCCACCGTACTCGGCAACCACAACGTACCCAACAGCATCAGCAGCGACCTCTATGACATCAAACTTGACCAAGAACATATCTTTGACCAACTGATAGCATACTTCCCCAAATTTTTGGAAGCGCTGGACAAATCAGCCGATACCGACCCCTATTTCCGTGAAGATGACGACGATAACAGCCTTAACACCCTTATTGATACCCTTACCCCGATAATCAACAACGTAGTCAACTCCGTATATATAGGACAGCTACTGTCCTTTACCGATGAAGTGACCAACGGGATCAGCTTTACCAACGGAATCGTGACAGGCATATATGAATCCCTCGGACCCTCATTTTCAAAAGCCGTCCTTTTAGGAGCCGGCTTTACCCTCATCGCCGTAGTGATCAGAAAGGAACGTGCAGCATGATAAAAAATATCCTTGTAACCGTATCGGGACTGCTTGCCGGAATACTCACATTTTTACTCGTGCTCAAAGACATCGTGCCCTCCTTCATAGCCCCGCTTGCCCTTGCCCTTTACGTACTCTATATCGTAAATATGTACAGAAAGTAGGTGCGCGATGTATTTTTCCGAACTGATCGATTACGTTCTCTCCCTCTTCGGAGATTTTATTGATACATTAAGCTCCATGTATCTTTTCCGCGGCGTCAGCATTCTCGGCGTCCTGCTGGCTGTAATGATCGTCATTATGGTAATAGGATTTGTGTTCAGAAAGTAGGTTTTTATGAGCTTTGGAGATTTCTTATCCGACCTTGATTCAATATCCTCCCTTTTCCTGTCATTCTTCGTGTCGGTCTGGGAGCTGATTAAATCCAACTGGATACTTACGCTCAGCACAGCCGTATCGTTAGTCGGCTTCGGAGTATCCATTGTGAAAAAAATAATCAAGATAAAACCATAGGTTGTTCCGTGCCCTGCACGTATCAATAATCACTTAATAAGGAGGTGTAATCTATGCTCTCATTAGCAATTGCCGCAGCGGAAGAAGCATCTTCCATGTCGTCCTTTTTATCCATGATCGGCGAAGGCGCCTCATGGATAATGACACAGGCACAGTCCATCGGCAACACTATTGTCAATACCCCCGTATTGGCAATATCCCTTGTTGTCCCGATACTTGGCGGAGCGATCGGTATATTTGTCCGTCTTCTCCGTCATTAATGCCATTCCCTTCCTTCTCCGTGTTGATACACGGAGAAGCTTAAGGGAATCTTCGGAGGTAATCAATGTTTAATTCTGTAATGCTGGCTCTTATATTTTTTACATTATTGGTGCTCACGGTAGTGATCCTGACCCGCCGATGAGCTGCCTTGTGAGGTGATTATATGGTTGATTTGCTGCTTCAGCTTTTGTTTGGCGACAGTTATTCAGTATATTTATCGCAGTTTTCGGACGAGGCGTTTGTAACGGTTTCCGTCGTCTGCGTCTGTGTCTGCGCTGTGCTTGCCCTTTATGTATTCATATGCTTTTTCCAGTTCCTGCTGTCCGTTTTAGGACTCAGGAAGTAAATGAGGTGCGCCATGGTTACTTTTCTGTCTTTTTTTTGGTCATGTTTTCGTGACATTATTGACTGCATATGCTCGAGTACGCTCGGGCTGTCGGTATTTCTGCTGCTGTTTTTCGGCGTCATTTTTTCAGCAGTCCGCCGCATTTTTGACGGCGGCTTTTAGGAGGTATTCATGATTACAGTCGTATTCCGCATTATTTTATATTCGTTCATTTTCGCATTCCTTTTCGTCTTCCTTACCCGGAAATTTGTAAATCCCTATAAACTTATTATGGTGTTCGGTAAAAAAGGCAGCGGCAAAAGTACATATCTTGCAAAGCTTGCACGTACACACATCAAAAAAGGCTGGACCGTTTACAGTACGGAGCCTATCGCCGGTACTTATTACATTACCCCGTCCCAGATAGGTTATTTCAGCTTTGTCGATTATAATTACAAAGCCTTTGAAGCTGACCGTTATAAAGGATTTTCAAGATTAGTCCGCTGTATTTCCAATAAGCTTTTTCCCCGTTTCCCCAAAATACTTTTACTTGTCGATGAAGTCGGTCTTATATGGGACAACCGCGAATACAAGAAATTTGACCCGAATGTTAAGAAGTTTTTTAAGTTCCAGCGCCACCATCATGTGAAATGTTATCTTTTCTCACAGACGTTTGACATTGACAAGAAGCTTCGCGACCTTACCGATGAAATGTATCTTGTCCGTAATGTCGCCCGTATTTTTACATACGGAAAGAAAATCCGTAAGTTTATCACCATTAAGGAATCGCAGACCGATGACAGCTCCTCTCTTGCCGAAGGAATGGAATTTGAGCCGTTTATTCTCTTTTTTGCAGGCTCCCGTACACTTACTTTTATACCGCGCTGGATCAAGTATTTTAATTCCTATGTGACTCCCGATGAGCTTCCCGAGCTGGAATTTTCCCAAAAATCCTTTGATTATAAGGAATATCCCCACGTCCAGCTTGATTCTTCTTATCAGCCTGAAGGCTTTGATCCGAGTCTGCTAGATGATGAACCTGCCGATAATGGAGTCTGAGCGCAGGCGGCAGCCCTGCCAGCCGAAAGGCGGCGGCGCGCCGCCCGGCGTCTGATTTGGCGCCGGATTTGGCTTTTTATTTTTTTTGCGTGATCGCGCGCAAATGGGCGGACTACGACACGCCCATTTGTGTTCATTGTTCTCGGTGCTTTGGTTTGTCAGTTTTGCATAAATATTTTGATTGGCGCCGGCTCGCTTTTTTATGTATATTTTACAATTTTGGGAGGTTTTGGTTATGAAAAAAACAAACGGAAACGGACGTACAAGGGACTGGACGTTTATCGTCTATCCCGATTCCGCGCCCGAAGACTGGATTGACATACTTGAGGAGCTGCATATACAATGGATATGCTCCCCTCTGCATGACCGTGACCAGAATCCCGACCGAACCAACAAGAAACCTCACTGGCACGTGCTGCTGTTATTCGACGGTGTGAAATCCTATGAGCAGGTCGAGGAGATTTCCAAGTCCGTGAACGGCACCATACCGCAGAAATGCGGCTCTGTCGTCGGAATGGTGCGCTATTTCGCCCACCTTGACAATCCCGAGAAGTGTCAATACGATGAAACCCTCATCATCGGTCACGGCGGCGTCGATCTGGACAAGTATCTTGCGCCGCGATCCGGCGATGAGGACAGAATGCTTGAAGAAATCTATGACTTTATTGACGATAACTGCATTGTCCATTTCTCCCAGTTCCTGCGCTACTGCCGCAAGAACCGCCGCCATGACTGGTTCCCGCTCATCAACCGCAAGTTTGCGTTCATCGTGTCCACATACATTAAGGGCTGCCGCGAGGAGATCAAGGACGAGCTCACCATACACGACAGATCTGACTGACACCGGTAACGCTGCATTGAAAAAACGGCAGGATCTTCTTATAATGAGGTTACCACACCGAAACATTAAAGGAGGTCCGCCGTTTTTATGATTATAACACATACCCGCAGGTATCTGCCACATGAATTTAAAACAAGGCTTTACGCCGTTAAGCTTTACCGTTCGGGATCTGACGTATCGTTTGTCTGCCGCCGCTATCATATATCGAAGTCATCGCTTATGCGCTGGAACAAGCGTTACGACGGTACCGATGACAGCCTTCGAGACCGTTCTCATCGTCCGCACAGCCCTCATCGGACGGCACATACTGAAGATGAGCTTAACCTTATACGCTGCTATTTCCGCCGGAATCCCGAAATATCACTTTGCGAGCTTTACGGGAAGCTTCTTTCCCGTGGTTATTCCCGGAATTACGGCTCGTTGTACCGCGTATGTGTCCGGCTCGGATTCCTGAAGCGCCCTCCGTCCAGTAAAGAGCGACACAAACCTCAAGTATATCATACTCCTGATAAGCCCGGCATCAAATGGCAGCTTGATGTCAAATATGTTCCCACAGCGTGCTGCTCCGGCAGCGTGCCGCAGAGGTATTACCAGTATACCGTCATCGACGAGGCTACAAGGGAGCGTTTCATCTACCCGTATATGGAGCAGAGCGGCTATTCGACTTGTGATTTTGTCCGTCGCGCCATTGTTCATTTCGGGTACAAGCCACGGATTATACAGACCGACAACGGAGCTGAGTTCACGAACATAGCGAGGACAAAGCGGATCCACGCTTTTGACGTCCTCTGCTCCCGGCTCGGCATAGCCCACAAGCTTATACGACCGAGGACGCCTCGGCATAACGGTAAGGTTGAGCGCAGCCACCGCAATGATCAGGAGCGTTTTTACAATCATATGCACTTTTACAGCTATGACGACCTTAAGCTTCAGATGCAGCGCTATCTCCGGCGCAGCAATAACATACCTATGCAGGTGCTCGGCTGGCTGTCTCCAATTCAGAAACGTCGGGAGCTTCTCGGCGGTGAAACGTAGTTTCCCGCAACGAGGCTGAGCCGAGTTATCCAACGCGCACAGCGCGGCTTGCCAAAG
>JAMPDT010000152.1 GCA_023665525.1 Butyrivibrio sp. | reverse complement strand
CCTTTTTATCTATATGTTGATAGCACTGTTCGTCACTATCGGCGCTATTTTTGCATTGCAGACGGTTTTAACGCAGAGGACGAATACCGCCTCAAGCCGCGATAAGCTGGCGGACGTAAAGGAGAAGCTCGCCGACAATGATGAGAATATAGAGAGGCTTAAGGAAAATTTGAGTCAGGATAATCTCGCGAAAACAAGGGCGTTTGCGGATATGCTCGCCACGGACGGAACGATTTACGGGAACGCGGACAAGCTGAACGAAATAAAGGAAAGGCTCATGGTGAACGAGCTGCATATCATAGACGAGGACGGAATCATCACCAGCTCCACCATTGAGGGCTACATAGGCTTTGATATGAAGAGCGGCGAGCAGTCGAACGCCTTTATGGTTATCGTAGACGACCCGACGATTGAGATTGTGCAGGAGCCTCAGCAGAACGTTGCCGAGGGCATTATTATGCAGTACATCGGAGTGGCGAGAACCGACGCGAAGGGACTGGTTCAGGTCGGCGTGCAGCCCGAGGTGCTTGAAAATATGCTTGCAAGCACGGAGCTTGACAAGGTTTTGGGCGAGATTGATTTCGGCAGCAGCGGATATGTTTACGCGATTGACGCGGCGGAGGGAACTCTTCTTGCGCACCCCAATTCCTCGCTGATCGGGAAACCCGCCTCCGAAGCGGGCTTTTCGGGCAGTCTGACGGGAAAGGGCAGGGCTAAAATCGACGGCACCAAGGGCTATTATCAGGCTGAGGAATACGACGGTCAGATTATAGGAACCTTTATGCCAACCAAGGAATACTACGAGGCGCGCACCAGTCAGATGATAGTGGTATCCTTGAGTATGCTGATTATTTTCGGAGTGCTGCTTGTTACGATCAACTGGATGGTTGATAAAAAAATCGTAAGCGGAATAAACAAAATCACCAATTCGATGAAGGAAATATCGGAGGGAAATTTCGATATTCGCGTCGATGAACAGGGCAATCCCGAATTTACCCTGCTTTCAAACAGCATAAACAAAATGGTCGGAAGCATAAGCCGCAATATGGACGAGAACGGGCTTTTGCTTAAGCGTCAGAAAGAGGATATGGAAAATAACCTCAGGCTTATCCAAAATATAAAGGACGTATGCGTCGATCTGAACCGCGTTTCGGGCGAAACCCTTGAGAACGCCAACAATATTTTTGCCGGCACGGGGGAGCAGGAAAAGGCGGTAGAGGATTTAAAGCAGCTTATGAACAGTCTTACGCAGGAGCTTAACAACAGCGTGGACGTTTCGGTCAGCGTTACGGAGGCTACCGGCAGCACCGTCAAGAAAATTTTGCAGATACAGTCGCATATGGAGCTTCTTAAGGACTCGATGCAGAATATCAGCGAGATGTCCATGGACATTGAGAAAATTATCGGAGAGATTAATTCCATTGCGTCGCAGACGAATCTGCTTTCGCTGAACGCTTCAATAGAGGCGGCAAGAGCGGGCGAGGCGGGACGCGGCTTCGCGATAGTAGCCACTCAGGTCGGAGAGCTTGCGGCGAGAAGCGCGCAGGCGGCAAGGGAAACTAGGGAGCTGATAACCAATTCCATCGAAGCCATAGAAAACGGCAAGAGCATCACGGACGAAACCGTGGAGGCGTTTGACGCCGCAGTCAAGGATATAGAGAAAACGGGACACGACGTCGAGGTGATTACGGATATGGTAAGGCAGAACGTGAGCAGCGTGTCGGGAGCCGTCGGACAGATGGGAAGAATTTCCAATGTCGTCGAGGACAATATGCGTATTTCGCAGAACACAAAGCAGGTTTCGTCAAATATGGCGGACGTGGCAGGCAAGCTGCTGGATATTGTTGAGCAGCCGTAAGCGGCGCGGCGAACGCGGAGGACGGTATGAACAAAAGGAAACTGTATAAAACGGCGGGGATAGCTTTCGGCGCGCTGCTTATATGCTTTATTGTTTTTTGGCGGTTCCACGGAATTACCGTATCGGTTGATAAAACGGCTCGCGCGATTGAGTGCGGGAGCGTTGACGGAAAAACGCAGGAAAGGGAAATTGAGATCCGTATTTCGGGCAGATATTCATATAAGCTGTGGGCGGCGGATTCTTTTTCGGGCAAAATAGAAATAGAGGGCTACGGGCAGACGGCGGGAGAGGTGTCGGATTTAAGGATAGAGAAGAACGCCGCGCTGATATACAGGGAATATGACCGTGCGGTGCTGAATACCTTTTATCTCGGAGTGATTTCAGCCGAAAGCGGTTTTTCGGATTTTGAAATACTTGTTGATGACGGAGAAGGAATTGACATGGAGAATCCCGAGCTTATTATTTATTTTGCTGGCAATAAATAAAAAAACCTTGCAATTACGCGGGGAGTGTGCTATCCTTATTAAGATGATTATAAAGATTTTACTTGAGTGAGCTTTTCGGAGCTCACTCTTTCATTTGCAGTGCATTGACGCTATTGGGAAAGGGAGTGATGGAATGGCAAAACGCGAGGAATACGAGGCAAGGGCGACGGAGCTTATCCTGCCGATAGTTCGGTCCAACAATTACGAGCTTGTGGATTTGGAATATGTAAAGGAGGGCTCAAGCAATTATCTTCGCGCCTATATCGACAAGACGGGCGGAATTACGGTGGACGACTGCGAAATTGTGAGCCGCGCGTTCAGCGACAGGCTTGACGAGGCGGATTTCATAAGCGAATCCTATATTCTTGAGGTCAGCTCGCCCGGACTCGGAAGACCCTTTAAAAAGGATAAGGATTTTGAACGCAATATAGGCGAGGAGGTCGAGCTTAAGCTTTTCAAGCCGATTGAGCATAAAAAGGATTTTGTCGGACTTTTGAAGGCATTTGACAAGGATACGGTGACCTTGGAGCTTGAGGACGGCAAAGAGGCAGTGTTTGAACGCCGCGGCATAGCGCTTATAAGGCAGACGGTTTATTTTTAACAAAAATATTTTGATATAGGAGGATAAAGGAAAAATGAACAGCGAATTAATTGAGGCACTTGATGCTTTGGAAAAGGAGAAGAAAATCAGCAAGGATACATTGATTGAGGCAATAGAAATATCGCTTCTGAACGCCTGCAAGACGCATTACGGCAAAGCCGATAATTTTACGGTCAAGGTTGATCCCGAAACGGGAGATTTTTCCGTTGTCGCAGCCAAGGAGGTTGTCGAGGAGGTCGAGGACAGCGTGACGCAGATCAGTATTCCCGAAGCCAAAATGATTAATTCACAGTACGAAGCGGGAGATATTGTAAACATTGACATTCATTCGGTCGAGCTTGGAAGAATAGCGATACAGAACGCCAAGAACGTAATTCTTCAGAAGATCCGCGAGGAGGAAAGAAGGGTCCTTTACGACGATTATTACAGTAAGGAAAAGGACGTGATTACGGGCATTGTGCAGAGGTACGCGGGGCGCAACCTTATAATCAACCTCGGAAGAGCCGACGCAATCCTCAATGAGAACGAGATGGTCAAGGGCGAGCATTACCGCCCCAACGACAGAATCAAGGTTTATATAGTCGAGGTCAAGGAGGACAAAAAGGGTCCAAGGATCCTTGTGTCGAGAACCCACCCGGAGCTTGTAAAAAGGCTTTTCGAGGCTGAGGTTACCGAGGTCAGGGACGGAACGGTCGAGATCAAAAACGTCGCGCGCGAAGCCGGCTCGAGAACCAAAATGTCCGTTTGGTCGAACGACCCCAATGTCGATCCCGTGGGAGCCTGCGTCGGCGTGAACGGCTCAAGGGTAAACGCCGTTGTCGATGAGCTTAACGGAGAAAAAATAGACATCATCAACTGGAGCGAGAATCCCGCCAATCTTATAGAAAACGCCCTAAGCCCCGCCAAGGTCGTGTCGGTTGCCGCGGACGACGAGGAAAAAACGGCGCAGGTTATCGTTCCCGATTACCAGCTCTCTCTCGCAATCGGACGCGAGGGGCAGAACGCAAGGCTTGCGGCAAAGCTTACGGGCTTCAAGATTGACATAAAGAGCGAAACTCAGGCGAACGAGCTGGGGCTTTTGGATTTCGGTTATTCGGACGAGGAATACGATGAGTACGACGAAGGCTACGACGACGTGTACGACGAGGAATACTCCGACGATTATCAAGAAGAGCAATAATTGCCGGACGGTGCGAAAATATGGCAGTCAATAAAAAGATTCCGCAGAGGCAATGTGTCGGCTGCGGCGCAAACAAAGATAAAAAGGCGCTTATAAGGGTGATCAAAACCCCCGAAAACGAAATCCTTCTGGACGAAACAGGAAAGAAAAACGGCAGGGGAGCATATATCTGTAAGGCGGCGGAATGTCTGAACAGGGCAATTAAAAGCAAAGGGCTTGAACGCTCCTTCAAAATGCAGATACCCAAAGAGGTGTACGAGGAATTGCAAAAGGAGATGGAAAAGCTTGAGGCAAGATAGAATACTTTCGCTGCTGGGACTTGCGAAAAGAAGCGGGAATATTGCGAGCGGAGAGTTCGCGGCGGAAAAAGCCGTAAAGACGGGCAAGGCGTTTCTCGTGGTGGTCGCAAACGACGCCTCGGACAACACCAAAAAGCTTTTCTCCGACAAATGTTCGTTTTATAAGGTGCCTATTGAATTTTACTCCGACAAAGCGGGCTTGGGACACGCGCTGGGATGCGGGACGAGAACTTCCCTTGCGGTTCTGGATTCGGGCTTTGCCGATTCACTTATCAAAAAAATCAAAGAGAGGTAAGTTTTAACTAAATGAGAGTTCACGAATTATCAAAAGAATTAAACGTATCAAATAAAGAGCTTGTGGAATTTTTGTCGGCTGACAACAGCGACGTAAA
>JAMPDT010000151.1 GCA_023665525.1 Butyrivibrio sp. | reverse complement strand
GTAAAAAGCCATATGAGCTCCGTTTCGGAATCGGAGGCGGGAAAAGCGAGAAAGCATTTTGAAAAGCCCGCGCCTGCGCCCGTAAAGAGCGAGACGAAGCCGAAATCCGAAAAGCTGTCCGAGCCGACGGTAACGGTAACGGCGACGGAGGCGAAGCCTGCTCAAAAGCCCGCCGCGCCCAAGGAGGGCAGAAGGGAGGAGCCGAAGAAGCAGATTTTCCGTTCCTTTAACCCTCAAAACAGCGGACGCAAAGAGGTCAGGAACCAAAGGCGTCCCGGCGACAGACCGGCAAAGCCCGGAGTAAGACCCCCAAGACCCGAGGGACAGAGGCCGAGCGACAGGGTAAGACCCGACGGACAAAGACCGAGCGACAGGGTAAGACCTGACGGGCAAAGGCCGAGCGACAGGGTAAGACCCGACGGGCAAAGACCGAGCGACAGGGTAAGACCCGACGGGCAAAGACCGAGCGACAGGGTAAGACCCGATGGGCAAAGATCCGGCGACAGGGTAAGACCCGACGGACAAAGGCCGAGCGACAGGGTAAGACTCGACGGACAGCGGACGGGCGACAGAGTAAGACCCGACGGACAAAGAGGCGACAACAGGTGGCAGAGACCCGACGGACAAAGAAGCGATAACAGAGGCGCAAGACCCGACAACAGAGGCGCGCGTTCCGACGGAAAATTTGATGGCAGAGGAGGCAGACCCGACAACAGGAGCGGCAGAGCGGGAGATAAGCCCTTCGGCGGCGACGACAGACGTCAGGGCGGCGACAGGAATAAATTCCGCGGAAACGACAGGAGCGGCGGCTTTGACGGCGGCGAAGCAATCAAGGAGCGCGAGGCGAAGGAGCAGAGGAACCGTGACCGCGAGAACCGCAGAAAGGACAGCAGCAGCTACGACAGGAAGGACAGACTGGAGAACACCAAGGCTCTCGAAAAGAACGTTAAAACAAGACAGCAGCAGAAGAAGGAAGAGGAGGAAACCATCAAAACTCTTGTGCTTCCCGATACGATAACCATCAAGGAGCTTGCCGACAAGATGAAGATAGCTCCGGCTGTTTTGGTTAAGAAGCTTTTTCTCAAGGGCACCGTGGTTACAATCAATCAGGAGGTTGATTTCGATACCGCGGAGGAAATAGCGCTCGAATTTAACTGCATATGCGAGCATGAGGTAAAGGTTGACGTTATAGAGGAGCTGCTGCGCGAGGAGGAGGAAAATCCCGAAACGCTTAAGCCCAGACCTCCCGTCGTCTGCGTAATGGGACACGTTGACCACGGAAAAACCTCTCTTTTGGATAAAATAAGGGCAAGCAACGTGACCGAGAAGGAGGCGGGAGGAATCACGCAGCATATCGGCGCGTATACCGTGGAAACCCACGGACAGCAGATTACCTTCCTTGACACGCCGGGACACGAGGCGTTTACGGCGATGAGAATGCGCGGCGCAAAATCGACGGATATAGCGATCCTTGTGGTAGCGGCGGACGACGGCGTAATGCCGCAGACCGTCGAGGCGATCAACCACGCCAAGGCGGCGGGAATTGAAATTGTTGTCGCAATAAATAAGATTGACAAGCCGAGCGCCAATATCGAAAGGGTTAAGCAGGAGCTTGTGGAGTATGAGCTTATAGCCGAGGACTGGGGCGGCTCCACTATTTTCTGTCCCGTGTCGGCGCATACGGGAGAGGGAATCGACAACCTTCTCGATATGCTGCTTCTCACGGCGGAAATACTCGAGCTTAAGGCAAATCCCGACAGAAGGGCGAGGGGTCTTGTGATCGAGGGCAGGCTTGACAAGGGCAAGGGTCCCGTTGCCACGATGCTTGTTCAGAAGGGAACGCTCCATGTGGGCGACCATATCGCGGTAGGCTCCTGCCACGGCAAGATAAGGGCGATGGTTGACGATAAGGGCAGAAGAATGCAGCAGGCGGGACCCTCCATTCCCGTTGAGATTTTGGGACTTAACGATGTTCCGAACGCGGGCGACGTTTTCGTATCTCCCGAAACCGAGAAGGAGGCGAGAAGCTTTGCCGAAACCTATATCAGAGAGGGCAGGGTAAAGCTTTTGGACGATACAAAGGCAAAAATGTCGCTGGACGATTTGTTTTCGCAGATTCAAGCGGGCAATCTCAAGGAGCTTGACATTATCGTCAAGGCGGACGTTCAGGGCTCCGTCGAGGCGGTTAAGCAGAGCCTTGTAAAGCTCTCCAACGAGGAGGTTGTCGTAAAGGTTATCCACGCGGGCGTGGGCGCGATCAACGAATCCGACGTAATACTTGCGTCCGCCTCCAACGCGATAATAATAGGCTTTAACGTAAGACCCGACAATCAGGCGAGGGCGCTTGCGGACGCGGAGAACGTCGATTTGAGGCTTTACAGGGTTATATATCAGGCAATCGAGGACGTCGAGGCGGCAATGAAGGGTATGCTCGATCCCAAGTACGAGGAGAAGATTATCGGACACGCGGAGGTGCGTCAGACCTACAAGGCGTCCAGCGTCGGAACGATTGCAGGCTCCTATGTTCTTGACGGCGTTATCACGAGAAATTGCAGCATAAGGCTTATGCGCGGCGACGATATGCTTTACGACGGACCGCTTGCGTCGCTTAAAAGATTCAAGGACGACGCCAAGGAGGTCAAGGAGGGCTACGAGTGCGGCTGCGTGCTTGAAAAATTCAACGACATAGTCGAGGGCGACATCCTTGAGGCGTACGCAATGGTCGAGATACCGCGTTAGCGGTTTTTGGGCGCTGCGGGCGCAGGGAGGTTTAAAATGCGTAAAAACAGTATAAAATTAACGAAAATAAACAACGAGGTTATGCGGGCGCTCAGCAATATTATCCGTACCGAGATAAAGGACCCCCGCATAAACCCGATGACCTCCGTCATGGCGGCGGAGGTGTCGCCCGACCTTAAGGTGTGCAAGGCATATATAAGCGTTTTGGGCGACGAGAAGTCACAGCAGGATACGATAAAGGGACTTAAAAGCGCGGAGGGATATATCCGCACGCTTCTCGCCAAAAACGTCAATCTGCGGAACACGCCTCAGATTACCTTTATTTCCGACCGCTCCATTGAATACGGCGTAAATATGTCAAAGCTGATAGACGAGGTAAACGCGGATATTAAGACGGAGGAGGATTAATGGAATCTATATCAAAGGAGCTTGAGGGAGCCGAATCGGTTGGCATAACGGGACACGTAAGACCTGACGGAGACTGTACGGGCGCGACGCTCGCCCTTTACAATTACATTAGGGAAAATATGCCGCAGATCGAGGCGGACGTTTACCTTGAGCCGATTGAGGAGCATTTCGGCTTTCTTGCGGGAGCCGCGGATATTCATCATAAGGCGGATCAAAAAAAACGCTACGATGTGTTCGTGGTGCTCGACTGCGGCGACGTCGAGCGCGTCGCTCCGTTTGCGAAGGGCTATATCGCAAAGGCGGGGAAAACGATATGCATAGACCATCATATGGCGGGCTCGGACTTTGCCTCCGTCAGCCATATAATGCCGAAGGTCAGCTCCGTTTGCGAGGTTTTGTACGAGCTTTTGGACGGGGAAAAAATATCCCGCAGCGTGGCGGAGTGCCTTTATGTGGGAATGATCCACGATACGGGAGTGTTCAAGTACCAGTCCGTCACGGACAGAACGATGGAAATCGCGGGAAAGCTTATGAACACGGGAATTGATTTTACCTCGATAATCGACGACACCTTTTTCAGGAAAACCTACGAGCAGAACAGACTGCTCGGCAGAGCGCTGCTGGAAAGCAAGAGGCTCCTTGACGGCAGGCTTGTATATTCATATGTATCGTCCGCGGTTATGGGCGAGCTTGGCGTATGCGGACGGGACACGTCGGGAATAATAGACCAGCTCCGCTTTACCGAGGGCGCGGAGGTCGCCGTATTGATGTACGATTTGCCAGACGGCAGCATAAAGACAAGCCTGCGCTCCGTAAGGAACGTTAATGTGAACGACGTCGCGGGAAATTTCGGCGGCGGCGGACATATGAGGGCGGCGGGCTTTATTTCGTCCGAAAAGCCCGAAAAAATCATTGAAAGCGTGAGCGCGTATGTGGCAATGCAGCTTTAGGGCGGGGAGCGGCGAATGTATAACGGAATCATAAATGTTTACAAGGAAAAGGGCTTTACCTCCCACGACGTTGTGGCAAAGCTTCGCGGGATTTTCGGGCAAAAAAAGATAGGACACACGGGAACCCTTGACCCCGATGCGACGGGGGTCCTGCCCGTATGCCTCGGCAGCGGCACGAAGCTGTGCGATATGCTTACGGACAGGAGCAAGGAGTATGAGGCGGTGCTGCTTCTCGGCGTCGCCACAGACACGGAGGACATTTCGGGAAAAGTGCTTGAGAGGCGCGAGGTATCCGTAAGCGAGAATGAAATACGGGATATAATAATGTCCTTTAAGGGCGAATACGACCAAATACCGCCCATGTACTCCGCGATAAAAATAAACGGAAAAAAGCTTTACGAGCTTGCGAGGGCGGGGCTTGAGGCAGAGAGAATGCCGCGCCACGTCGCGATTGATTTTTTGGAAATAACCGATATTGAGCTGCCGCGCGTAAGGTTCCGCGTGGGCTGCTCCAAGGGTACGTACATACGCTCGCTTTGCAGGGATATAGGCGAGGCGGCGGGCTGCTTCGGCTGTATGGAAGATCTTGTTAGGACGAGAGTGGGCGGCTTTCTTTCAGAGGAGGCTCATACGCTTTCGCAGATAAGCGCGGCTGTTGAGGACGGCGCGGCGGATAAAATGATAATCCCCGTTGACGCCTGCTTTGAGGAGTATCCCGCGATTGCGGTATCAGACAGGGCTGCGGCGCTTGTCGGCAACGGAAATATGTTTTTTGACGGC
>JAMPDT010000150.1 GCA_023665525.1 Butyrivibrio sp. | reverse complement strand
CGCAAGCGGTGCGGCTCTTAAACCTTAAGATGTCTGCCTAACGAAATTACGCTGCCCAAAAGTCCCAGTCCGATTCCAAGCGCGAGCGCGAGCGGCACAAAATGCCGGAACACCTCCCCGATTGGCTGAAACGTCAGCACATTCGAGATGAATGAAAATTTATTCAGCATATACTCGACGGCGCTGTCATAGAGCACATACACAAGCAGCAAGGGCAGCGCCGCCCCGATAATTCCGATTGTGACCCCCTCCACGACAAAGGGCGCACGCACAAACGCGTTCCGTGCGCCGAGAAGCTTCATAATGCTTATTTCCTCATCGCGCACCGTAATTCCGATGGAAATCGTGTTGTTTATAAGAAAAAGGGCGACCGCAATAAGTATTCCGAGTATAACGACCGACACAATCCCTATGAGGCTGCTTATCTCCGTAAGACTGTCCGCAGTCACCTGCGAGCTGTTTACACTGCGCACTCCCTGTATCGACTCTATATATTTTACAAGGTTTGCCTGCATATCGGCTTCCTTGAAATACACCTCGTAGGAGGCGGAGTTCGCCAACGGGTTATCCTTTTCAAAGCCCTCAGCCAAATGAAGGTAATCCTCGCCGAAATAGTCCAGCTTCCATTCGTCCCACGCCTCCTCGGCAGAGGTAAAATGCACCACCGTAACTCCGTTATATTCCTTTATCGAATTGCCTATGGATTCAATTCTCGCATCCGACGTCCCCGCGTCAAAAAAAACCTTTACGCACAGCGTGTCTGACATCTGCTCCACCATATACGATACGTTCGAGGTCACGGAATAGAACAGCCCGAGCAAAAAAATGCAAAGCGACATCGTAGCGACCGACGCAAGCGAGAAAATCCTGTTGCGCCCGATATTTTTAAAGCCCTGCGAGATGCAGTAGCCCAATGACTTAAACTTCATATACGCTGCCGCCCTCCTCTATGTCATATTTAACAGAGCCTTCGGCGATAGCTATGGTTCTTTTGCGCATCGCGCGGACAATTTCCATATTGTGAGTTACCACGACAACCGTGGTCCCCTGCTCGTTAGCGTTTTCAAGGAGCTTCATAATCTCCCACGAATTGTTTTCGTCGAGATTGCCCGTAGGCTCGTCCGCGAGAAGAATCGCGGGCTTGTTTATCAGCGCCCTCGCGATTGCCACCCTCTGCTGCTCCCCTCCCGAAAGCTGCTTCGGGTTGGTCTTATACTTGTCGAGAAGCCCGACCATCGAAAGCATAGCCAGCACCCTCGCGCGTATTTTTTTGCCCGGTGCCTCTATCGCCTTTTGAGCAAAGGCAATATTGTCATATACGTTCCTGTCGTCAAAAAGCCTGAAATCCTGAAAGACGACTCCTATGTCCCTCCTGAGATAGGGCAGCTTCGACTTTCTTATCTTGGCAAGATTTTTGCCGTTGATAACAATTTTACCCGAGGTCGGGTTCAGCTCCTTGAGCAGGAGCTTTATCAGCGTGGATTTGCCCGAGCCGCTCACCCCCACTATAAAAACGAACTCTCCGCGTTCTATATGCAGGCTCACGTCGTTAAGCGCGGGCACTCCGCTTGAATATGTCTTACATACGTTCTCTAAATAAATCATATATATTTTCCTTTGTCTGTCCCCGGCAGGCTGCCGTGATAATCATCTTGTTACAGGAACATTATATACAAAGTCCAAATCAATAATCAACTGTTTCCATATATTTCATATATTTTACAACCATTAATGCGATTTTAAAAGTAATGGCGTCCTCGAACACGCGCAGATCCAAGCCCGTGCTTTTTTCGATTTTATCGAGCCTGTACACAAGCGTATTGCGGTGTATGAAAAGCTGTCTTGCCGTCTCCGATACATTCAGACTGTTTTCAAAAAATTTATTGATTGTGGACACCGTTTCCTCGTCAAAATCATCGGGAGATTTATTTCCGAAAATTTCCTTTATAAACATCCTGCAAAGCGGAATCGGGAGCTGGTAAATAAGCCGTCCGATACCGAGATTGCTGTACGCCACCACATTTCTGTCGCTGTAAAAAATTCTCCCCACGTCGAGAGCCATTTTCGCCTCCTTGTACGAGCGCGAAACCTCCTTGAGCGAATTGACAATCGTCCCGTAGGAAACATGAACCTTGCTCATAGCCTCGGTGTTCAGCGTATCCAGCACGACGTAGGCGGTCTGCTCAAGCTCCTTGTAGTTCTCGCCGGGTCTGACCTCCCTGACGATAATAATGTTTTTCTCGTCCACCGCCGTAATAAAATCCTTGGTTCTCGTCGCAAAAAGCGTCCTCACCGTTTCAAGCGCGTTGCTGTCCTTCTCGTGCTTTGTTTCTATAATATAAACAATCCGCTTCGCCTCGGTGTCGATATGGAGCTTTTTGGCGCGGTTGTATATATCCACAAGCAGAAGATTGTCGAGCAGCAGATTTTTTATGAAATTATCCTTGTCAAACCGCTCCTTGTATGCGACCAAAAGATTCTGTATCTGAAAAACGGCGATTTTGCCTATCATATAGCCGTCCTCGCTGCCCCCCTTCACAAGCAGCACATACTCAAGCTGTCCGTCGTCCGGCACCTTGAAAAACTGGCAGCCCGAAATAACCTGACTGTCCGCGGGAGATACGACAAAGGAAAGAACCGCGTCCTCATACACATCCGCCTCGGGAAAGCTCGTCGCCAAAACCTTGCCGTCCGTATCCACTATACACAGGTCAATTCTCGTAATGGCCTTCAGTCCGTCGATTGTATTCTGAAGTATCTGATTGGAAATCATATGCCCTCTCCTTCTCCTTAAGCGCTTTTATTCCATTCTAAATCATAATTGTGAAAAAAAAAAGTACAACTGTAGAACAAAACCGATTTTTATCCCTCGGCATTTTAAAAGGTCCGGCGCAAACCGAACCATGTAAAACAAATTAAATCTATTATTACCTGCACAAATCGTCAATTTGGCTTTTCATAATATCTATCTGAGAGTCCCAAGCCTCCGATACCGTCGGCAGCTCCTGTTCAAGCTTTACCAAGGTCTCCTCCAAGGAAGAACAGCGGCTTAAATCAAGCTGCGAAAGAGCCGCCTGCTCGTATATCCACGGATAGATAAATTTAAGATACGGAAAAAGCGTATTCGCCTTGTCATAGGCATTATCATATTCAAAGGTCCCGTTTACGGTTGAAACAAGCAGCCTTCCTCCGTCAATATATTCCTCCGCCTCCCGAGCGAAAGCGACCATATCGTAAATGGGAAAATATCCCTCGCCGCTGCTTTTTTTCTTAAGGATAAATCCCACGCCGTCCCTGTCGATCAATTCTTCTTTTCCGTTAATATCAACCGTGAAAACCTCATAATACGCAGTTCCCGTTCCCTGTCCGACATACGGAGTATACTCCATAAAGCAATTTTTGCCGTCAGCCTTAACTGCATAATAACTCGTCTGTCCCACATGGGCGGTAGACACAGCCATATGATTATCCGATGTCCATATCATTTCTCCATCCACCCAAAGGCTCAGCTCGCTCGTTCCGCCTTCCGCACCTGAAAGCTCGCAAAAATACACTCTCCCCTTCTTATCACTTCCCGCTATATCCATATCGTCGCAGCGAAGAATATAATCGTCGGTAAGCTCTGCGTATTCCTGCTTTACCTGCGTTTCTTCCTCATTCTCACGCTTTGCTTCGGTTGTATACGCCGTATCGTTATCGGGCGCTCCGACGTTTTTGTCATTAATATTTTTACCGTCAGCCCGTGCCCTGATAATAAACACCGAAGATGCCGCCATAACGGCAATCACCGCAGCAGCGGCAAAAAGAACCGCCTTTCTGATTACATTGCTTTTTGCAGAGACCTGTTTATCGCCCCTCATTTTGTTTTCCTCCTTTGAAGCCTCATTGCACGCCCGTATCGAAATCTATTCCAAACTTAAATATCTTTAACATCATTATAATTCACAGCTTTAAAATATGTCAATAATTATTTATTTTCCTTTTAATAACTCAGGCTCCGCTTCACCCGACGGTTAAATATCCGAGCAAAAAAACGGGGCAGGATCGGCTCCTGCCCCGTATAAGCTCAAATTATTGTTCAGATTAATGAAGGATAACCTGCTCGGTCTCCTTATCGAAAACGTGAAGCTTCGACATATCAAGCGCAAGCTTGATCGTATCTCCGACCTTTGCGGTGGTACGGGGATTAACTCTCGCCGTGCAGCTAACCTGATCAATATCGAAGTAAAGGAATACTTCGGCTCCGAGAAGCTCGTAAACCTTGATGTTTACTTCGATTACGCTGTCGGGATTGCCCTCAATCTCAATCTGAGTATCCTTCAGATCCTCGGGACGTATACCCATAACAACGGTCTTGTCAACATAGCCCGCGTCGATAAGCTTCTTTGCCTTGCCCTCGGGAAGCTTAACCGAGTTGCTGCCGAACATAAGCACGATGTCGTTGCCCGACTGAACAACCTTAGCGTCAACAAGGTTCATCTGAGGCGATCCGATGAAGCCCGCAACGAAAATATTGTTGGGCTTGTCGTAAAGATTCTGAGGAGTATCTACCTGCTGAATGATACCGTCCTTGAGAACTACGATTCTCGTTCCGAGCGTCATAGCCTCCGTCTGGTCATGCGTTACGTAGATGATCGTTGCCTGGAGTCTCTGATGAAGTTTCTGAATCTCGATACGCATCTGCACACGGAGCTTTGCGTCGAGGTTGGAGAGAGGCTCATCCATAAGGAATACCTTAGGATTACGAACGATTGCACGACCCATGGCAACACGCTGTCTCTGACCTCCCGAAAGAGCCTTCGGCTTACGGTCAAGGAGCTGCTCGATACCGAGAATCTTGGCTGCCTCATGCACCAATTTGTCGATTTCAGCCTTGGGC
>JAMPDT010000014.1 GCA_023665525.1 Butyrivibrio sp. | reverse complement strand
AACCCACGTATCCAGCTTGGAAGGCTGGTGTTCTACCATTGAACTACACCCGCGTAGGCAGCGTCTTTTGCCAAACGCAAGTGTTATTATACGTCAGCGGAATACGAATGTCAACACTTTTTTCGGGGTTTTTGGCGGATTTTTGGATTTGCCGTTAGATGAAATAACGTATCTCAAAGCTCACGTCCCCGTTCGCGTCGGTTTCCGCCACAATATAGCTCGGCTGCCGCCCCGGCTGGCGCGGGTAGGCAAGACTTCCCAGATTTACCGCCGCCACCTCCCCGTCAAGGTCAAGCTCAGGCACATGGGTATGACCGTACATCACAATATCGCAGCCCAGCGCCCGCGCATAATGCTTAAGCTCACGCGTGCTGTAATATACGCCGTGATTGTGCCCGTGGACAATCAGCGTCTTGTGCTTTCCCAGCATAATAAGGCTTTCTGCGGGAAGCAGGGAGGAATAGTCGTTGTTGCCGCGGACGGCGTAGCAGGGGAGCCCCGTCGCCTCCTCTATGTAATCCTCAAGCCCGCACAGATCGCCCAAATGCACCATAAAGCTCAAATCCTTTTCATTTTGCACAACCTTGTAAAGTCTGTCGTTCCTGCCGTGCGTATCGCTTACAATCAGAACTCTCATTTAATTATTTTTCTGTCCTCAAGAATTTTTTTCATTGCGCAAAGAGCCTTGCCGCGGTGGCTTATCGCGTTTTTTGCCTCAGGCTCCATCTGCCCCGTTGTCATTTTGTATTCGGGCACATAGACGATCGGGTCGTAGCCGAAGCCGTTTTCTCCCGCAGGCTCTTTGGCGATAACGCCCTCTATCGTGCCGCGCGTGGTAATTGTTTCGCCGTTCGGAAACGCCGCCGCGATTACGCATACGAACCTCGCGCTGCGCGCCTCGCCCTCGACTCCCTCAAGCCTCTCTATGATATTGCGGTTCTTGATCTCATATGGCGTGTCCTCCCCCATATATCTTGCGGAGTATATTCCCGGCTCGCCGCCCAAGGCGTCAACCTCCAAGCCCGAATCGTCCGCGAGCACCGGCTGACCCGTAAGCCGCATAACCGTCTCCGCCTTGATTACGGCGTTTTCCTCAAAGCTCTTTCCGTTCTCCTCTATGTCGATGTCGATTCCCGCCTCGCTCATAGATATGATTTCCTCTCCTATATCGCCGAGAATCGCCTTGATTTCTTTGAGCTTACCCATATTTCCGGTTGCAAAAATCATATTTTTCTCCTCCGTAAAATTAATTCTTCTCCACCGTGTCGGTGTACGCCTTAAGGCAGACGTTGCATTTCTGCGTTTCCTCCACGTGCTCCCAGCGTGTTCCGCCAAGACTTATATAGCCCTCTCCGTCGCTTATGTCAACGGTCGAGGTAGCCTCGTCCGCCGAATACTCTATGGCTATGGGGTGAACCGAGTTGGGCGTGGTGATTTTCACCGCTACGGCGTACCTGCGGCCCTCAAGCAAGAACCGCTCCCCGTCAATATCCACCGTATAGTAGCCCGCGTTCGCAACCTGTCCCGACGCCACGCTCACCTTGTTTTCAAAGGAATCCGTGTCCTCGAAATTATCGACAAAGTACACCTCGTACTCCGTATCGGGACCTGTCGCGTAAAAGCCGACCGCCCGAAGCATCTCGCTGCCTTCGGCTTCGTAAACATTGGCAAAAAAAGCGCTCTCCCTGCCGTAGCCCATCTGTCCCACCCAGCCGCAGACGTCGCTCTGATATATATTGTCGTAATTATCAGCTGCCTCCACGCCCGTGTAAACAAGATTATGCACGCCTATATTGCTGTCGTAGTACGACACGTAGAAATAGCCCTCGTCGCCGAAATTGTCGCCCCAACTGTTTATGCATATAAAAGCGCCGTCGCCCTCGGGCGGCGTGGCAAAGGAGGACGCGGGATACGAATCGTCCCAGCCGATAATAACCACGTCGTGATTTGCCTTTTGGGTTCCGATATAGCAGTAGGAATAGTTTTCGGCATTGTAGACGCCAGAGCTGTTGCCTCCCGCGTCGTTTATGGACATATAAAGCGAGCTTTGAACGCCTCCGTGCAAAAATACCGCCCTTTTTATGCCGTCAAAATTCTTGCTTTCGATTATCTGCATTTCCTGAACGTGCAAAACAGGCTCCAAGCCGTCGGGAGAATATCCGTCCCCGTAAGGGTCGTCCTCCTCAAGCACGGGACCCCTCCACGAGGCAAGATACGCCATTGACATATTGTACTCCCCGCCGTCCTTCTGCGTCAGATTATAGCCGTTATGGAAGGTCATATGGTCCTCCGAAAAATCCAGCCTGTATTCGGGCAAAAGCGAGGATTCCAAGGCGGTAAGCGAGGCAAACGCCCAGCACGTCCCCAAATCCCCCTGATTTTTGACGGTGGAAATCCTGCCGTCCTCCCTGTAACTGTACATATAGGGATATATTTTCTCGTCGGGTCTGCGATTCGTAAGAGAAGCCGTGTACAGGCGCGGGTTCCAGCTATAATCGTAGGGCAGGCAGCTTCCGATAAGCGACAGGGGTATATAAAGCCTGCCGTCTATAAGCTTCGCCGGGGCGTCAAGCTCGCGCTCCTCGCCGTTGCAGGTCGCGTTTGCGGAGCCGGCGCTTACGCACACCCTTGAGCCGCCCTTTTCGATTACGGCGCTGTCGCTCTCATATCTGTTTACGGCGCAGGAAAGCAGCGACGTAAGGGTTTCCACGTCTATCATCATATTGAGGTCGGAATCCATGAACAGCTCCCCGCTTTTCACGTTCACATCGCTCCCGTCCACATTGAGGATTATACGGTTCCTGTTGATGTCGGCGGCGAGTATTTTGTTCCAGCCCAAAGCGTAAGCCATCTCCTTCTCGCCCCTCACAGGCTCCGCGTAGCCTCTTGACTCAAGATACTTGCCGCCGAGAAAAAGCAGTACCGCCGCAATAACTATTAAAATGTAGATTTTTCCCCTGCTTTTCAACTAATTATCCGCCTTTCGGTCCCTCTTGGGTGGCTTCGGTCCCATAAACATATAAAAAAATGTCTTAATCATTCCGTTGTATATTTTGCGGTTTTTGTCCGCCTTTCTTCCGATATATTTCTCCGCGTCCCCGTAAGAGGTGATAATATATGCCGACCAGCTTTCCAGCCTTTTGAAGCGCTCACCGAATTCGGCGTAAATCTGCGGAAGCGCCTCCTTCTCCTCAAGCCGCTCGCCGTAGGGCGGATTTGTTATTATAAAGCCGTATTTGCCGCTGTGAGACAGCTCGCTTACGGGACGCCGCTGAAAATGTACAAGCCCGTCCACTCCCGCGCGAGCCGCGTTGTCCCTTGCAATCCCAATTACCGAGCCGTCCGCGTCATAGCCCTGAATATCGGTATCAATATTCGTATTCACCTGCTCGCGCGCCTCGCTTACCGCGTCGTACCAAAGCCTTTTGCCTATGAAGTTGCTCCACTTCTCCGCCGTAAAGCTTCTGTTCATGCCCGGCGCGATTCCCGCCGCGAGCATAGCCGCCTCTATCGCGAACGTACCGCTGCCGCAGAACGGGTCAACCAAAATCCTTTCCTTTCTCCACGGCGTAAGCATAATCAGCGCCGCCGCGAGGGTTTCGGATATGGGAGCCGCCCCCGCCTGCGTCCTGTAACCCCGCTTATGGAGCGATTCGCCCGTAGTATCAAGGCATACGGTCACCTCGTCCTTATTTATAAACACTCTGACGGGATAAGCGTCGCCGTCCTCCGAAAACCGGCTTACGTTATAGCGCTGCTTCATGCGCTCGACCATCGCCTTTTTGACTATGGACTGAATATCCGACGGGCTGAAAAGCCTGCTGTTTACGGTATTCGCCTTCGTAACCCAAAATCTGCCGTTTTCGGGAATAAATTCCTCCCACGGACACGCCTTAACATTTTCAAACAATTCATCGTATGTAAAAGCCTTAAATCTTCCGACGCATATCAGCACTCGCTCCGCAGTGCGCAAAAAAATATTGGCGCGGCACACCGCGTCCGCGTCACCCGTAAAGGTTATCCGACCGTCCTCGACTCTCTCAATATCGTAGCCCAAGTCATATATCTCTTTTTTAAGGACCGCCTCCAGTCCGAAATGACACGGCAAAATAACAGGAAATGTATTCATAATAAGCTCCGATCGGGGCGCGCCCCGTACCTTTATTCTTATATAATAATATAGTTCCTTTTTAACCGCCCTGTCAATCCTTTATTCCGACACGATATGCTCGCCCCTGTAACCCGCTATGCCGCCGATAAGAGCCTTAACGACATATCCCCTGTCAAAAAGCTCCTTGGCTGCCAAAAGAGACGTCCCGCCGCGCTCGCAGTAGAGAATGAGTATCAAATCCTTAGGCATTTTGCCGTAGTCCCTCTCAAGCTTTTCAAACGGAATATTTATCGCGTTTTCGATATGCGCCTTATCGTATTCCTCAGCGCGCCGCACATCAATAATGAGCGCTCTTTTATTGTATATATATCTGTCGATTTCTCCGGGCGAAATCGTTTCAAATCTCAGCATACGGCTCCCCTTTCAATAATGATAGTGTATTATATTCGCATTGCTTTTGTCCCGACACATATATGCCTGCCGTTTTTTGCAAAAAAATGATAAGGGGCGGATTGTAAATCCGCCCCGAGTCCGCATTAATCGCAGTTCTTCGACGAGTCGTTGCTGCTGTTATAGGACTTGTTGTTGTTTTTGGTTGTGTTCTTGGACGAGTTCTGATTTGCGTTCTCAGTAGCATTCTGCGTTGTGTTCTTGGAAGAATTCTGAGAAGTCTTGTTGTACTCGTTCGTCGAGTTGTTTGAGTTTGATGAATTTTTAGCCATAATAATGCCTCCTTCTGGGTGCTTGAATTGCTTTTTTGAATCCCTTCGCAATGTATTATGTGTATTTTCATAAATTTTATTCATTTTTTTGTTAAAAAAGCTTGCATTTTTCGACAATTAATGATATTATTCTTGTTGTGGGAAGTGTACGGAATTGGCTTCCTACTATAACCCCTTATTAATTATTTATACTCCCCTCATTAAAAGGCAAGTGGTTCCCCCCACTTGCCTTTTACCTTGCAATTATTCATCTTCTGCACAGCCGCGCTTCTGCCGCTTTTCGTTTTTCATTTCCGCCTTGGACTTTTTTATATCGCGTCCGACAATCAGCATAACGACAATGCTTACCAAAAAAGGTATATAATAAGTAGACAGTCTGTACAGCACCACGCTTGAGCCTGCCAGCACCTTGCCGAAAACCGCCGCGAAAATCAGCGAAAATACCACCTCGAGCGAGCCCACGCCTCCCGAGGTCGGAATAACTCCCATAACAAGCTGCATAAGCGCCGTTGCCGTCAAAGCCTGTCCGAAGGTAACCCCGTTCATCGTGCCGCCCGACGCGTATATCGCAATCATCGGAATCACGTACCAGCAGGTCATCTTTAAGATATTCATCAGACTGAAATTCACCCAAGCCTTTGGGCTTTTGATAATGTCCTTCGTCCCCTCGCGAAGCGACTCCGCCCATCTTCTCAGCCCCTGCTTCATTCCGTCAAAGCGCTCGCTTTTGAAAATAAAATCAATTATTTTCAGCACAAAATTATGGAAGCCCTTCGCCTCGCACATCAGGATCATACATACTATAATGGCAACGCTCAGTCCCGCCCCGAGGTAAATATATATGAAGGTCTGCGAAAAATTCCTTATCACAAACGCGTTGTTGAACGCCAGCATCACAAGCGCGTACACCACTATCACCGTCTTGTGGAAAACATACGGCATCGCGGTGATCGCAAAGCCCCTTCCCGAATCAATGCCCTTTGAATGCAGGTAAATCACCTGCGCGGGCTTTATCCCCGCCCCAAAGGTCGTCACGTTAAAAAAAACGCACATATACGCGACCGCAGTACACGCGCGAAAGCTCATGGGGTGTCCCTCGCGCCGCAGCAGATAGGAATACAGAATCGCGTCTATCAGATAGTACATATTGCCGAGCACAACCATACCCGCCAAAATAAAAAGGTTCGTCTGCGCAAGCTGCTTTGCTATATCCTTATATGAATCCTTAAAAAGAAAGTAAAGTATCAAAAGCATAGCTGCCACTACCGCCAGCCCGGCAATCAGCTTTATGCCCTTTTTCGCTTTAGCGCTCATATATATTTTCCCCTTGTAAAAAATCAGTTCCTCGGCTGTCCGCTTCTCAATAAGGTAAAAAAAGAACCCGCCGAAAACGGCAGGTTCTCCCAGCGCGCCAGAGAGGATTTGAACCCCCGACACCACGGTCCGTAGCCGTGCGCTCTATCCAGCTGAGCTACTGGCGCATCCATTGCAGAATCACTGCAACACGATAGATTCTACAATGATTGTACGGAATTGTCAAGTGGTTTTTAAAATAAACTTTTACGGGAACCGTGAAAGCATCTCCTGCTTGGTGTCATAGAGCCTTACGGACAGATCCACATAATGCGCGTGCGGATTGTCAAAGCGCTGCTCCTCGGGCCATACGGTGGTCGTAAGCTGTTTTTTGACATACTGCCTTATTTCTCCGAGGCTCGGCAGCTCATATACAAGCTTTCCTCCCGCAAAAATCTGCTTTTGCAGTCTCTCGCAGGTAAAATCGGTAAACGAGCGTCTTTTCCACGGCTTCGCCTCGTCCATGTACGGATACGGCTTTGACGCGTCGATCTCCTCGTCCGCGAAGGTGATTACGTCGGCTATGCCGTAGCCGCTTTCCTTATCGTATATCCTCCAAAGCGCCTTAAAGCCCGGATTCGTTATTTTCTCCACGTTTTCGGAAATCTTGATTTTCGGCTCGAAGCCGCCGTCCTCCCTTTCGACCGCCGCAAGCTTGTACACCCCGCCGAAAACAGGCTCGGATTTGGCAGTAATCATTCTCTCGCCCACGCCGTACGAATCAATTCTCGCCCCCTGCTCGTTCAGCGAGGAAATCAGATACTCGTCGATGCTGTTGGAAACAACAATGTTGCAGTCCTCACAGCCCGAAGCATCGAGTATACTTCTGACCTTTTTGGTCAGATATGCCAAATCGCCGCTGTCGATTCTGACGCCCTTAAGACGCTTTCCCATAGGCTCGAGAACCTCTTTTGCGACCCTCACCGCGTTTTTTATTCCGCTCTCAAGCACGCTGTAAGTATCTATCAAAAGAACGCAGTTGTCGGGATATACCTCGGCGTATGCCTTAAACGCCTCGTATTCGCTGTCAAAAAACTGCACGAAGGAATGCGCCATGGTGCCGACCGCGGGAACCTTGAACATCTCGTCGGAAAGCGTCGTCGCCGTAGCGCCCACTCCGCCGATATAGCAGGCTCTCGCCCCGTATACCGCCGCGTCCGCGCCCTGCGCCCTGCGCGCTCCGAATTCCATTACCGACGCGCTGCCCGCAGCCCTCACGATCCTGTTCGCCTTTGTGGCAATCAGCGACTGGTGGTTGATCGTAAGAAGCAGCATTGTTTCTATAAGCTGCGCGTCGATTAACGGAGCCACCACCGTAACCAGCGGCGTGTTCGGGTAGACAATCGTGCCCTCGGGAACCGCGTACACGTCGCCCGTAAACCTGAAATCCTTAAGATACCGCAAAAAGCCCTCGTCGAACATATTGCGCCCGCGCAGATACTCAATGTCCTCCTCATCAAAGGACAGCCTTTCTATATACTCGACAAACTGCTCAAGCCCCGCGCAGATTACAAAGCCGCCCTCATCGGGATTCCTTCTGTAAAACATATCGAAAACCACTTTTTTTTCTTTAAGTCCCTTTACGAAATAGCCGTTGCTCATAGTCAGCTCGTAAAAATCCATGAGCATCGTGAGGTTACGCGTATCGTTCAAAAATTTGTTCATTGGTTTTTCCTCTGAAATAAAATATTTTAATACATCGTAAACCTCTTTGCCCTTTATGTCAAGACACTCGTAAAGACATCTGCCCGTCCGCCTACAAAAACGCCAGCAGCTCGTTCATAAAATCCTGCTCTATGCTGATAAGCTCGAAAACCAAATCCTTTATGCGCGCGTCCGCGCCCTTGTACTTATTATTGTATTTGCTGAGCGACTTGATTCCCATATTGCAGCCGTCGATCATCATCTCCGCAATCTTGGCGCTGCCGTCGTTGATCATAAGCTTGACCTCGGTGCCGAACCACGCCATCGCCATTGTTATCTTGTTCGGATCCTCCTCGTCCTCGCCGTTCTCGTTAAGCAGCTTGTGACACTCGTCGCCGATTTTTATATGCTTGTCGTCATAATCCTCAATAAGCTTCTTGAGCTTTTCCTCCTTTACAAAAGAAAGCACCTGCTCCATGCTGTCCGTCGCGTTTTTGCAGCCGCTGTTGCACTCCTTCAAAAGACTTATGCTGTCAGAATTCATAAAAATACCTCCCACACCTGATTTTGATGTCGTTCATCTAAATCTAATATGGGAGGTTTCGCTGAAAAATATTCTCAAAATTTGCCGTTTGGGGAGCCGTTCAGCATATTCTCGGCAGACCCTCTCCTATAAGCTCGCTCACACTGCGCCTGCCCCCGATACGGGTCCTCATGCTTACTCCGCTTTTTTCGGTCACAAGCCCTATCACCGCCGCGTTAGCGCCGTAAGGACAGCCGCGCATTATTTCTCGGGCGCGCTCCGCCTGCTCCTTCGGCAGAACCGCGATCAGCTTCCCCTCGTTGCCCATATGCATTATATCAAGCCCCAAAATTTTGGCGAAGGCTTCAACCTCCGAGGATACGGGAATTTTTTCCTCGTCAATTTCAAAGCCGCAGCCCGACGCGGCGGCAAGCTCATTTAACACCGTTCCCAAGCCGCCCCTTGTCACGTCGCGCATGGCGTGAAGCTCCAGCCCCGCCTCAAGCATGGCGCGGACCATGCCGCAAAGCGGCGCGGCGTCGCTTTGTATGCCGTTTTCGATTCCCATACGGCGGCTGAGTATCGCGGCATGGTGCTCTCCCAAATTTCCCGAAAGCACAACCGCGTCCCCCTGCCTGCAAAGCGACGCCGATATGCCGATCCCTTCATCGACAAAGCCCACGCCCGCCGTGTTGATATAAAGCCCTCCGTTTCCCTCGACAACCTTCGTATCGCCCGCGACTATAATAACCCCCGCTTCCCTCGCCGTTTCTGCGGCGGAGTCCGCGATTCTTTCAAGCAGAGAAAAATCAAGCCCCTCCTCTATTATAAAGCCGCAGGTGATATACTTGGGAACCGCGCCGCGCATAAGCAAATCGTTGACCGTGCCGCAGATACAGAGCCGCCCTATGTCGCCGCCCTTAAACTCAAGCGGCGCGACCACGAAGCTGTCCGTCGTGACGGCAAGCCTGCGGCTGCCATCAAGCACGGCGCAGTCCTCCATTTTGTCCAGCTCGGGATTGGAAAATTTTTTGGCGAAAACGCCTTCCACCAATTCGGCAGTAGCCCTTCCGCCGCTGCCGTGAGCCAATGTTATTTTCATATTCTATCCTCTTTTACCGACAAAATAATTAAAACAGCTTCCCTCCGAGGAAACCATACAGGCTCCCTGCGGATTGTCGGGCGTGCATACCGAGCCGTACAGGGGACATTTTGTCGGGGAAAGCCTGCCCGTAAGCACGTCGGGACAGGAGCAGCCCTTATTGAACGCCGCGTCCTCGAAAAGTCCCCCGCTGCCCGCGTCAAGAGCCGCGTATTCCTTCCTGAGCCGCATTCCCGACGAGGGAATAATTCCCATTCCGCGCCATGCCGCGTCGCACGGCTCAAAATATTTCTCCACCTTTTCGCGCGCCCTTACGTTGCCCTCCTCGCTCACTGCGCGGGGATAGAAATTGTACACCCCCGCCCTGCCCTTAAGCTTTACGAGCGCGTAAACCGCGGCAAGCAGCTCGCCGCCCTCAAAGCCTGCCACGACAAAGGGAAGCCCGTATTTTTCCGCCAACGGTAAAAACGCCCGGCTGCCCGTAACCACGCTCACGTGTCCCGGCGCGATGAAGCCCGACAGCTCGTTCGGCTCGCCGCATATCCTGTCGATGACGGCGGGCATGGTTTTTAGAGCCGTCAAAAGCCTTATATTGGATATGCCGCGGCTGACTGCCTCCTCTGCCAGAATTGCGTACACGGGCGCGGTGGTTTCAAAGCCCACCGCGGCAAAAACATACCGTGTGCCCGGATTTTCAAGCGCCAACCCTATAACCTCGATGGGCGAATAAACCATACGGACGTTTCCGCCCTCCGCCGCAGCCTCGCGCAGACTCTGCCTGCTGCCGCGTACCCTGAGCATATCCCCGAAGGTCACAACGCAGGTATTCTCTTCACGGCTAAGCTCCGTAAGTCTGTCTATATAAGACGCAACCGTGACACACACGGGACAGCCCGGTCCCGACACCAGCTTTATTTTGGGCGAAAGCATATCCGCAATGCCGTTTTGCGATATTGAAGCGGTATGCGTCCCGCAGACCTCCATAAAGGTAAGAGGCTCGCCGTCATAGCCGCGCAGAGCCTCGGCAATTTCTTGCAGTTTACGCATTACAGCTCCTCCAGTTCCTTAAAAAGCGAAAGCATATCCTCCGCCTCCTGCCGATTCATTTTTTGAAGAACCATTCCCGCGTGAACAAGCACATAATCGCCCTCGCTTACATCGACAACGCCCGTATGCGCCTTTACGGTATTCCCGTTGTAATCGACCTCGGCAATATTGTTTTCTATTTTTTTTATTATTCCCGGCGAAGCCACGCACATAATACCCAACTCCCTGTTCGTATTTATTTTCTGCCGCAAATACTGCGTATCAGCTCGAGAATCCTTTCGGCATTCTCCTCCTCCATGCAGTAAAAATGCGTTCCCGCAAAGGGGTAAAGGCTGACGCTGCCGTTGGTGTACTCCTGCCACCTGTCCATTTCGTTTGCGGGAGTGTTCTTGTCGCCCTCACCGTACATAACGATCAAATCGCAGTCCGTCTTTTCCTCGTGGGTTCCGTAAAGATATTTTTCCACAAGCTTAAAATCCGCCCTGAGAACGGGAAGGAACAGCTCTCTCAGCCTCTCGTCGCGGTAAAATTCGTTCGGAATACCGCCGTAGCGCTGCATAACCTCCATAAACTGCATATCGGGCATATGGTCCGTATTCGCGGCAATCTTGCAGAAACATATCGGCTCGCGTCCCGAAAGAAAAGCCTTTTTCGGCATCGTAAGCCCCAAGCGCTTTGCCTGAAGCATAAATTCATACACAACCACCGCGCCGAGGCTGTGCCCGAACAGGTAGTATTCGCCGCAAAGCTTATCCTTAAGCTCCCCGATCAAAGAGCCTGCCAGCTCCTCAACGCTTGAAGCGAACGGCTCGCGCGCCCTTACGCCGCGTCCCGGATATTCGACAAGAATAACCTCAAAGCTGTCCTGTAATTTGTTTTTCCATTTCGCGAAATTATATACGGAGCCTCCCGCATACGGGAATATAAACAGCTTCGGCTTAACGGACTCGCCCTCCGTCCCCGAAAGCGCCGCTTCCTCCTTATCCTGCCCATGCTCCTCCAAATATTCCTCAAAAAGGTACTCCGTGAGCCTGTCAATCGTATCGTAGGTATAAAGAACGGATACGTTCATATCTGCTCCGAGCAGCTCGTTTATTTCACTCCTTACGGAAAACATCATAAGAGAGTCCGCTCCCAGCTCCATAAGGGACACGTCGGTTTCGATTCCTCCCGCGCTGTCGTAGCCCATCGCCTCCATACAGATAAGGCGCAGCTTTTCCTTAAGCGCTTCGCGGAGCTCCTCCCCGCTAATTTTGCTCACGTTCCAATTCGATTTGCGCTTTTCCCTGACAGGAGCCTTTTTCGCAAGACCCTCAAGCCTGCGCCAAAGCGCGGTGTTTCCCGAATTTTTCACGAAAACGTCCCAGTCTATGTCGGCTATCATAAGATTTTTGTACGGTCTGCCCATAAACTCCTCCAGCGCCAAAGCCGCCTGCTCTGAGGAGAAGCCGCGTATTCCCGCAGCCTCCATATTACGGCGGGCATTATCCTCCCCTGCCATTCCGTCTCCGAGCCACGGTCCCCAGCATATCGCGCAGCCGTTTATACCCCGCGAGCTTATATACGAGGCGAACATATTTTCAAAATAATTCGCCGCCGCGTAATTGCTCTGTCCTATATTGCCCAGCACGGAGGTTATCGAGGATAAAAGCAGGAAGAAATCAAGCTCAAATTCCTTTGCCGCCTCATAAAGATTTATGCTGCCCGACACCTTGGGCTCCAAAACAAAAAGATAATCCTCCCACGACAAATCGCGGATCATCTTGTCGCGGATTACGCCCGCGGCGTTGACGATCCCCCCGATCTGCGGCATTTTCTCCGCGATTTGAGCCATAATCCGCGCCGTCTGCCGCACGTCGCATATATCGCCGAGGAAAAGCCCGATTTGCGCGCCGTTTTCCTCCAGCCTCCCAAGCCTCTCCTTCACTCCGTCGGAGGGCTCCTTTCTGCATATAACGGCAAAATGCCTTGCGCCCGCCTTTTGCAGGGCTTTCATGTAATGGAAGCCCAACGCTCCCGTTCCGCCCGCGATTACGTATGTTTTTTCGCCCGAAACAGGAAGCGCGCTGCTCTCCCATGTGCTCTCGGACAGTGCCGAAAGCCGTTCAAGCCTTGAGCAGTATGCCTCGCCGCCTCGGACGCAGATTTCCGCTTCCTCGGCTCCGAGCATAAGCGCGGCAAGCCGCTCTCCGACCTCTGCCTGTCCGTCAAAGTCAATTATACCCGCGCAGACCTCGGGCAGTTCCATATTCATGCCGCGCATAAAGCCCCACAGCAGGGACTGCGCAAAATTAAAGCTTCCGTTTTCAAAATTGCAGCCGTATTTCGTGACGGCGCGCACCGTACAGAGGCTTTGCAGTCCGCGCGTTTGGATTTCGCGCACAAGCCCTGCGAGAAGCCTCAGCGCCTCCTTATCGCATTGTCCGTTCAGCTTTTCGTCCGATAAGCCGACGCCGTATATAAAGCGCGTTTTTTTGCCCTGTGCAAAAATATCTTCAAAAATACGGCTCAGCCCCGTCTCAAATTCCTCGGGAGAAAAAATCGCCGTTTCTTTTTGGGATCTTTCCCAAAGCTTGACCGCATCGCTAAAAAATTCCTTGCAATCGGTAATAATGCAAACGCGTTCAGCCGCGCACTCCGCCGCCAAAGGCTCTGAAAGCTTTTTCCAATTCTCCGCGTAATATCGGTTCCTGTTTGCCCGACGGCTCGTAATAAGACTCTCCTCCGTGGTGAGCTTCGTCATCATCTGCTTTATTTCTATGACAAGCTCTCCGCGGCGGTTGTACGCCTTGGTTCCGCCCATCATGCTGTTGTTCTCCATTCCCGCGTGCGAATCACACCAAAGCGTTTCAAAGGCGCGGTAATTGAAGCCAAAGCTCGTTATAAAATACGGAATTACCGTATTTTTCCCTTCAAAGCTAAATCCGTCCGCAAGACTTACGCAGAGCATGGTATGGAATACGGAATCCACAATACCGGGATAAATCAGATATTCCTCCTCATAGCCGAGGTTCTTCTTCGGCTCCACAACGCATACGCCTCTGCCATCGCCGCAGCGGGATTTCGCAACGCACTTAAAGCCGTTTCCGAGCGCAAAGCCCGCGCTGTCCATAGCCCCGTAAACAGGGTGCTGTTTTTCTGCCTCCGCCTCGTCGTCATAGCCCGATTTTTCCCATATATCAATGTCAGCCGCGCCGCCGATATATTCCGTATCGTCGGTGAGCACGCCGCCCTTTGTATGCACCGTCCATGCGGCTTTCTTTGCGCCGCGGACGCGGCTCGCAATAACAAATTCGCTTTCCCTGTCGTAGGCGCGCTTTATGCATACCTGGACCTCGCGCGCCTCGCCCTCTCCGACGATCAGAGGCTCCCTCAGCTCCATATTCCGAATCGTAATGCTTTTGGGACTGCGGATTTCCTTCATCGCGCTTATGATCAGCGAAACATATGATGCCGCGGGCGCAATCGCCGTGTTAAAAATAATATGCTCGCCCATAAAAAACGGCTTGTCGCAGCGATATACGCGTCCGAAAACAACGGTATCCTCCATCGCCGCCGTTTCAAAGCGCTGTCCCAGCAGAGAATGAAGCTCTGTATCGGAAGAAGGTCCCGCGCTTGCGCCGCGGTCGTAATGAAGCTCCTTCCAGTAGCGCACCCGCTCGAAGGGATAATTCGGCAGTGACGACAAACGCGTCCAGCCGCCGCCCTCCAAACCGAGAAGGCTTTCCCATTTGAATGTAAAGCCGCTCCCGTAAAGACGGACCGCCGCCGCATTAAAGCTGCGGCAGGCGTCCTCTCCCTTTATAAGCGAGGGCGCGGCTTCGACCCTTCCCCCGAAAATCGAATCCGTAAGCATACTCAAGGTATTCGCCGCTCCGATTTCGAGGAAGAAATAATCCTCGGGGCTTTGTATTGAGAGGACGGATCCGAGGAAATTTACGGGGCGCATAATCTGATCGCACCAGTAATCGCCGTCGGGGATTTCGTTCTCCCCAAGCTTTCTTGCGTATACGGTTGAAATAAAATCAAGCTTGGGCGCACTGTATTTTTGGCGCTTGGCTATAAATTCAAAATCCTTTGCCGCCCGCTCCATCAGAGGCGAATGAAAGGCGTTGGAAACCGCAAGCTCCTTAGTTCCGATCCCGCGCTCCCTTGCCCTTTCACGCACAAGCCCAACCTGCCCGCGTTTCCCCGATATTACGGTGTTTGCCTCGGAATTATAAACAGCGACGGTGCAGCCGTCAATTCCCTCAAGCAGCTCCCGAACAACGGATTCGCCGGCAAATACCGCAGCCATTGCGCCGTCCTCTGTTACGGCTCCCATAAGCCGTCCTCGGCACGCGACCAGCTCAGCCGCCGTTTCCAATCTCATACAGCCCGCAATCACGGCGGCGGCAAACTCTCCTATGCTGTGACCGATTACAAGCTCGGGCTTTATCCCGTATTCAATCCATGTTTTTGCGAGCGCGTATTCCACGGAAAAAATAAGGGGCTGCGCATATTCGGTGCTGTTGATCCGTTCCTCCCTTGTATCCGAGCCGTAAATCAGCTCACACAGCGAAACCAAAAGATATGGACGGAAAAGTGCGTCGCACTCGTCCATACAGCCCCTGAAAACAGGATTTTTCTCATATAATCCGCGCGCCATTCCCGCATACTGCGAGCCTTGTCCCGTGAACAAAAACGCCGCCTTCTGCGTGCGCTTGGTTTTGGAGGACGGCTCGTTCACCACCTTCATAAGACCGTCGATCAGCTCGTCCTTGTCCGCTCCGCTGACCGCCGCGCGGCAGGCGTAATCCGCCCTGCCCGCGTTTGCCGTCGCAAGCAGCGCTCCCATACCGCTGTCGGGAGTTTCCGCCACAACCCTTATATACTCTGAGGCGAGCCTCCTTACCGCGCTCTCGGTTTTTGCCGATATTTTGAGGAAATAATCCCCGTTTCCCGCGAAAGCCTTATCCGACTGCTTGGGAGGAATATATTCCTCAAGAATAACGTGGGTGTTGGAGCCTCCGAAGCCGAAGCTGTCAACAGCTGCTCTTCTGGGCGCGCCGTTACGGATCCACTCCGTATTTTCGGCAACCACGCGAATGGGCGCGTCGTTCCATCTTATCTGAGGATTCGGCTTGTTAAAATTCAGATTCGCGGGTATCATTTTATGCTCAAAGGAAAGCAGCACCTTGATAAGAGCCGCCATTCCCGATGCCGCCTCAAGATGCCCGATATTTGATTTGACCGAGCCGATAAGAAGCGGATTGTTTTTGCTTCTTCCGACGCAGTAGGAATCAATAAGCGCGTTTACCTCTATCGGGTCGCCAAGCGGCGTGCCGGTGCCGTGAGCCTCCACATAGCCTATGCTGTGCGGCTCAAGCCCGTGCCGTCTGAGCGTGTCGTCAATCAATGCTTTCTGCGCCTCTCCGTTCGGAGCCGTAAGACCGTTGCTGTGCCCGTCCTGATTGGCTCCCGTCGCCTTTATCACGCCGAGTATGTTGTCGCGGTCCCTTTTCGCGTCCTCAAGACGCTTGATAACGATCACTCCCGCGCCCTCGCCCCTCGCGTAACCGTCGGCGTCCGCGTCAAAGGAAAGGCTGTGTCCGTTGGGCGACACTGCCCGAAGCTTTGAAAAAGCGACCGAAACGGCGGGAGAGAGAATAAGGTTCACACCGCCGACAACCGCCGTGTCCACATCTCCCGCGTGAATCGCGTTGACTGCGGTGTGCAGAGCAGTCAGCGCCGACGAGCAGGCGGTATTTACCGACAGGCAGGTCCCCCGAAATCCGAAGGTATAGGAAATTCTTCCGCACAGCGTGCTTTCGCATACTCCCGTAAGAGAATAGGAATCTATATTGCTCAAATCGCCCGAGCTTACCGAGGCGAGCGGATAATCTCCCGTAGTCGCCCCGATGAAAACTCCCGTTTTGGTTCCGTTATATTCGGCTATGTTCATTCCGCCGTTCTCGAACGCCTCGTAGGTCAGCTCAAGAAGCATACGGCTGTGAGGGTCAAGCCCGACAGCCTCCTTCGGAGAAATATTGAAAAACTTCGCGTCAAAATCGCTCACGGGTATATTTAGGAAGCCGCCCTTTTTACAGTACATTTTACCCGGCTCGCTCTTATCCTCGGAGTAGTATTTGTCCTTGTCCCAGCGATCCTTCGGAACCTCGGTAATCCCGTCGATTCCGTCCGTAAGCAGCCTCCAGTATTCCTCGGCGCTGTTCGCCCCGTTGGGGAAACGGCAGCTCATGCCCACAACCGCAATATCTCCGTTATACTCCGACGCAGGGGAGGTCTTACCGCCTGAAAGCTCCGATGACGGCTGCTTTTTTGCCCGCACCAGCTCCTCCATATGCGCGATAAAATCCGCAATTACGGGATAGCCGAACACCTCGGACGCTTTTATGCCCGTTCCGAACGCATCGTTGCATTTATCCACCAATTCGATAATATTTACGGACACCACGCCGCACTCCTGAAAGGTCATCGAATCGTCCGTTATCTCCGTGCCGAGGATTTCCCAAAGTATCTCGTGCACCCTCGTATGCACATCTGTCCCCGCACTGTCGGACGCGCCGGTTTCGGGTGCGGTCTTATCCGTCCCGGCTCCCGCTCCCGCTTTGTAGTCCCCTTGAAGATAATTCAGGCGCAGCTCCCTTCTTTTAAGCTTACCGACCGCGGAGCGCGGGGCTTTTTCTATCGGAACGACCTCCCCCGCGGTAACGCCGAAGGTTTCAAAAAGCTCGCTCCGCACCCGCCGCACATAGTCGGCAAAAAAGCCCTCAAAGCCCGCCGCCGCCATCTTGTCCGATTCGCAGAAAACAACGATCTGCTCTATGCCGTCCTTGTCGGGGATATTGCTGACAAACGCACCCTGAATCATATCTCCCG
Source organism: Butyrivibrio sp. (assembly GCA_023665525.1). GTDB lineage: Bacteria > Bacillota > Clostridia > Lachnospirales > Lachnospiraceae > Eshraghiella. The sequence goes on along the minus strand of JAMPDT010000014.1, from coordinate 12,126 downwards.
CGTCTATTTTTCCAATGCACTTTTCGAGCGCGGCGCATTCAAAGTTGGCTCCTCCCGAAACGACTATCTCCTTCGTTCTTCCGACAATCACAAGCTCTCCCTTATCCGTAAGAGCGCCCAAATCGCCGGTATCGAACCAGCCGTCGCGAAACTGCTCCGTCCGAATAAGCTGTCCGTCTGAAAGATAGCCGTCCACCACCGCGGGTCCTTTTATCCACATTCTGCCGATCTCGTTATCGGACAGGGTATTAAAGCCGTCGTCGGTAATCCTTACCTCCATATGCTCCGACAGCTTGGTATACGGTATATACTCCTGCAAGGAGGGACTGTCGTCCTGCGAGCGCACCACTCTTTCGCCGTAGCTTACGCTTTGGCGCATGGGGCGGTAGGTGTACGACGCTCCCAGCGAAAACGCAAGCAGACAGGTCGCCTCGCTCAAGCCGTAAATGGGCGAAAGCACCTCGCGCGAAAGCCCGTACTCCTTCAGCGCGTCGTAAAATTTTCCGAGAAATTCCCAGTTCACATTCTCGGCTCCGATCCCGATTATGCGCAGCCGCGACAAATCCCATTCAAAGCGTTTCTTTGAATTGTTAAGGAAACGCAGGAAATGCTGTATCGCAAACGGAATTTCGCCCGTAATCGTCGCCCCGCAGCGCGAAACCATTTCCGCCCAAAACAGGGGATTTTTCAGATATGTGCCCGTCGGAATCAAATACTGCGGCAGTCCCGCGTACATTCCGAGCATATGATAAATAACAAGTCCGCCCGAATGGGTAATCGGGTGCCAGTTCAATATAATGTCCTCATCGGTGACGTTAAAGCATTTGAATTCGTCGTAAAGGCTGACAAAAAGATTCTTTCTTTTTACGGGAATGGCCTTGCCCTCGCCCGTCGTTCCCGACGAGAACTGCACATACAAAAGCTCCTCCCTATCGACGTCCAACGGCTCTCCCGTTTCGCATTCCTCCATGGAATCCCAGTCAATATCGGGCAGCCTGACAATCAAATCAAACCACTCCGGATGGGAAAGCTCCAAATCCGTGATTATTCCCGCAAAGCCGTACTTTTTTACAAACGCCTCCTCAAGCGGCTCATGGGGGTTGTAGCTTATCATTACAGCCACATAGCCGCCCAGCACGCAGGTCCAAAAGCCGTAAAGCTGATTTTCCAGCTCCGAGCAGTAAAGCAGAATATAATCCTGCCGCTTCACACCCGAACCGCGTATAAATCCGTGAAGCTTTCCGCAGCGCGACGCAAGCTCGCGGTAGGAAATCCTTTTCTTCTCGTCCTCCGAAAAAAGTATCTCTATTCCTCTGTCCGATTCGGCGGCATCCAAAAGCCATTTCGATATATCCCTGTATTCCTCAAAACGATTCATCTTAATGCTCCCTGTCAATGCTTTTTGTTAGGTTCTATTGTAGCACATTATTATTAAACAGCCAATCCCCCAAAATTTGTCCGTTCCTTTGCGCGCGTATCATTTACAGCACTATTTCCGTGCTTACGCACCTTGCGCCCGCAAGGTCCTCGCTCAATTCGTCGGGCTGACAGACGCCCGCGTAAAGCGTGAATCTGTCGGAGCGGATTTTCCTTTCTCCCATTTCGTCCACCGAGGTAAAGCACTTGGGCGACATCGGTATCGCGAAGCCGCGGGCCTCCCCCGCCTCAAGGCCAACGCGCAGGAAGCCGCAAAGGCTGTGATTGGGAACCGCGTTTTCGCCGTAATCCTTTATATAAAGCTGAATAACCTCCTCCGTATAACGGCAGCCGATATTTTCAGCCGTCACAAAAGCGGTATAATCGCGGTACTCAAGGCTTGTGCAGACCACCTTGGAATAGGTCAGTCCGTAGCCGAACGGGTATAGTATATTGCCGCGCGCATAGCGGTACGTCCTGTTTTTCATGGAATAATCCGTAAAATCGGGCAGCTTCGCGGTGTCCTCATAAAAGGTTACGGGAAGCTTTCCCGACGGCGAAACGTCGCCGAAGAGGATCCTTGCCAAAGCGGTCCCTCCCTCCTGTCCCGGATACCATACATGGATCAGAGCGTCGGTTTCCGCCTCGGTATTTATTGAGCTGCCCGCGGCGCAGACCGTAACCGTGGGCTTCCCTGTTTTTGCAATAAGCTCAAGCAGCCTTCTTTGGCTTTCGGGGAGCCGCAGATCAGCCTTGTCGCCCGAGGAAAATTCGTTTCCCGCATCGCCCTCCTCGCCCTCAAGCGCAGCGTCAAGCCCGACGCAGAGAATCACCGCGTCGGCGTTTTTTGCCGCCGCGAGAGCTTCGGAATACCTGTCGCCCTCCGCGGCAAGACCCGAGGTCCTGTCCTTGTAAAGATGACAGCCTTGGGAGTAGAGGACGCGTCCCGAAAATCTGTCCTCTATCCCCTCAAGGAAGGTCACGTATCTGTCCGCCGTTCCGCAGTAATTGCCCTCAAGAGCCGCGCGGCTGTCGCTGTTCGGACCGATTACCGCGAGCGTTTTGATTCTGCCCTCGTCAAGCGGCAGAAGTCCGTTGTTTTTCAGCAGCACCATTGATTCCTCGGCGCACCTTAACGCCGTCGCTTTATTTTCGGGGCTTGATACCGTGCTGTACGAAACGCCGTCATATTCCGTCGCCCTATCGAGCATTCCCAAGCGTATCCTCGTCCTCATAAGCCTAACGCAAGCCCTGCGTATATCGCTCTCGTCCACAAGCCCCTGCTCGAAAGCCGCAAGCAGGTGCGAATAGGCACAGCCGCAGTTTAAGTCGCAGCCCGCCTTAAGCGCCATTGCGGCAGACTCGATCGGATTTGAGGTTATTCTGTGGTGCTCGTGGAAATCGTTTATCGCCCAGCAGTCCGACACGAAATATCCGTCAAAGCCCCATTCCCCGAGCTTTTTCATAAGAAATGCGCTGGCGCAGCACGGCTCCTTGTTCAGCCTGTTGTACGCGCCCATTACGCCCTCGACGCCCGCCTCCCTTACCAGCGCCTCAAAGGCGGGCAGATAGGTTTCCTCCAAATCCCTCGGCGAGGCGGCTGCGTCAAATTCGTGGCGGAGCGCCTCGGGTCCGCTGTGAACGGCAAAATGCTTGGCGCACGCCGCCGTCCTCAATACCCTGCCGTCCCCCTGAAGCCCCTTGACATACGCCTTTCCCATTTCCGCGGTAAGATAAGGGTCCTCGCCGTAGGTCTCGTGTCCCCTGCCCCAGCGCGGGTCGCGGAAAATATTTATGTTGGGCGCCCAAATTGTAAGCCCCTTGTATATGTCCGTATCTCCGAAGGCTTGATAGGCGTTGTATTTGGCTCTCGCCTCAAACGAGGTAAGCTCCCCCGCCTTTTTCACCAGCTCCGTATCAAAGCTCGCCGCAAGTCCGACAGCCTGCGTAAGCACGGTCGCCGTCCCCGAACGCGCAAGCCCGTGCAGTCCCTCGTTCCACCAGTTATAAGCGGGAAGCCCCGGTCTTTTTAACGGCGGAGCGTCATAGCGAAGCTGCATTGCCTGCTCCTCGACGGTCATTTCGTCAACCAGCGCCTCGGCGCGCTCGTCGGCGCTCAGCGTTTCGTCCAAATATTTTTTCATTTCAGTCCTCCTTGCTCACAACCGTTATTTTAACGCCTTTTTCTTCCAAGGCAAAAAGCTCTTCCTCCGTGCAGTCCCAATCCGTTATAAGCAAATCGAACGCCTCCGCCTCGCACACCTTGACAAACGAGTCCGACCCGATTTTCACCCCGGGCAGCAAAAGACATTTTCTGCGGCTGTTTTTGATGACCGCGCGCTGGAACGAGGCGGTTTCGTCCGTCCCGTTTGAAAGTCCGAAATCCGCCGTAAGCCCCGCCCCCGTAATAAAGCATATGTCAAAATGAAGTCTGCTCACAAATTCGCTTGCAAGGCTGTCAACCAGCGAACCGCTCTGCCTCATTCTGCCGCCCGTAACGTAAACGTCGATATTGCCGAACGCCCTCAGCTCCTTGCTTATATCGACGGAATTTACCACTGCCGTATATCGGATATTCTTCGGCAGAAAAGAAACCATAATGTATCCCAAGGAGCCTCCCGTCAAATAAACCGTATCGTTCTCGCGAATCATTCCCGCCGCCTCGCGCGCAATCTCCCTGTAATTGTCAAAAATGGGCATATTCTCAAAATTACGGTCATTCGCCGGTCTTACGCTGACCTGCGGCATCGCAATCGCGCCGCCGTGCGTCCTTTTGCATACGCCCCTCTGCTCCAGCAGACGCAAATCCCTGCGCGCCGATTCGTCCGATATTTCATATCTTCGGGCAATTTCGGCAACCGTAATCTTGCCGTTTGTTTTGATTATTTCCGATATTTCTTGATGTCGTTCTTCAATAAACATAATTTCGCCTCCGTTTTTTAATATTTTTAACTTGATAGTCCAAATTTACCACAAGTTCGGGTATATGTCAACACATTCGGGAATATTTTTATAAAAGTCACTAAGTGTATACACTTTTACCACAGGTCGGAGTATTTTTTTCTACTATTAGTAAATAATACAGACGAGGAGAAAATATGGTACTGTTCGGAGATAAATTAAAGACGCTCAGGCTCAGCCGCAAACTTACACAGGAAAATCTCGCCGAGCTTATGGGGCTCGCCACGAGCGCCATATCAAGCTACGAATCCTGCTCGCGCCGTCCCTCTTACGAAATTCTCATCAAATATGCGAGAATTTTCCATGTATCGACGGACTACCTTCTCGGCATCGAGAAGCAGGAATATCTCGACATATCCGACTTAAGCGCAAAGGAAAAGGAAGTTATGCGCCAGCTCATAGCGGCGTTCCGAAATGTCAAATAAAAGGTCGGGATTACGCTTTAATGAATAAAATTTCTGAATACATGCAGATAACGGAGGAGATATTACAAGACGTAATTTACGAAAGGGGAGCGAGCGGGGGCTGTGTATGTTCCTGCGCCGCCTAAATTTCGATAGGCGCTCACTGTGAGGGGTGTAACAAAAAATTTTCATTTGCTTTCCTTCTATTGGCTATAATTCATTTTCGTAATTCTGACTGCGTCACCTTTTTATCAATCGGTAAAATACAGCAAAAACCCTCTCCTGCCTTGGCAGACAAAAGAGGGTTCTTTCGTGAAGCTGGGGATGGGACTTGAACCCACGACCTACTGATTACGAATCAGTCGCTCTACCGGCTGAGCTACTCCAGCATTTTCACACAAGGGTTATTATACATTCTGCAACAAAAAATGTAAAGCATAATTTTTTAATTTATAAAATTTAATCCGCCGAACGCTCCTCGGGCTTGTCCTGTGAGGGCTCGTCAAAGCGGCACTGCGCGATTTCGCTGAGAAAACGCTCCTCAATAAGCCCGATAAGGGAAATAATGTCGCTTTTGCCTCCCGCCTCAAAGGGGACGAAGCCTCCCGCCATGGCGGCGTGACCGCCTCCCCCGCCGATTCCCGCAAGCGCCCTGTTCGTGACCGCTCCGGCGTTGACCATTCCCATGCTTCTGACCGAAAGCTTGATTCCGTCGTCCTTAATGGAATAGACGACCGAAAAATTCACCTCGACCAAATCCAGCATAAAATCGGAAATACTCGCAATCAGCGCCTCGGGGCAGTTGTAGCCCGTGTTGGCAAAGCTTATATTGTCGTAAACCTTTATCGTGTTGATCGCGTTGGCGTAAGCCTTCAAATCGTCGAATTTCAGCGAGCAGTGCTCGAGCGACTGTATAATCGCCATATTACTCATCTTAAAAAGCGTGCGGTATATGTCCAAATCAAGCAGCGAAACTCCGCGCGACAGTCCCATCGTATCGGTCTTGATTCCGTACAGAAGCGCCGTGGCAACCTTTTTGTCCATTTGTATGTTATTTTCAAAATAATACTGTGCTATGATTGTGGCGCAGGCTCCAAGCTCGGGGCGTATATCCGCGTATCTGTAATGAACGGGCTCGCCCGAATCGAAGGTCGGATGGTGGTCGATGCATATTACCTCGTCGCCGGGCGCGTCAACAATGTTTGAATTGCCCTTCTGCGAATCCACAAGAATGATTTCGTCGCTTTCGTCCATATCCTTTATGTGGTCCAAGTCCGTAACCTTTATGCCGAGCTGCTGAATAAAGCCGTTGGTGCTGTAACGCTCTATTTTGCCCTTATAGCATATGGAGGAGGAAATCCCGTATCTTTGGAGCAGCACGGACAGCCCGTACGCGCTCGCAATCGCGTCGGGATCCGGGAAATTGTGAGTTTGTATGTATACGTGCTCGCCCGAAATATTATTTATAATCTCCTTGAATCTGTTCATAACTGCCGCTCCCCTTATGTGTCCGCAAATTAATCATAATGATACCGTGCCGTTATATACGGCTGCAATGTCTCAAATAATTTTTTTATGCCCTGCTTTTTTACAAAGGCAATAAAAACTTCATGCAAATATTTTTCTTCATCGCCCTCTTTAAAAAGACTTTTTCTGATTTGTGCTTCATCTTTAAATTCGTAATGCGAATCCGAAGCCGATTCTTCATCTAAAGAAAATCCGCTAAAAGTGTTGTCCTCCTTTATGAATACAGACAAAAACCAAACGCGCGCCTTATCAAGCTGTATTTTCATACGCCATTTTTTCAAGGAAATATCATAGGTACACTGTGCTGCTTCCCTGTTTATGTTCGTCAATATTTTGTGTCTGCTGCATAAAATATTCCAATGTATAAGTTTTGTACTTTTAATGATTTATGAACAAATCAGTACTATGTCTGTATCAAATCGCAGCATCGGAAATGAAAAAATAAGCATTAATAACTGCTCGTCCATTCTGTCTTGAGTGAAAATATCGAAATACGGTTCAGCGTCATATGCAGTCGATAGAAGCTCAAAATCAGATTTATCCGCAATCCTGTTAATCTCAGCAATCAGTCGATTATCACAAAAAAAGGAATACCGTTCAGCGTCGCAATAAACAAGCAGCGAATCGTTAATCTCATATTTACCGTTCCCCTTATAAATTATTTTATATAGCTTTCTGTCATCACTGCAATCGCATACATACCTTGTATGCTCTGAAGCTGCCGTTGAATCTCCAAGCTCACTTTTCCAACTATAACCAAACCCATATATCATTATCGGCGATGACGGCGCAACTATGCTCGAAACAGAGCAAATCTTTTCCTTTCCCTTGTAAAAATTATAAGCCCAAACTCCCGTTGCCTCATAGCGATAACCGACAAATTCACTGACTTCATCGAAAAATTTTATTCCGCTTTTTGTTTGAGGTCCATTTTTTTTACGATTCTTAGGAAACATAAATCCGTTCTCCTCACATTCATCAAAACAAGCCCATATCAAACCATTGATTGATTTCGTCGTTTTTCTTGTTCGATTGTTTTTCTTTCTTATTCTTCGTTTCTCTAAAAAACTTAGAAACCAAAATCATATCGGATTTTTTCGACTTTTTGTATTGCTCAAATCCACAACAAGGGCATATTCTGTTTTTGTTTATGTCTCCTATTTCTTTTCCGCAATCCAAGCAAACCATATAGCTACCTTCCCACCGTTTTCCCATAAACTAACTCAATCCCAGCACGGATAACGCCCGTCTTTGTCAATCCCTATCTTATCCATTCAGATTTCTATCCCCGCAGTGCCGCTCGCAACCGCTCCAAATTCGTCTGCAAGCAGACGATTTGTTTCGGATTATTTTCGCACTGCTTATTGCTTTCGTGCACATTATATCAGCAAAGCGGCACTCTTTTCAACATTTTTCATAAAATAATGTATCATTGAAAGACGGAGGAAAATATGAATGACGCCCTTCAACTGAAAAATGTTTCTTACTCCTATCATACCAAATTCGGCGAAACCTATGCGCTCTATGATATAAACCTGACGCTCCCGCAGGGCAGCTTTATATCTGTTGTAGGGCCCTCGGGCTGCGGCAAGTCAACGCTTCTGTCGCTGATTGCGGGAACGCTTGAGCCCGAAACGGGTTCTGTTGTGATTGGAGGAAAGCCCGCCTCGGAGTCGGACAGCCAAATAGGCTATATGCTTCAGCACGACCACCTTTTTGAATGGCGTTCCGTATACGGCAACGTCATTTTGGGTCTTGAAATACGCAAGAAAAAAACTTCCGACAATCTGCACCATGTCAACGATCTGCTTGACCAGTACGGCTTGGGCGATTTCAAGGGCTCCAAGCCATCAGAGCTTTCCGGCGGCATGAGGCAGAGGGCGGCGCTCATACGCACCTTGGCGCTCAAGCCCGATATACTGCTGCTCGACGAGCCCTTTTCCGCCCTGGACTATCAAACAAGGCTCACCGTGAGCGACGACATCGGCACGATAATACGAAAGGAGCACAAGACTGCCATACTGGTTACGCACGATTTGTCGGAGGCGATTTCCATGGGCGATACCGTTTACGTGCTCTCCAAACGCCCCGGACATATAAAGGCGTCGATTCCCATTGAATTTGCGGACAATATCACGCCGATGGAGCGGCGGAGCGCCCCCGAATTTAAGGATTACTTTAATACGCTATGGAGGGAATTAAATGAAAATGCCTGAAACATACTCCGAAAACCACAAAAGATATATACGGCGCTGCAAGAGAGAGAGAAGCTTCATCACGGCGGCGAGAATCCTTGTTTTTGTTTTTTTTGTCGGCTTTTGGGAATTAAGCACGCGGATGGGGCTTGTCGATTCCTTTATATTCAGCAGTCCGTCGCGGATTGTCAGGTGCTTTGCGAGCCTTTCGAGGGGCGGCCTGATTTTCCGCCATATGTGGGTCACAATTTACGAAACGCTTATATGCTTCAGCGTAGTGATTTCGCTCGGTATGCTTGCGGCGACGCTGATGTGGCGCTTCCGCACCGTATTTCTGATCGCGGAGCCGTACATCGTACTGCTTAACAGTCTGCCGAAATCCGCCCTCGCCCCCGTACTCATAGTATGGTTCGGAAACAACGTAAAAACAATCGTAATCGCCGCGGTTTCCGTAGCCGTATTCGGAGCAATCCTAAGCATATACACGGGCTTTATAAGCACCGACGAGGAAAAAATAAAGCTGATGCAAACGCTGGGCGGGAACCGCGGGCACATTCTTTTCAAGCTTGTAATCCCCTCCTCGCTTCCAATCATAGTAAACACTATGAAGGTCAATCTGGGACTGTCGCTGGTCGGCGTTATTATCGGCGAATTTCTCGCCGCCAAGGAAGGGCTGGGATACCTAATCATATACGGAAGTCAGGTTTTCAAAATGGACTGGGTCCTGCTTTCGATCGTCATACTCTGCATACTTTCCGTAATACTTTACCAGCTTATACAGCTTCTCGCCAAAAAAATCGGCCGCTGACGCAGACCGCGAAAACCGGCAAAAAAGGAGACACCGAAGTGTCTCCCTACATAAAACAAAAGCTCCCCTTTTTCTAAATGATCTATCTGTTCCTGATTGCGTCAACAGGCTTCTTCGAGGCGATTTTCTTGACGGGAATGAAGCTTGCCAAAGCCGCGACCGCCAGGCTCACAAGCAGCAGCAGAGCCACCTGCCTTACGCCGAAGGTCAGTATGCTTATCAAAATTCCCACGTCGTACCTCATCATAAAATTGAACGCCCTCGTCAGCAGGAAAACTCCCGCGCAGGATATTACGAAATTTATCATCGCGATAATAAAGCTTTCCGAGAAGAAGATTTTGAACACATCGTTGCTTCTCGCTCCTATCGCGCGCAGTATTCCGATCTCCTGCTTTTTGTAGGCTATGCTCGTGCCGATAAAGTTGGCGAGCATAAGCGAGGCAAACAGCGCGAAGCCCAGCCCGATATACAGGAAAACCTTGGAGCAGACCTCGCAGATCTGATTTACCGTATCAAGCTCATAGGTTACGGCATTCTGAATCTCGTACCTGATTTCGCCCGAATCGTCATAGCTGAATTCCACAAGCTCCCTTACGTCAGCCTTGCCCTCGGGCATTCTGCCGACGGCGTAGGAGTAAACTCCGCTTCGGTCCCTGTTTACCATTTTGTCAACCATCTCGTCCGAAAACGCCAGGGCTTCAATTCTGTCATACGACTCGTCGTCGATAATGCCCACTATCTTATAGCCGCCGACCTCCGTCCACACTCCGCTATTGTCCTCTATATTGCCGTCAAAGGTATGATTTTTAAAATATTCGGCAAGCTCCTCGCTGCTCATATCGGACGTGCCGATGTCGTCGTAAAAGTTTATGCTGTCTATGGTCGCGATGATTTCTTTGTCCTTAAGCTCTGTTTTTTCACCGTCAACCCATATTATTTTATCCTTATCTATCTCGTCAAGATAGAGAAGATATTCGCCCGAATATATGTTTATATCGTCGCCGTTAAAGCTTGCGTAGCCGTTCATGGCGTGTACGCTCGGCTGCTTTGCCGTCAGCTTTTCAACATATCCGTCTCCCACCATAAGCACTGCCGCGATTCCGTATTCACGTTCGGTTGTAAATTCGTTCATCATAGCAAATTCCAGAATCCTATCCGACCTGCTTTGGTTGGGCTTTTCCTCGGTCAGGGTTTTGTACCGCTCAAGGTTAAAGCCCGTATCGACAATTCCCGTAACGGTATAGGCTTTGGCGCCAAGCTTAAGCGTTTTGCCTATAAGGTCCTCATACTTCTCGATTTTTTGGAGAGTGTTTGTGTCCTCGTTAAAATAGCCGCCTATTTTAAAGCTTTCAAACACATACTCGCTGAGGGCGACCTCGTCCCTGCTCCCGTCGGGCAGCGCGCCTGCCAAAAGCGTACACTCAAGCGACTTAAGCTTTTCCTCGTTGATTTCCATAAAGCCGTTTAACCAGTTCGCGTAAATGTTATAATGTCCTTTGGTAAATTCGGCGTCCTCGTCATAGTACGGCGACAAATCCAAGACCTCATTTATCGGCTCGTATACGCCCGCCATCTTGATTCCCGTGGTTTCCTCGATATACTTTATCTGCTCGTCTGTGATTCCCGTATTGTAGTTGCTCCAATAGGTTTCCTCTTTTTCACCGAAAATATCGTCGTAGACATAATGCTCCTTAACGGACTTTGCCAGCGAAACATAGCGAATCTGAGTGTCAATCAGCGAGTTGGTGCATACCTTTACATGGTCGTAGGCTCCCATGGTATCGCTCAGTCCGAAAAGCCCGAACGCGACCACAGATAGGAGTATCGTCATAACCAGCTTGAATTTCTTGTATTTCAGACCGCTCGCGCCGATTTTGAAGGCGCTTTTAAAGGGCAGTACGGATTTGATCAGCTTAAATTCCGAGCCGTCGCGCTTTACTATTTTGCTTTGGTCGGTATCCTTAAAGCGCCTTGCGCCCGCCGCCTTTTTGCTCTTAAAGCCAAGCTTAATGCGCTCGTTCGGGTGCAGGTCGATATACCTGTTAATCGCCTCGGTATCCTCGGCGGTAAGATGATAGCCCTGCGCGATCTCGACCGAATCCCCGTCAAAGGTGAGATTTTCCTCCGCCGTCTCCGCGCCTTCCCCGGCTTCCGTTTCCTGCTCCAGCTCCACGTCGCTTATCACGCAGCCGTCGGCAAGCTCTATTATCCTGTCCGCGTACTGCTCCGAAAACTCCCTGTCGTGCGACACAATCAGGACCAGCTTATCCTTTGACAGCTTCTTGAGCGTGTCGAAAATCTGTCTGCCCGTATTGGAATCCAGCGCGCCCGTGGGTTCGTCCGCCATTATTATCTCGGGATTTTTCACAAGCGCCCTCGCGATCGCGACCCTCTGCTTCTGTCCGCCCGAAAGCTCGTTGGGCTTGCGGCTCCCGTAGCCCTCCAAGTCAACCTGCTTAAGTATATCGTTAATCTCCCCGTCGGTTGCCTTCCGTCCCTGAAGCTCTATCGCCAGCGCGATGTTCGCTCCCACGGAAAATTCGTCAAGAATATTATATTCCTGAAAAATAAAGCCTACATAGGTATTTCGGTACGAATCGAAATACTGCTGCTTGAAATCCTTCGACGATACGCCCTTTATGATTATTTCCCCCGAATCATATTTGTCCAGACCGCCCAAAAGATTAAGCATCGTCGATTTGCCGCTGCCCGACTTTCCCAATAGGAAAACCATTCCCTTTTCGGGAAATTTAAGCGACACTTTATTAAGCGCCGTCACGGGCACGCCCTTTTTGGGCTTATACACCTTGCATAA
>JAMPDT010000149.1 GCA_023665525.1 Butyrivibrio sp. | reverse complement strand
CGGGCGCAAAAAGGGCAAGGTATAACAGTAGCCTTTTGGACGCGCATATATTAAGACCGGGCGGCGATACGGAGAATATTCCCGACAGCTATGTTATTTTTATTACGGAAAACGACGTGATGAAAGGGAACCAAGCGATATATCCGATAGAGAGATATGCTGCAATCGGGGAAAATAAAGTATTGTTCGGGGACGGTTCGCATATCCTGTATGTGAACGGCAAATACAGGGGCGACGATGAAATCGGCAGGCTTATGCACGATTTTTCCTGCACCGATCCCGATGATATGAATTATGAGGCGCTTGCCAAAAGGGCGAGATACTTTAAGCAGGACGAGAAAGGAAGTGCGGCTATGAGCAAAATTTTGGAGGATATGAAAAAAGAAGCGGTATTGGACAACGCATGGGAAACCGCGGAAAGAATGATCAGAGACAGGGAATTGCCGCTCGAAAAAATCCTGCGTTATATACCGTTACTGTCGATGGAGGATTTGAAAAAGATTGAAGCCGAGGTTACGCGGACGGCGTAGCCGAACGTATAAGTCAAAATCAGATGCAGAAGCTTCGGAGCATACGGAAGCCTAAAGCCGTATGCTCCGTATTTTGTAAAAGAAATCGACTTATGCCGAAGCGCCGAAGCGGCACGGCTTTATATCCCGGCTGCCGCGTTTCGGATTTCCGCCGCGGACTTTCAGCCCAAATATTGTTTTTTTTTGCGTTATGTCATATAATAAAAGAAGTTGTTTTATCCAATAAAAAATACGGAGGATTGATTATGCTCAGAGTGGGAATGCTTACCAGCGGCGGCGACTGCCAAAGCCTTAACGCCGCAATGCGCGGAGTTGCGAAAGCGCTTTACAATACGGGAAAAGACGTGAAGATAATCGGATTTGAGGACGGCTACAAGGGACTTATCTACGGCAAGTACCGCGAGATGAGAGAGGGAGATTTTTCGGGAATACTTACCGAGGGCGGCACGATTCTCGGAAGCTCAAGACAGCCGTTCAAGCTTATGCGCGAGCCGGACGAAAACGGACTGGACAAGGTCAAGGCGATGAAGGACAACTATTACAAGCTTAAGCTCGACTGCATTGTTATTTTGGGCGGCAACGGGACGCAGAAGACCGCCAACCTTCTCAGGGAGGAGGGGCTGAACGTTGTGTCGCTCCCCAAGACGATTGACAACGATTTGTGGGGGACGGACATAACCTTCGGCTTCCAGAGCGCGGTGGACGTGGCGGCGAACGCGATTGACTGCATTCATACGACGGCGTCCTCGCACGGCAGGGTTTTCATTGTCGAGGTGATGGGCCACAAGGTGGGCTGGATCACGCTTCATGCGGGAATCGCGGCGGGCGCGGACATTATTCTTATACCCGAGATTCCCTACGATATTGATTCGGTCATCAAAAAGCTTAAGGAGCGCAGCAAAAAGGGCAAGAATTTCTCGATTCTCGCCGTGGCGGAGGGCGCAATATCCAAGGAGGACGCGGCGCTGTCCAAAAAGGAGCTTAAAAAGAAGCTTGCCAAAAGCCCTTATCCCTCGGTGTCGTACAAAATCGGCAAGGAAATCGAGGAGCGCACGGGACAGGAGGTCAGAATCACGGTTCCCGGACATATGCAAAGAGGCGGAAGCCCCTGTGCCTATGACCGCGTTATTTCCACCATGTTCGGAGCAGAGGCGGCAAGGCTTATTATGAACAAGGAATTCGGCAATATGGTGGCGATGAAAAACAACGAGATTACCTATATACCGCTTTGCGAGGTGGCGGGTAAGCTAAAGACTGTCGATCCCGAATGCTCGACAATAAGGGACGCCAAGATTCTCGGAATCAGCTTCGGCGATTAACCGCGCGTAGGAGTGAACTGTGTCATATACGGCTTTATACAGAAAGTGGCGTCCCGACAGCTTTGCTGACGTAAAGGGACAGGACCACATCGTTACAACCTTAAAAAACCAAATACGCTACGACAGGATAGGACACGCCTATCTTTTCTGCGGGACGCGCGGAACGGGCAAGACCACCGTCGCCAAAATACTGGCGAGGGCGGTAAACTGCATTAAGCCCGTTGACGGGAACCCGTGCGGCGAATGCGAGCTTTGCAGATCCATTGCGGACGGCTCCTCGCTTAACGTGATAGAAATCGACGCGGCGAGCAATAACGGAGTGGACAACATAAGGCAGATCCGCGACGAGGTCGTTTACAGACCGACGGAGGGACGCTACAAGGTATACATCATCGACGAGGTGCATATGCTTTCCATAGGGGCGTTCAACGCGCTCCTAAAGACGTTGGAGGAGCCGCCCGAGTACGTTATTTTTATACTTGCCACGACGGAGGCGCACAAGATCCCCGTCACGATAATGTCGCGCTGCCAGCGCTACGATTTCAGACGGATTTCGGTTGAAACGATAACCGAAAGGCTTAAGGAGCTGACGGCGGCGGAGAATGTAAGGTCGGAGGAAAAAGCCCTGCGCTATATAGCAAAAACGGCGGACGGCGCGATGCGCGACGCGTTAAGCCTTTTGGACCGCTGTATGGCGTTTTATATTGACGGCGAGCTTAAGTACGGGAATGTCCTCGAGGTTTTGGGGACCGTGGATACGGACGTTTTTTCCGCGCTGCTCAGACATATTGTCAACGGGGACGCGGCTTCGATCATAAGAACGGTTGATGAGATTATTCTCGAGGGCAGGGATCTGAACCTGTTCGTGTCGGATTTTACATGGTACCTGAGAAATCTTCTTATGCTTAAGGCGTCCGACGAGGCGGAGAATATGATCGATATGTCGGAGGAAAATATGGCGCGCCTTAAGGAGGAAGCCTTTATGCTCGAGGAGGGCGCCGTGATGAGATATATACGCATACTCTCCGAGCTTGGCGCGTCCTTGAGGTTTGCGACGCAGAAGCGCGTGCAGGTCGAGGTCGCAATGGTGAAGCTTGCAAAGCCCCAAATGGAAACGGATACGGAGTCCGTGACGGAACGCCTCAAAAGGCTTGAGGAGCTTGTAAAGGAAAAAGAGGAGCTGATAGCCCTGACGGCGTTAAGACCCGAACCGCCCGCGCAGACGGGGGCGGCGACGGCGGAGACGCAAACGGGCGCGCCCAAGCCGCCGAAGCACGAAATCAAAGCGCTGTCGGACGATTTGCGCATGGTCGTGACGAACTGGCGCGGTATAGTAGGTCAGATGGAGGATGTGTACGAAAATTTCCTTAAGGCTGTGCGGCTTACCGTGGTTGACGATAAGCTCTGTCTTGTCGCGGACAATAAATTCGTCTATGATTACCTTTCCACGGAAAAATGCACGGGCTCGCTTAAAAGGGTTATAGAAGACACGATAGGCAAGAACGTCGAGCTTGAGGTAACGCTTCTCGATGCGGGCGGGTCATTTGAGGACACGTTTACGAATGTCGAGGATTATGTTAAAATGGATATAACCGTCGAGGACTAATTTTAAAGGAGATATGGAAATGGCTAAACGCGGAGGATACCCGGGAGGCGCGATGCCCGGAAATATGAATAACCTGATGAAGCAGGCGCAGAGAATGCAGCGTCAGATGGAGGAATCCCAAAAAGAGCTTGAGGAAAAGGAATTTACGGCAACCGCCGGAGGAGGCGCGGTTGAGGTAACGATTACGGGCAAAAAGGAGATTACGAGGGTAAAGTTTTCGCCCGAGGTTGTCGATCCCGACGATATAGAAATGCTTGAGGATCTGATTGTGGCGGCGACGAACGAGGCAATACGCAAGATTGAGGAGCTGTCGCAGGAAACCATGTCGAAAATTACCGGAGGCTTGGGGGGAGGATTTCCCTTCTGATGGATTATTACGGAAAGCAAATCGGCAGGCTGATTGAGGAGCTGGCGGCGCTCCCCGGAGTCGGCGCAAAAACGGCGCAGCGTCTTGCCTTTCATATTATAGGAATGCCCAAGGACAGGGCGGAGAATTTGGCGCAGGCAATCGTGGACGCCAAGAACAACGTCTGCTACTGCAAGACCTGCCAGACCCTGACCGACAGGGAGGAATGCAGTATCTGCGGCGACGCCAAACGCAACCGCAAGCAGATTATGGTGGTGGAGAACGCGAGGGATTTGGCGGCTTACGAAAAAACAGGCAAGTACGGCGGCGTGTACCATGTGCTGCACGGGGCGATTTCGCCCATGCTGTCAATCGGACCCAACGATATACGCATAAAGGAGCTTCTCGTGCGGCTCCGGGAGGACGTGGACGAGGTAATAATAGCCACCAATTCAAGCCTTGAGGGCGAGGCGACGGCAATGTATCTTTCAAAGCTGATTAAGCCCACGGGAATCAAGGTAACAAGAATTGCAAGCGGAGTGCCGGTCGGAGGCGATTTGGAATACATAGACGAGGTTACGCTTTTGCGCGCGCTTGAAGGACGCACACAGCTTTAGCCGGCGCGCCCGCAGACGCCGCGGGGCGGAAAAGGAACAGCGGATTATGCCTAAGGAGCAGGTTTTAGTCAACGATATAATTACGGACCACAGGGAGCGTATGCTTAACCTTAAGAAATACTATCCTTTTTTTAAGCTGTCGGAGGTGTCTTTTTCATGGTTTAAGGAGGGCGCCTGCGACAGGCTTGACATGGGATATATTCTTATGGCGGTGCTGCGCTTTTTTATTGAGGAAAACAATTTCAAGGAGAGGGACGTAACCTACTCCATGTACTACGACTTTATAAGCGGCTGTATACGCAGGGATTTCGGGCTTACGCTTGACGAAGCGGAAAACAGGCTTTTGGCGGATTATATTTTCGACAAGCTCAAAAACGACGGCAGACCGTTTTCCTTTGATTATTACGACCCCGTGGACAGGGTGAAAAAAACGTCGCGCGTAAAGCTTCTTGAGAGCAGGATCCGGGACGGCACCGTTTGGTATTCGATAAGCTCCGACGGCATAGAGTTTTATCTTGACACAAAGGAAATCAGGGACGAGAGCCGAATAAGC
>JAMPDT010000148.1 GCA_023665525.1 Butyrivibrio sp. | reverse complement strand
CAGTATTACGCGACTATGATGGAGCCGTGGGACGGACCCGCGTCAATCCTTTTCTCTGACGGCGAGGTTATGGGCGCGGTGCTTGACCGCAACGGACTGCGCCCGTCGCGCTATTACATAACGAACGACGATTATCTTATACTTTCCTCCGAGGTCGGGGTGCTGGACATCGAGCCTTCGAGAATCAAGCTTAAGGAAAGGCTCCACCCCGGAAAAATGCTGCTTGTCGATACCGTCAAGGGAAGGGTGATCGACGATGAGGAGCTTAAGGAGCATTACGCGCTGCGCAGACCTTACGGAGAGTGGCTCGACAGCAATTTGGTTATGCTTAAGGACCTTAAGATTCCGAACAAAAAGGTCGCGGAGTACAAGGAAAGCGAGAGAGCGAGGCTGCAAAGGGCGTTCGGCTATACCTATGAGGATTTTTATACTCACATTCTCGGAATGGCAAAGAACGGCTCCGAGCCGATTGCGGCGATGGGTGTTGATACGCCGCTTGCCGCCGTATCCAAGCAGAACCCCTGTCTTTTTGAATATTTCAAGCAGCTTTTCGCGCAGGTGACGAACCCGCCGATAGACGCCATGCGTGAGAAAATCGTAACCTCGACGTCGGTGTACATCGGGACGGACGGAAATCTTCTTGAGGAAAAGGCGTCAAACTGCCATGTGTTGAGAATCAACAATCCGATACTCACGAATACGGATTTGCTTAAAATAAAAAATATGGACATAGAGGGCTTTAAGGCTGCCGAGATTCCCATTATTTATTATAAAAACACCTCTCTTGAAAAAGCGATCGACAGAATGTTTGTCGAGGCGGACAGGGCGCACGGGGACGGCGCGAATATTCTCATTCTCTCCGACAGGGGGCTTGACGAGAACCATGTGGCGATCCCGTCGCTGCTCGCGGTGTCGGCTATGCAGCAGCACCTTGTAAGCACGAAAAAAAGAACGAGCGTGGCTATGATTCTCGAGAGCGGCGAGCCCAGGACGGTTCATCATTTCGCAACGCTTTTGGGCTACGGGGCGTGCGCGATAAATCCGTATTTGGCGCAGGATACGATCAGGGAGCTTATCAATATGGGGCTTCTTGACAAGGATTATTACGCGGCGGTCGAGGATTACAACAAGGCGGTTATTTCGGGAATCACCAAAATATCGTCCAAAATGGGAATATCCACGGTGCAGTCCTATCAAGGCTCGAAAATTTTCGAGGCGATCGGCATAGCGCCGGAGGTAATCGACAGGTATTTCTGCGGAACGGTCAGCAGAATCGGCGGAATAACGCTTAAAGATATAGAAAACGATGTGAACGCAAGGCACAGCAGGGCGTTTGACCCGCTTGGGCTTGATACCGACGAAACCTTTGACAGCATAGGCAGCCATAAGCTAAGAAGCGGCAAGGAGGAGCATCTTTACAACCCGCAGACGATACATCTGTTGCAGCTTGCCGCGAGAAACGGGGATTACGGTACCTTTAAGGAGTATTCGCGCCTTATAAACGAGGAAATGGATCCCGTGACGCTTAGGGGCTATATGGATTTTAAATTTCCCGAAAAGCCGATTCCGTTGGAGGAGGTAGAAAGCGCGGATTCCATAGTCCGCCGCTTCAAGACGGGGGCGATGTCCTACGGCTCGATTTCGCAGGAGGCGCACGAAACGCTGGCGATTGCGATGAATATGCTCCACGGACGCTCAAACAGCGGCGAGGGCGGCGAGAGCATAGAGCGTCTTACGGTGGGCGCGGACGGGCTGAACAAGTGCTCCGCGATCAAGCAGGTGGCGTCGGGGCGCTTCGGAGTTACGTCAAGGTACTTGGTGAGCGCCAACGAGATTCAGATAAAAATGGCGCAGGGCGCGAAGCCCGGCGAGGGCGGACATCTTCCCGGCGGAAAGGTTTATCCTTGGATCGCCAAAACAAGGCTTTCCACTCCGGGCGTAAGCCTTATATCGCCGCCGCCGCACCATGATATATATTCGATTGAGGATTTGGCGCAGCTTATCTACGATTTGAAAAATTCAAACAACAGGGCGAGGATTTCCGTAAAGCTTGTTTCCGAGGCGGGCGTGGGTACCGTGGCGGCGGGAGTCGCGAAGGCGGGCGCGCAGGTAATCCTTATTTCGGGCTATGACGGCGGAACCGGAGCGGCTCCGAACAGCTCTATCCACAACGCGGGGCTTCCGTGGGAGCTTGGTCTTGCCGAAACGCATCAGACGCTTATAATGAACGGACTGCGCAATAAGGTTATTCTCGAAACCGACGGAAAGCTTATGACGGGACGCGACGTTGCGATCGCCTGTCTTTTGGGAGCCGAGGAGTTCGGCTTCGCGACCGCGCCGCTTGTTACGCTGGGCTGCGTTATGATGAGGGTGTGCAACCTTGACACCTGCCCCGTGGGAGTGGCGACGCAGAATCCCGAGCTGCGCAAAAAATTTGCGGGCAAGCCCGAATACGTGGTCAATTTTATGAAATTTATCGCCGAGGAGCTGCGCGAATATATGGCAAGGCTCGGCTTCAGGACGCTTGACGAGATGTGCGGAAGAAGCGACCTGCTTTTCCAAAAGAAGGACGTACAGGGCAAAAACGGCAGGCTCGATCTTTCGGCGATTATTGACAACCCTTATGCCTCCGAGGAAAAAATCGAGTACGGCGGCAAAAAGGCATACGATTTTGAACTGGAGAAAACGCTCGACGAGAGGGTGCTTATAAAGGAGCTTATGCCATCGCTTAAGAAAAAGCAGAAAAAAAGCCTTGAGCTCGACGTGACCAATACCGACAGCCGCGCCTTCGGCACGATGTTCGGAGCGGAAATAACAAGACTGTACGACGATACGCTGCCCGAGGATACCTACGCGGTGCGCTGCAACGGCAGCGGCGGACAGAGCTTCGGGGCGTTCATACCCAAGGGGCTGACGATTGAGCTTGTCGGGGATTCCAACGATTATTTCGGGAAAGGACTTTCGGGAGGAAAGCTGATCGTGTATCCGCCGAAGTCCTCCGCGTTCAAGCAGGACGAAAACATCATAATCGGAAATGTCGCGCTTTACGGGGCGACAAGCGGAGAGGCATACATAAACGGAGTTGCGGGCGAGCGCTTCTGCGTGCGCAATTCGGGAGCCACGGCGGTCGTCGAGGGCGTGGGCGAGCACGGCTGCGAATATATGACGGGCGGCTGCGTCGTTGTTCTCGGCAAAACGGGAAAGAACTTCGCGGCGGGCATGAGCGGCGGCGTCGCCTATGTCCTTGACGAGGACAACAGGTTTTACCTCAATCTCAACAAGGAGCTTGTGGGCTTTGAGGAGGTTTCGGACAAATACGACGTGCTTGAGCTTAAAAAGCTGATACAAAAGCATGTGGCGTACACCAATTCCGAAAAGGGCAAGGAAATACTCGCCAATTTCAGCGGGTACCTTCCCAAATTCAAAAAGGTAATGCCGCACGACTACAAGAAAATGCTCAATCAAATCGTGCTTATGGAGGAAAAGGGACTTTCCAGCGAGCAGGCGCAGATTGAGGCATTTTACACAATGAAGAAGCAGGAAGGGAGGAAGTAGAAATGGGAAAACCTACGGGATTTACGGATTACGAGCGGGAGGACAGCAAAGCGGTTCCGCCCAAGGCGAGGATAAAGAATTTCAACGAGTTTCACGAGCCGCTTTCTCCCGAAAGGCAGAGAGAGCAGGCGGCGCGCTGTATGGACTGCGGAGTGCCCTTTTGTCAGTCGGGCAAGCTTCTTAAGGGTATGGTTTCGGGCTGTCCGCTTAACAATCTCATACCCGAGTGGAACGAGCTTTTGTATGTCGGAAATTACAGGGGCGCATATCAGAGGCTTGCCAAAACAAGCAATTTCCCCGAGTTTACCTCGAGGGTATGCCCCGCTCTGTGTGAAAAGGCGTGTACCTGCGGACTGAACGGTGACGCGGTATGCACTAAGGAAAACGAAAAAACGATAATCGAATATGCCTTTGAACACGGCTATGTGACGGCGGAGCCTCCCAAGGTGCGCACGGGCAAGAGAGTGGCTGTGGTAGGCTCGGGGCCCTCGGGACTTGCGGCTGCCGATTTGCTTAACCGCAGGGGGCATGAGGTTACGGTTTACGAGCGCTCGGACAGAGCGGGGGGACTCCTTATGTACGGGATCCCCAATATGAAGCTTGAAAAATGGGTTATCGACAGGAGAATACGCCTTATGGAGCAGGCGGGCGTTGTTTTTCTTACGGGCAAGGACGTGGGGCGCGACGTAAAGGCTCAGACGCTTTTGAAAAATTACGATGCGATCGTGCTGGCGTGCGGCTCGGCGAATCCGAGGGACATAAAAGCGGAGGGACGCGACGCGCAGGGCATATATTTTGCCGTGGATTATCTGAAATCCGTTACCAAAAGCCTTTTGGATTCGGATTTAAAGGACGGCGCTTACATAAGCCCCAAGGATAAAAATGTCGTGGTAATCGGAGGCGGCGACACGGGCAACGACTGTGTTGGCACGTCCGTAAGGCTCGGCTGCAAATCCGTAACACAGCTTGAGATGATGCCGAAGCTCCCCGACGAGAGAGGCGCGGACAATCCGTGGCCGCAGTGGCCCATGGTCTGCAAGACGGACTACGGTCAGGAGGAGGCGATCGCGCAGTTCGGGCACGACCCCAGAATATACCGAACCACGGTCAGGGAATTTGTCAAGGACAAGGAGGGCAGGCTTGCAAAGCTTAAATGCGTGAAGCTTGAGCCGAAACGCGACAGTGAAACGGGACGCGTTGTGATGACGGAAATTGCGGGAAGCGAATACGAGCTGCCCTGCGAGCTTGTGCTTATCGCGGCGGGCTTTCTCGGAAGCCAAAAATATGTCACCGACGCCTTCGGCGTGGAGGTAGACGGGCGTACCAACGTAAAGACACCGAAGGACGGCTTTGCGACAAGCGTCCCCAAGGTTTTCGCGGCGGGGGATATGCATATCGGGCAGTCCCTTGTGGTGCGCGCGATAAGACAGGGGCGCGACGCGGCGAGAGAGGTGGACGAGTTCCTTATGGGCTACACTAATCTTGAATAGCC
>JAMPDT010000147.1 GCA_023665525.1 Butyrivibrio sp. | reverse complement strand
CAAGCCAGCCGTCGTCATCGCTTGCCGCCTCGCCGCCGCTCACAAGCACGTGGCGCAGCCACATCTTCTGATCAATCCCGTCCATATATCGGGCGCAGTCCAAAATGCTCCCGTTGCCAAAGCCCGTGAGAAGCCTGTGCGCCCCGTCGTCTATATGCTTTATGTCGAGCATAACCAGGTCCGTATAAGAAAGCAGCTCGTTAAAGCTCCCGAAAAAAGGCTCCTCCCTCGTAAACGGCTGTCCCGAGGTGTCGAGGCAGGTATTGATTCCCTTTTCCTTGGCAATGCGAAAAAGCTCCGTCACAAAGTCCGCTTGAAGCAGCGGCTCCCCGCCGCTCACCGTGATTCCGCCCTCACTGCCCCAATAGCTACGGTAGCGCAGAGCCTTATCCACAAGCTCCTCCGCCGTATATTCGGTTCCGCCTTCCGCCGCCCATGTGTCGGGGTTGTGGCAGAACCGGCACCGCATATTGCAGCCCGAAAGAAAAATTACAAAGCGAATGCCCGGACCGTCAACCGAGCCGAAGCTTTCCGTCGAATGAACACGACCGCTGCCGTAACCCATATTTTTCCTCCCCAATAAATCCGCTGCCCGATATTTTAAAGACTGCCGTGGCAGGTCCTCTCGATAACGTCCATCTGCTGCTCCCTTGTCAGGTCAATAAATTTAACCGCATAGCCCGAAACTCGGATAGTGAAATTCGCGTACTCCTCCTTTTCGGGGTGCTCCATAGCGTCGATAAGCTTTTCCGTTCCGAACACGTTGACGTTTAAGTGATGCGCCCCCTGCTCAAAATAGCCGTCCATAACCCTCACAAGGTTGCCCGTTCGCTCCTCATCGTTATGCCCGAGCGCGTCGGGGTGAACCGTCTGCGTGTTGGAAATGCCGTCAAGCGCGTATTCGTAAGGGAGCTTCGCAACCGAATTAAGCGACGCCAGCAGTCCGTTTTTCTCCGCGCCGTAGCTCGGATTCGCCCCCGGCGCAAACGGCTCTCCCGCCTTGCGTCCGTCGGGCAGCGCTCCCGTAGCCTTGCCGTAAACCACGTTGGAGGTTATGGTAAGGATTGAGGTCGTAGGCTCCGAATCACGGTAGGTTTCAAATTTTTTAAGCTTGCCCATAAAGGTTTTGAGCAGCCATACCGCTATTTCGTCCGCTCTGTCGTCGTCGTTGCCGTAGCGCGGGAAATCCCCCGAGACCTCGTAATCCACGACAAGCCCCGCCTCGTTCCGCACGGTCCTTACCTTGGCGTACTTTATCGCGCAAAGCGAATCCACCACATGGGAAAAGCCCGCTATGCCCGTGGCAAAGGTGCGCCTTACGTCGGTGTCGATAAGCGCCATTTCCGCCGCCTCGTAATAATATTTGTCATGCATATAGTGAATCAGGTTCAGCGTGTTCACATAAAGCCCCGCGAGCCAGTCCATCATTCTGTCGTATTTTTCCATAACCTCGTCATAGTCAAGATATTCGGAGGTAACGGGCGCGTAGCGCGGTCCGACTTGGTCGCCGCTTTTCATATCCACTCCGCCGTTTATCGCATAATTAAGGCATTTGGCAAGATTAGCCCTCGCCCCGAAAAACTGCATTTCCTTGCCCGTCTGCGTCGCTGACACGCAGCAGCAGATGGAATAGTCGTCACCCCATACGGGACGCATAACGTCGTCGTTCTCATACTGTATCGAGCTTGTGGCGATCGATATATAAGCCGCGTACCTGCGGAAATTTTCGGGCAGTCGCTTTGAATAAAGCACCGTAAGGTTCGGCTCGGGCGAGGGTCCCATATTCTCAAGCGTGTGCAAAAAGCGGTAGTCCGTCTTTGTCACCATGGAGCGTCCGTCCTGTCCAAGCCCCGCGACCTCCAGCGTCGCCCACACGGGATCGCCCGAGAAAAGCTCGTTGTAGGATTTGATTCTCGCGAATTTGACCATTCGGCATTTCATCGTAAGGTGGTCGATGAGCTCCTGCGCCTCCGCCTCGGAAAGAACGCCCGCCTCCATATCTCTTTTTATATAAATATCGAGAAAGGTCGATACGCGTCCGACGCTCATCGCCGCCCCGTTCTGCGTCTTGATTGCCGCAAGGTAGCCGAAATAAAGCCACTGCACCGCCTCCCTCGCATTCGCCGCGGGCGCGGAAATATCAAAGCCGTAAATCGCCGCCATTTCCTTCATTCCCTTAAGCGCCTTGATCTGCTCGGCGATTTCCTCCCTCAGACGGATAACCCTTTCGCTCATTATGCCGTTGCCGCACCCGTCCAAATCCTTCTTTTTCTGCTCGATAAGAAAATCAATTCCGTACAGAGCGACGCGCCTGTAATCCCCGACGATTCTTCCCCTGCCGTAGGTATCGGGCAGTCCCGTCATAATCTTGTTTTTGCGCGCCCTGCGCATTTCGGGCGTATACGCGTCAAACACCGCCTGATTGTGCGTTTTATGGTACACGTTGAAAATCCTGTGCAGCTCGCCGCTTGGCTCGTAGCCGTACATCTCGCAGGACTCCTCCGCCATTTTTATGCCGCCGTAGGGCATAAAGGCTCTTTTGAGGGGCTTGTCCGTCTGCAAGCCGACGACCTTTTCAAGCTCCTTAAGCTCCTCGCTTATATATCCCGCGCCGTGCGAGGTCAGAGATGCCACGACGTCGGTATCCATATCCAAAACGCCGCCCCGCGCGCGCTCCTCCTTCTGCAATTCCCGTAATTTATTCCAAAGCCTGTCCGTCGCCTCCGTTGCTCCGGCAAGAAAGCTCTCGTTTCCGTCATACGGCGTATAATTATTTTGGATAAAATCCCTTGTGTTTATCTCCTCTTTCCAAAGCTTCCCCTTAAATCCTTCCCACTCTTTTCTCTCAGGCATTGCTGCTGCTCCTCCGCATGGTATTATTGCGCCGCTTCGGGAATTTCCCTTAGCAGTATGTTGACAGTATAACACCTAGATGTAGTATATGCAAGAGAAAAATCACACTAAATATAGTATTTTTCAAAAAAGACGGGACAATAGCCTTTTGCCCCGTCCCGTCTTTTAAGCCTATTCCGCCGATTTATGCGTTATGCTTATATCTCCCATATCGCATTCAATCTCCATAATATGGACTTTTTCGCTGTCCGTTCCGCCGTTGTCCCTTATTTCCTTTTTGCCCATATCCACGTCCAAATCATAGCGGTAGGAGGCGACGCTGTAATACGTCACTATATCGACGCTGCCCATATCCGCGCTCACGTCAAAATCACAGTCAAGCCAGCCCTCAAACCCGACGCTGCCCATATCAATGTCCGCCTCTATTCTGTCCGTTACCGTTCCCGTGTATGCCACGTCGCCCATATCCGCGTCTATATACAATCTGTCCGTGCTTACATCTGTGCATTCCACGCTTCCCATATCGCATTCGAGAGTAAGCCTGCCGCAGGAGAGCCCGCTTACATTAACGCTCCCCATATCGGTATATATTTCCGCGCTGTCCAGCTTTTTATCCGGCACATAAAGCTTAAGCCTGCCTGCTTTTTTATCGAACCAGGCTATATTGATCAAGAAATTTTTACGGCGCTCCTTAAAAGTAAGCCTGCCGTTTTCCACCTCGCAGATCAAATCGTCCGAATACAGCTCGTATTCCACGGCGTACTCGTCGCCCCGCACGATCTCGACGCTTCCGTAATCCATATCTATATACAGCGAATCAAACTCATCAAGCTTCGTATACCCCGAGCGGACAAGCTCGCCTCTGCCCCAACTGAAATTTACGAAGCCTCTGAACAGGCTTATATCGTTTTTCGCTCCCATTGCCGCACCGACAGCGACGAACACGCCTCCCAGCACCGCCAAAGCCCCTGCGACAATTCCCAAAACCGCGTATAATTTTTTCATTGCTTTATCCTCCTCGCTTTTTTCTTTGCTCTTGAAGCTTTAACGCCTTTTGAGATAAGCCTTGTAAGGAAAATGCCGAGCATCGTGACGGCTATTCCTACCGCCTCTGTCAAAAATCCCCCTCCAATGACGGCTATACCCTCCGCGGGTACCGAAAACAGCCTGCCTATTCCTCCGACTATCAGCACCACTCCTCCGATCACAAAGCTTACCGCAACCGCCGCAAGCGACACAACAAGCGCGAACGCACAGGCGGCAAGCGACACTGCCACGCAGAACAGGGCAAGCCATATCGGGGAGCCGACGATCGCGATGGCAATAATCCAGCCAAGCGGAAGCCCCTTTCTTTTGGTGCGGACCACTACCTCGTCCGCCTGCTTTCCGCGCTGCTCCGCGATTATGCCGACAGCCAGCTCCTCGGGCGTCCCGAGCGCCTCCATAACCTCCTGCTCCTTTTCAGGTCCCGCGTCGGCAAAATATTCGCTGTAATACTGCATAACGTCGTTATATTCATCCGCAGGCAGCTCATTTTGAATGATATTGCTGAGCGCGTTCAAATAATTATACTTATTCATTCCCTTTCCCTCCGTAAAGAATTTTGTCCAACTTGCGTTTATAATCGTCCCATTCACCCAAATAATAGTCCAGTCGGGCTTTTCCCTGCGGCGTTATGGCATAATAGCGTCTGTTTCGCCCCTGGTACGCCATATCGTATGTCGTAAGGCTGCTGTCCTTTTGGAGCCGCCTCAGCACGGGATAAAGCGTCGATTCCGAGATTTCCACAATCTCCTTGACATTCTGCGTCAGAACATATCCGTATGTGTCGCCGCGGTTTAGCACCGCCAGCACACAGGCGTCCAACAGCGCGGAACCAAGCTGAAAAATCATAAAGCTCCTCCTTCCCTTCGAGCGCATATCGGCGCTCGGTATAATATTATATATTGTATAATATTGGCTAGATTCATAATATCACGCGTGCTATAAAATGTCAACATAAATTTTGGGGCTTCCGTAAAGCAGGCGCTTATGCAAATATTTATAAAATGCTTATAATCGTAATCCTCAAAATTGATGGCGATAATCCGTTCATCCCAAAACTCCGAAAAATTCAACATTTATTGGATTGTATTCCAAAAACTCTGATTATTCGGCAAGTTTTTGGACTTGTGTCAAAAGAACAGGACGCCATCC
>JAMPDT010000146.1 GCA_023665525.1 Butyrivibrio sp. | reverse complement strand
CTCTGGGAATTATGTCAACCTCCGCCGCAAGCGGGCGGATCTGCGTGATTTCGCGTCCGTCGGGTCTCTTGCGGTCCTTAAGAATCATCTTGCGCACGGTCTTTTTCTGGTACTGGTAAACGGCGTCGGGCAGAACCGCGAGCCATTCCTCGTTATCCGCGAACGCCTCCTCAAGCTTTGCGGTAATCTGACGGATATTTTCCTCTCTCACCTGCTTAACATCGGTGAAAACCGCCTCCTCCATCTGCTCGGGAGTAACGATTTCCTTAATTGCCGCGAAAAGCTCCTCGGGCACGGCGCAGCTTGTGTACTCGTGCTTAGCCTTGCCGCATTCCGCAACAATTTTGTCTATAAAGGCTATTACCTGCTGGTTTACCTCATGCGCCTTGTAGATAGCCTCGATCATCTGCGCCTCGGGCACCTCGTTCGCGCCCGCCTCAATCATTATAACCTTTTCCCTTGTGGAGGCTACCGTAAGCTTAAGGTCGGAAACCTTTGTCTGCTCCGCGCCGGGGTTTATTATAAACTCGCCGTTTATAAGTCCCACCTGCGTCATCGCGCAGGGACCGTCAAACGGAATATCGGATATTGCCACGGCAATCGCCGAGCCGAGCATAGCCGTAAGCTCGGGGCTGCATTCGGGATCCACCGACATTACAAGGTTGTCCAAGGTAACGTCGTTTCTGTAATCCTTGGGAAAAAGAGGACGCATGGGGCGGTCGATTACGCGCGAGGTAAGAACCGCGTTCTCCGACGCCTTGCCCTCTCTCTTATTAAAGCCGCCGGGGATTTTGCCGACCGCATAAAGCTTCTCCTGATACTCGACGCTGAGAGGGAAGAAGTCAATTCCGTCCCTCGGCTTTTCGGAAGCCGTCGCCGTTGACAAAACCGTGGTGTCTCCGTAGTGCATAAAAGCCGCTCCGTTCGCCTGCTTTGCCACTCTGTCAATGTCTACCGTAAGCGTTCTTCCGGCAAGTTCCATACTGTAACTCTTATACATATTCTCTCCTTCTGCCCGCATTCTTTTTCCGTGCCGCCGTACTCCGCCGTGGGAATTTTATTTTCGGGCGATAAATTTTTTGCCGACAGCATAAGACATCGAAACTACTGAAAAAAGCATATTTATTCATCGCAGACGACAAAATACTGCTCTTTTCAGTGGTCTCGCACATCTTAGGCTGCACGGGATTTCCGCAAAAAAGGGCGGAAATCTCCGCCCTTGCCGTTATTACTTTCTGATTCCGAGTCTGGTTATCAAATCGCGGTAAGCATCAACATCGTTCTTCTTAAGATACTCCAAAAGACCTCTTCTCTGTCCTACCATTTTCAGAAGGCCTCTTCTCGAATGGTGATCCTTCTGATTAACCTTAAGATGCTCGGTAAGCTCCGTTATCCTCTCGGTAAGCAGCGCCACCTGAACCTCGGGCGAACCCGTATCGCCGGGCTTCCTGCCGTACTCTGCGATAATAGCCTCTTTTCTTTCTTTCGTTATCATTACGATAATCCTCCTTAAAAATAATCACCTGACACTAAGGGCAGGTCGGAGTGTCCTGTTCCCGAGCGCCGGATATGCAAATTACTTTGATATATTATCACACCGAATGCAATAAATCAAGCGGTTTTTTATGTGCGATTGTACCGCGTGAATTCCGTGTGAATTTCTGCGATTTAAATGCTTGAAAATCCGTATGCGGTATGCTATATTGTAAATATGAGAGGGAAACCACAGAAGCGGCTACCCTCATAAGCCAAAAGCTACTTTATGCAGCCGTCAACTATTAGCGGTAGTTGGCGGCTACTTCTTTTTCCCTTTGAAGATTGTGTAGCACAATCCGACAAGGGCAACGATAAATATACAAAGCTGGATCAAATCCGTGTATGTAACATTCATCTTTACGCCCTCCTTTCTCTTCTGAGATTCGGAGGGTCAGCCCCTCCGAAAAATCAGAGGGCAGCCGCCTTTGGTTCTATGGTTTCCCATATGCTTACAATAACATATTTATTATACTTATGCAATTAATTCCTTTGACTGTATTCTGAGCGTTGTACGGCAAATGCCGGCACAGGACACAAGCTTGCGCATCCTATCTGCGCCTCAGCTTGAATTTCTTCGTCTGCTCCTCAAGAACATGAACCTGCTCGAACAGCTCCGCGCTGACCGCCGCCGTTTCCTCGCTGCTTGCCGAGTTCATCTCGACAACCGCCGAAATTTGGCTGATTCCAGTCGTCACCTGCGCGATGGATTCCGCCTCGCCCTGAACCGCCTCCGAGATGGAGGAAATATAGCCGTTTGATTTAAGCACCAACTCGAGCGTCCTGTTCAGGGTTTCCGAAACCTCCTCGACGATCCTGCCGCCGCGCTCTGTCACGCTCACGGAATTTTCGATAAGCTTCTTGGTCGCCTTTGCCGACTCGTCGGATTTGGCGGCAAGATTGCCCACCTCCTCGGCGACAACCGCGAAGCCCTTTCCTGCGGTTCCCGCCCTCGCAGCCTCCACTGCCGCGTTAAGCGAAAGAATGTTGATCTGGAACGCTATGTTCTCTATCGTCGCTATGATATTGTTTATCTGATGCGAGGACTGACGTATGTCCTCCATCGCCTTGACCATTTCCTCCATCTGTCTGCCGCTTATCGCCACCTGCTCCCCTGTCAGCCTTGCGTTCTCACTTGCCTCCGAGGTAACTCTTACGTTATGCTCCGCAGTCCTTGAAAGCTCCTCCAGCGTATCGTAAAGCTCCTTTACCGAGCCCGCCTGCTCCGTCGCGCCCTGCGCAAGCGACTGGGCGCCGTTTGAAAGCATTTCCGCATGACCCGAAACCCGGCGCTCTGCCTGATATATGCTTGAAATCGTCGTCGAAAGCGTTGAGGTGAATCGGTTCAGCGCCTGCTCGATAGAGTGGAAATCCCCTATGTACGGCTTTGAGGTCGCAACGTCAAAATTGCCGTTGGAAAACTGCTCCATAATCCGCGTCAGATCCTCCACATAGCCGTGAATCTCGCTCATGGATTCTCCCAAGGTTTCCGCCAAATCCCCCAGCTCGTTTCTTGCCTTGTAGCTCAAATCAAACTTAAGCTTTCCCTCCTTAAGCGGACGGCTGCTGTCCGTAATCCGCACAATGGGTCTTACAACCTTGGCGAATACATACTGTATAAGGCTTATCATACATAAAAGGGCGATGGCGAGGCAGATAATGCACATAATGTACATTTTCCCGATTGTGTCGTTTATATGCTGCTTGCTTTCGGCGCTAAGCTCCTGTTCGTGCTCGACAACCTCATCCATATATCCGACCAATACAGTAAGATTGGAAAGAATCGTTTGCTGATAGTAATCCCGCGCCTGCTGCGGCTCGGTTTCCAGCAGTTCCAAAACATAGACCGCCGATTGGTGCAGTTCCTTATGAAGCGGCTCAAGCTTTGAGCGAAGCTCCGATACGACCGAATCGTCCGAATCCGCTTCACCGTAAAGCCACTGTCCGAGGACACAGCCCGTCGGGTCCGTGCTTCCCGTAAACTCCGTTCCCGCATTGAGCGCGTTGCTGAGGTTTGCGGACCATTTGTAGTGTGCCGTTTCAGCCGTCTGCACTCTGTTAAGAAGCGCCGCCGTTTCGGCGTCTGAGGTCTGCAAGCGCTTGATTTTTGAAATATTCTGTGTGGTTACTCCACTGAAAAGGAATATGGAAATAAGAGCCGCTATTACCCTGGCGGCAACCATGAGTTTGATGCTACTGCGCATAAAGGCACGTCCTTTCTCTGAAAAATGTTAGAGGGTGCTTGTTTTAGTACTCTCGTATGTCCGCGCCATTCATCGCTCATCGTCGGCCTTCAGGCAGATGCAATCCGTATCGGTCTATTGAATTTCGGTTGACAGAACCGTATATGCATTCTCTAATCGGGAGAATGTAATTAGACATAAAGTACCTGTTCGGTTATTATACCCTAATATACCGTGCCCTTTCAATACTATTCCGCTACTTCCAAAAAAATGCCTTGGCAAACTCAATATCATGCTCCAACTGCTGTATAAGAGCCTCCCTGCTTTGGAATTTCATCTCGGGTCTTTGGAAATGTATAGGACGGACCGCGACCTCCTGACCGTATATTTCTTTGCTGAAATCAAAAATATGAGTTTCCGCCGTAACCGCGCGCCCTTTGCTCACCGTCGGTCTTACGCCCACATTGGTTATGCCGTAAAACTCTCCGTCCGACATTGTTATTTTGGCAGTATAAACTCCGTTCGGAGGCAGAAGCTTGTCCCTGTCGGGGATAATGTTTATTGTCGGAAAGCCCATCTGTCTGCCGATTTCGTCCCCGTGAGCCACAGTCCCGCAAATGGTGTACGGACGCCCTAACAGCACGCTCGCGGTTTCCATATTGCCCTTGCTTATTTCGTCGCGTACCCACGAGCTTCCGATTTCGCGGCCGTCGTGCAGCTCCTTTTCCAGCACTACCGCCTCAAAGCCGTATATTTTCTGCGACGCCTTGAGCAAATCGCAGGTGCCCTCTCCGCCCCTTCCGAAGCGCCAGTCCTCCCCGACCACCGCGAACGCGGCGTTCAGCTTTTCCTTTAAAATCTTTTCAATAAAGGTCAAAGGCTCCATATCGGCTATTTCGTCGTCAAAGGGAAACTCTATCAGCACATCGGCTCCCAGCTCGTCGAAAATACGCTCACGCTCGTAAAAGGTCGTAATCTGACGGCTGTCCATATACGGATAATGAAATCCCTCCGCCACCTTAAAGGTGAACACCGCAAGCCTCATATTGTTGGTTATCGCAAGCCTTTTTGCCCTGTCGATAAGCTTTCTGTGCCCCCTGTGCACGCCGTCGAATTTCCCGAGCGTCACCACGGTTCTGCCGTCCAGCACAAAATCGCCGTCCTTTATGCACAACATATCTGTCACTCTCCACCAAGGAACATCTTAACGGGCCTGTAAGCCCCTCTGCTCCCGTCATACTCATATATTCCCGCAAAGCTCTCCCTGCCGCCCTCGGATATATATACCCTGAAGCGTATGCCCGCCTTGCCGCCGCCTTGCTTTGTAAGAAGCGAAACTCCGCCGCCGTCAAAAAACATATTTC
>JAMPDT010000145.1 GCA_023665525.1 Butyrivibrio sp. | reverse complement strand
CATGCACCCCGACGACCAAAACGCGTTCAAGCAGACCTTTGACAGGCTGAATCTGCTGAAAGCGCGCAAAAACGGCGAAAAATGGGTAAGCCTTGTCACACGGCAAATCGGAGGCGACGGCGTGTACCGCCGCGTGGAAACGACGGATTATTTCGTCAAGAACCCGTCGTCGGACGACGTGCTTGTTATAAGCCTCTGCCATAACCTCGAATAAGCTTATGCTTTTAAAGGACCGGCGCTTCGGTTCAATCGAAGCGCCGGTCCTTTCGTTTTATTATTCGGTTTATTGTTTTTTCTTCCTTGATACCGCAACCGCAATGATGATTATCACAACAAGCGCCGCGCCCGCAACGATTCCGATGATCGCTCCCGTGGGAAGTCCGCCCTTGCTGTCGTCCTTGCCGCCGCTTTCGGGGGCTTTTGTTTCAGAGCCGCCGACTGTTGGCGCGTCGGTTTCTGCTTCCGTTTCCTCCGTCTTTTTGTCATAGGCAAAGCCCGACACGGTGAAGGTTACGCTGATATTGTCGTCGCCGCTTCCGACAAGGAGGTTCCAGCCGCTGGTTGCGTCCTTTGAAACGCCCTTTCCCTCAAGCTCCGTGCAAAGCTCGGACCGCCAGTGGTTCAGGAGAAGTATATCCATACCTGCCGCTATATAGGGCGCTTCCTCCTCCATAACCGCATCGTCGAATTTTACGATAACACGTCCGTTGACCGTCAGCTCGACGTCGCTGAATTTAATCGCGTCGCTTACGGGAATATCAGTCGCGATATGAAGCTGCGAAACGGCGGTTTCGCCCTGAAAATCCGCGCCCGCAAGCGATACCGTATAGGTTCCGTTTCCGGCAATTTCCACGTCCGTAAAGGTTCCCGCCACGGCTTTGTCCTCCTGCGTGCCGTTGTCCGTGTAAAAAAGCTTGTCGTTCATATCCGTGCCGAACATCTTGTTCTGCGTTTCCTCAAAATAAGCCATTCTCTGAATCCAGAGCTGCGTCGAGGTCTGAATTCCCAGCGCGGCGTGGTATGTACCGTTTAAATCAACCTCCTGCTTTTCCTCTCCCTCGGTTTTGTCCTCC
This sequence comes from Butyrivibrio sp., assembly GCA_023665525.1. Lineage (GTDB taxonomy): Bacteria > Bacillota > Clostridia > Lachnospirales > Lachnospiraceae > Eshraghiella. The sequence goes on along the minus strand of JAMPDT010000145.1, from coordinate 4,199 downwards.
GCAGCCGCAAGCGCGGGGCTTACAAGCATCGCAAGCGCCATCGCGCCCGTGAGGACGCCTGCCGCCAGCCTTTTAAAAATTGTGTGTTTTCTCATAAAAACCTCCTTGATTTTTTATTGGTTATATCAACTTTTAACCGCCTTAAAGCGGAATGTTGCCGTGTTTTTTGGGCGGCATTGCTTTTTTCTTACGCTCAAGCATGGCAAAAGCGTCAAGCACGCGCGCCCTTGTTTCCTCGGGACGGATAACCTCGTCCACATATCCTCGCTCCGCCGCGGTGTACGGGTTCATAAAGCGTTCCTCGTATTCCTTGATTTCGGCGGCGCGCACATCCTCGGGATCCTCGTTTTCGTCAAGCTTTTTTCTGCCTATGATTCCGACCGCGCCCTCCGCGCCCATAACGGCGATCTCGGCGATCGGCCACGAGAACACAAGATCCGCTCCCAGCCCCTTGCTGTCCATTCCTATATAGGCTCCGCCGAACGCCTTGCGCAGAACCACCGTGACGGTCGGCACCGTCGCCTCGCTGTACGCATACAGAAGCTTCGCGCCGTGCCTGATAATGCCGCTGTATTCCTGCGCCTTGCCGGGCAGAAACGCGGGGACGTCAACCAACGTGAGGATCGGCAGGTTAAAGCAGTCGCAGAAGCGTATAAAGCGTCCCGCCTTGTCGCCCGAGTTAAAATCCAAGGAGCCTGCGAGAAAATCGGGCTGATTGGCTATAACTCCGACTGCGCGCCCCTCCATTCGCATAAAGCCGACTATTATATTGCGGGCAAAATCGGGCTGAACCTCCATAAAGCTGTCCAAATCCGCCAACTCCTCTATCACCTCGTGCATATCGTAGGAGATTTTCATATTGGGGGAAACTATGTCCCTGAGCCGCTTGTGGTAATATTTTTTGACAGGCTCCGCCGCGGGCGGCTTCTCCTCAAAGCTTTCGGGCAGATACGACAGAAGCCTGCGCACTCCCCCAAGACAGGTTTTGTCGTCGGGATAAACAAAATGCGCCACACCGCTGACCGCGCCGTGTACCTGCGCGCCGCCCAGCTCCGCCGTCGTGACCTCCTCGCCCGTAACCTCCTTTATGACCTTCGGTCCCGTTATATACATCTGACCGTTTTTTTCCGTCATAAAAATAAAATCGCACAGGGCGGGAGAATAGCAGGCTCCGCCCGCGCACGGTCCCATAATGACCGCAATCTGCGGAGCCGTGCCCGACATATCGGTATGCCTTTTGAACATTCCCGCGTATCCGTTAAGAGCGTCTATGCCCTCCTCGATCCTCGCGCCTCCGCTGTCGTTAATCTCGACGAAGGGAGCCTTTGCGTTCAGAGCCATATCCATAATACTGCATATTTTGCGCGCGTGGTACTCTCCGAGCGCGCCGCCGCCAACCGTAAAATCCTGTGAGGAGGCGAAAACAAGCCGACCGTTCACCTTGCCGAAGCCCGTCACAACGCCGTCGCCCGGAAGCTTCTTTTTGTCCATTCCGAAATCCGTCGTGCGCGAGGAGACGAGCGTATTTACCTCGGCAAAGCTTCCCTCGTCAAAAAGCACGTCGAGCCGTTCCCTTGCCGTGAGCTTTCCTCTCTCATGCTGTTTGTCAATTCTCGTTTGTCCGCCTCCGCCGCGCGCCTTTTCGCGGCGGCTGTCAAGCTCCCGTAATTTCTCGTCCCACATTATAAATGTGCCTCCCAGTCCTCAACCGTGCTAACCGTGACAACCTTTACGCCCCTGTCGATTCTTTTCATAAATCCCGCGAGCGTTTTGCCCGGTCCTATCTCGTAAAACAGCTCTACGCCGTCCGCAAGCATCTTTTCCATGGTCTGCTGCCAGCGCACGGGAGAATATACCTGACGCTCCAAGGTCTCCTTTATATGCGAGCTGTCCGTGACGATTTCCGCCGCCACATTGTTTATATACGGGATTTCGGGCTTGGCAAATTCCACGTCCCTAAGCTCCTCGGCAAGCTTGTCGCCCGCGCCCTTAAGCATGGAGGAATGGAAAGGACCGCTGACATTGAGCATCGACACGAGCTTTGCGCCCGCCTCCTTAAGCGGCTCCGCCGCTGCCTCGACCGCCTCGCGCGCGCCCGAAATCACTATCTGTCCGGGACAGTTGTAATTTGCCGCCGACACGGGCTTTCCGATTTCTGCCGCGACCTCAAGGCAAACCCTTTCGACCGCGGGCGCGTCAAGCCCTATTACAGCCGCCATTGTTCCCTGCCCTGCGGGAACCTCGTTTTCCATATAGATTCCGCGCTTTCTGACAAGCCTCATGGCGTCGCCGAACGCAAGCGAGCCGCACTCCACTAACGCCGCGTACTCTCCGAGGCTTAAGCCCGCGGTAATATCCGCCTTTATTCCTTTGAGCCGCACCGCCTTGAGTATGCAGATTTCCGCGGCAAGCATCGCCGCCTGAGTGTACTCGGTTTTGTTTATAAGGTCGTTTTCCTCAAAAAGGATTTTTTTCAAATCGAAATCCATAAGCGCGTCCGCCTCGTCGATAACCGCTCTGCACTCGTCGATTTTATCGTAAAAATCCTTCGCCATTCCGACGTACTGGGCGCCCTGCCCCGGAAAAATAAACGCCGTTTTTGCCATTACATATTCCTTCTTTCTCTCAGTCCTCTGCGTATATGGATTCCTTGTCCACCGCCGTAAACATAAGCTCGCCCTTCGCGCGCACCTTCCCGTCAACCGTCACCGTCACCGCGAAGGAGAAAAGCCCCGACGCTCCCATTGTTTTTTTACAGTCTATTATCATCGTGTCGCCGGGTATTACGGGCTTTACGAATTTGAAATCCTTTACCTTTAAAAGCACATAGATTTGGCTCTCGTCCGTTCCGTCCGCCTCGATCGCAAGCGAGCAGGACTGCGCCGCCGACTCTATGATAAGCACGCCCGGCATTATGGGCGAATCGGGGAAGTGCCCCGTAAAATATGGCTCGTTCACCGATACGTTCTTGAGAGCCTTTACGCTTTCCCCGGGAATTACCTCAAGCACCCGATCCACCATCTGAAAGGGCGGGCGTTGCTTGATTCTTTTGTTAATCTCGATAATATTCATCATTATAAGCTCAGTCCTCCGTCCATTACGATGACCTGTCCCGTGATATACGAGCTTGTGTCGGAGCAGAGCATATTTACTACCTCCGCAACCTCCTCGACCGTTCCGAGCCGTCCCATGGGTATGCTCTTTAAATATTCCTCTTTCTTTTCCTCGGGAATCGCCTCGATCATCTCCGTGCCGATAAAGCCCGGCGCAACCGCGTTTACCTGTATGCCGTAGGGCGCAAGCTCCTTTGCCAGCGTCGCGGTCATGGAATTGACCGCTCCCTTGGTGGCGCTGTACACCGACTGACCCGCAAGCGCGAGCTTGGAGCTTACGGAGGATATGTTCACGATTTTGCCGCTCTTTTGCCTGAACATTTTAAGCGCCGCCTGCTGACAGCAGTAAAAGTAGCCCTTTACGTTGATGTCCATGCTCCTGTCAAGCGAATCCATATTAAGCATAAGAAGATACGCGTCGTCAACCACGCCCGCGTTGTTTACAAGCACGTCTATTTGACCGAACTGCTTGAACGCCTCGCGAAAAAGCGTGCCGACCTCCTTGCGGTCGGAAACGTTCGCCTTGACTGCGACAGCCTCCTGCCCCATCTCCTTAATGGCGCTTACGACCTTTTCCGCCTCCTCCCCGCTGCTGTTATAATTTACAACAACATTCATTCCCGCTTTGGCAAGCCGTAGCGCGCACGCCTTTCCTATTCCACGGGAAGCCCCCGTCACTATCGCTGTTTTACTCATTTTATCCTCCTTAAATCTTCCCGCGCACAGCGGTATAATCCGACGCGTACCCCGGGACAAAGCCCGGGGCGCGGTGTATTTTTATGCTTTTTTAAGAACAATCGCGGTATACGAGCCGCCTGCCGCAAAGCTCGTGACAAGCACGTTCCTGTAACGCGTGACGTCCGTTTTGACGGTCCTTGCCTCTCCGTTTTCAAATACGAACGCCTGCTGCTCGGGCTTGAGTCTTCCCGACAGCATAAGCGCCGCGTGAGCCGCGGAAAGCGCGGCGGCAGCCGCTCTCGACTCTCCGACTGTCGTTTTTACGCTGTGAACGGGCTTTGCCGCGTTCCCGAATACTCTCGCGTAGGAGTTCATCTCTATGGAATCGATGGTCCTGTTGCCGTTTCC
>JAMPDT010000144.1 GCA_023665525.1 Butyrivibrio sp. | reverse complement strand
ACTGCGAGGGAGCAATATGAACACCGCATATCTTGAAAATCACACCCGCACGGGAATGATAGCGATTGCCGTACCGCTCGACAAGGGCATTATAGAGCTGTCGTATTTTCAAGCGTGCACAATGGGCGTATGCGAAGCCGCCGCTCTCGCGGGCTGCGAGGTCCTGCTCGTATATTCCGATTACAGGGATCTGAAGCATATGCGCAGCCTTGTCGAGGCGCACAAAATCGACGGAGTAATCATAACGCGCACTTACAGCGACGACGTTGCCGCGGCTTATCTTAAGCAGGAGGGCGTGCCATTCGTCACGCTCGGCTGTCTGCCCGATACGGACATTGTTCAGGTTGACAACGACCATGAGGAGGCGTGCAAGGAGCTTACGATGATGTCGGTAATGAAGGGGCGCCGCCATATAGCTTTCTTAAGCAGCCACGACCAAAACGTCGTCAACCGCCGCCGCTTTGAGGGCTACTGCGAGGCGCTTCGCTGCGCCAATATGAAAATCGACCCCAGAATTATTTTTCACGACGTGGACAGCCAAACGCAGGCGGAGCAGATTATGGACGGTCTGCTCGGCTTCGGCGTTGACAGCATTATCTGCAACGACGAGGTTATAAGCTTTTGGGCTTACACCAAGCTGAGAAAAGAAGGCGTCGATGTTCCCGGTCAGGTGGAGCTTTCCTCCTGCTATCACAGCAACGCCCTCGAAAACTATGTGCCCTCAATCACCACCGTAAAATACGACGCAAAGCTTCTCGGCTCCACCGCCTGCACAATCCTGTCCGATATGTTGGCGGGAAAAAAGGTGCCTCAGAAAACGTTTCTTTCATACGAATTTAATATTAAAAAAGGCTCCTCCTAATATCCAAGCTCCTCGCCCACAAGAATAACCTTGATTCTTCCCTTGTGTCCGCTTCTTCTCGTCACGACAATCTGATTGCAGAAGCATTCGTCCGCAAGGCAGTCGGCGCATACTCCCGTAGCCGCGCAGGGCAGCTTTCTGCCGAGGCGCACCGCATTTGGCGGGCACGCCTGCGTCTTAACTCTTTTGTACGCCGACTCAACGTCCGCCGTCACCTTGTTCATTCCCGCAATTATAATTACGTTTTTCGGTCCGTGAATAAGCGAAGCGAGCCTGTTGCCGTTTCCGTCGATATTCACAAGCTCACCCCCAACCGTAATCGCATTCGTTCCCATAAGATAATAATCGCTCATAACCGTTTTTGCGAAAAGCTCTCTCTGCTCCTGCGGCGTAACGGCAGCCGAACGATCAATAAGCGTGTAGCTTCCGTCCGCAATCGCGTCGGCAAGTCCGCATTCCTTCACGCTCTCGGAGCCGCCCCACGCAATCACCGCGCCCTTTTCCATTAGGGAAAGCGCGCATTTCACAGCCTCCTCCTTGGAGGCGCAGTAAAAGCCCTCCATATTTCTTTTGGCAAGGTTCGCGATAATTGTTCCCGCCGTCAGCTCGTATGTTTTTTCTTTGAATCCCATTTTATGTACCTCGTATTATCAAAATCCCGCGCGGCAAACCGCGCGGGATTCATAAGCTTAATTAATTCAATTTGAAATTTGAAATTGTCTTAATTATCTCTCTACTGCAAACTTCTTAACAGATACGGTTGCAACTACTGCAAGAGATGCAACTGCTGCAAGGATAAGAACTACCGTTGCTGCGCTGTCGCCCGAAGGAGTATCGGTTGCGCCGCCGCCTGCTGCGGGAATTACATTGCCGTCCGCATCATAAAAAACAAGACTGTCAATCTTCATCGCAGCATCACCATAATTCTGAATGGTAATATATATATACTCGTCATCAGCGGTAAATTTATTTTCGCCAAGATCAACACGGATAGGAGTTCCGCTTTTAACATTAGCAAATTCTTTTGCCTCATCTGCGGTAGTCCATTGTCCGAAAGAATTCCAGCTTGCCGTAGTGCTCTGAGAAACTATTGCGCCGCCCATCCATCCGTCTTCGGCAATTTCATATGAAAACGTAATGTCAAATGAGGCAACCTTAGTCACATCAAGACCTTCATAGTTACTCTGTACCTTTCCTTCTTCCACAATCTTGACTTGATAATTACCTCCACCATCATCAGCCGAGTTCGGGATATCCGAAGTTATCGCACCTCCAGCGAAAGCCGTTACTGCCATTCCGAGTACCATTGCGCCCGCCATTACCGCAGCCGCTGCCTTTGAAAAAATTGATTTTTTCATTGTAATACCTCCAATTAATTTTTTGGTGCGTGTATTCCACACCGCTTACGATAAAATTATATCACTTTTGCTTTGGACTGGCAATAGATAATCATAAAATTTCGTTGCAAAAAATATTGCATTTTTAGAATTAATTGCTATTATAATGCTTATAAATTTCGCGCTATTTGTCAGAACAGGTCAACCCTTTCAAGCAAAAAATCAATAAGACAGCAATGGAATATCCCGCTGTCATCATAATAGCTATGCGGAATATCAAGCCGAATCACGATTTTTTTGAAAAAATCCTTTGTCAGAAGCAGAGAATCCAGCTCCGAATCCGTCTTGTCCTTTGTATCCATACGAAAAGCCGATTGAATATAAATTCTTCTGTCAGCATCATTGACCACAAAATCAATTTCTTTTTGCACATTGCGCCCGTCGGAACGGTCCGATACCACGCCGACGTCCACGGAATATCCTCTGCGGAGCAGTTCATTATAAATGACATTTTCCATCAGATGACCGGGGTCATATTGTCTGTAATTCAGCCTTGCGTTCCGAAGCCCCGTGTCAGTGTAGTAATATTTGTTCGGAAATTTAAAATAAGTTTTTCCCTTTACATCATATCTTCGAGCCTGCGAAATTAAGAATGAGTCCATTATATGCTGTACATAATTTGAAACCAACGCAGGATTGATTTTGTCATTTTTTATACTTGAAAGCGCATTTGCAATGTTGGCAGGATTTGTTAATGAGCTGATTTGTGAAGCCAAAAAATCAAGAATATCCGCAAGCAGGTCCTCGCGCTCGACCCTATGCCGTTCCACAATATCCTTGATATACAATTCACGGTAAAGATTGGATAAATACTCTTTTTTGTCCCTTTCATCTTCAAACGCCGTGATTCTCGGTAATCCGCCGTAAAGCATATACATATCCAACGCGCGTTTCTCATCACCGCCGACTGCCGAGTAAAATTCCTTGAAAGAAAGCGGATATACATGAATCTGTGACGCTCTGCCGCGAAACTCCGTAGCAATGTCATTTGACAACCCCTTGGAGTTGCTGCCGGTGACATAAACATCAAGATTCTTATATGCTTTAAGCTCATTCAGCATATCGTAAATCGTAACCCCGATACCGCCGTTATCTTTATCAATAATTTTGCTTGTTAGTTGTATTTCATCAATAAAAAGATAAAATCGCTTGTTTTTGTCTGATGTCACTACGGACTCCACATACTCGCAAAGAAGGATAGGATTTCTGTATTTGTAGTATCGTCGCTGATCCAATTCAATTTTAATGATTTGTTCCTCGCTCACGCCGCAGTCAAGAAGATGCTGATAAAACAGCTCAAAAAGCAGCACTGATTTTCCGCACCGTCTAATGCCGGTTATAACCTTGATTTCACCGTTCCACATCTTACGAATAATGCAATCAAGATAAAAGCTTCTGCTTATCATACAGTTCACCTCAAATTTGCGTCGTAACGGACGCTACTTTTATTTACAATATACCACGCCGCCCGGAAAATATCAAGGTCTCTGCGAAAAACTCGTATGGGATTGAGTGCATAGAAAATGCCTACACTTCAAAACGAAATGTAGGCATTTTCTTCGCACACCTTTAGATATTTCGCCTGTCTGTTTGACAGGGTTATACCGATCTTTGGGGGTGCTTTCTCTTTAGTAGTTTAAGTACAATAAAATTAATCTTATCTCTCTGCTGCGAACTTCTTAACGGAAACGGTAGCTGCTACTGCAAGTGCTGCTACTGCTGCAAGGATAAGTGCGGTTGCTGCCGAGCTGTCGCCCGAAGGAGTGTCGGTAGCGGAAGTATCATCGGCAGCTGCGGAAGCCTTTACTGCCGTAATGGAAAGAAGACCTGTGTCTCCTGCTCCGTCGTTAAGCGCTCCCCAAGCTGCCGCGTCAATATCTGACATTACCGCAAGGAAGTTGTTTTCGCCCTTAGCCCAAGCAGTCTCTGATGTAAGAGTTACCGTGTACTCGCCGTCAGCTGAAACCTCGGCAATCGTTGACTGACATCCGTCCTTTGCCGCTCCGTCGCTTTCCCAGTATGACACGGCATTGCCGTCAACGTTAGAAGCTCCGTTAAGCCAAAGCTTAAAGCTTCCAAGACCTGAAGCCTCAAGACCCGTAACCTTAACAGTTACGTCAACCTTAACCGCTCCGTCGATAGGCTCCATTGACTTAACTGCGTGACAGTCATCTTTGCCCCAAGGATTAAACACATTGATTCTGATTTTTCCGCTGTCATCCATAGTCACAGCCGTTCCCGTAAGCTCAAACTCGCTTACTGCGAAAGCACTTACTGCCATTGCTGCGAATGCCATCGTTCCGGCAAGAATCGCTGCTACAATTTTCTTAATTTTCATTGTAATTAAGACCTCCTAAAATATTATTATTTTAGAAAATAAAAAATGCGTCGTTTATAATTCGGTATAAAAAACAACGCTTTATATTCTCTGATATAAATAGTATCACATTTGTCCCCTTTTGAATGCGGTGATAATTAGTTATCGAATACAATAAAAATTAGTTGTGGAATTTTTTTGAAAAAAATTCATCGGCTGCCCGGCAAGCCCGCGCAAGACTGCCCGCCGCTAACGGAATGAGCATATACACATACGGATATACGTACTGGCTTTTTGTTTCCCAAACCGTATGAAAAATGAATCCTCCGACAAGGTACATAGATACCGAAAGCCCGAAAAACCCTGTTTTTCTGCGTGAAATAAGGCTAAACGCCGCCCCCGCAAGGGCAAAGGCATATATCAGCGTGTTTATTACGGACCCGAATACGTTTACCGCCTCGTAAGAAGCGCCGCCGCCGTACAAATTCTTAAGGAAGCCCGTTTTCACGGGCTGTCCGCAGTCCTCCAAGGGACCCGACCAAAGCGACTGAAAGGTGGGCTCCGTCCATGTCGAGCGAAGCTTGTTTTTAAAAAATTTATAGGCGCTCAACGGGTTGTCCGCAAAAAAGTCAAGCCTTTCCCGAATATCGGCAGCCGCCCTTCGGGACGCTTCAACGCCGTCGAAGCCGCTTTGTATATATGTCTGCTCGTTGTACGCGTTGCTCCAGCCGTCCATGCGCAGGTCATTCTCCTGCAAGCGCATTGCAATCCGA
>JAMPDT010000143.1 GCA_023665525.1 Butyrivibrio sp. | reverse complement strand
CATCATCTTTGCCTTTCTGTTCCGCACGAGCTGCGTGATTACCTTTTTCCTTACCTTTTCCTGCGCCTTGATAAGCCTCGGCGAGTCCTTGGCGTCCCTAAGCAGCATTCTTTTGCTGATTGCGCGTTTTTTCATAACTTCATTCCTCCATTAAATGCCCTGCACATTTACGGATTCATACCCAATCTAAGCAAATATATTATGCCATTTTTTCGCCATAATTGCAATAGTCAAATTTAAATTTCGTATTAATTTAGCAAAATTCAACTCCGTGTTATTCATCACATATTTTGTTACAATACGTCTCTCAAAAATCTAAGGACGTTCCCGTGCGTGATCAAATCGACCTCGTCGTAGCTGAAGCCCCCGCTGTGCAGGGCTTCGCCGAGCAGCTCCATCTGCGGGCATTCGGCGATCTCCGGTCTGCCGCCTATGCCGTCCAAATCGCTCCCAAGACCCATAACCTCAATTCCCCCGACCTCTCTGATATGGAGAGCGTGCCTGACCATATCGCTTACGCGGCTTACGCAGTCCTCCTCGCTCGTAAAGTCCCCGCACAAAAAAATCGGGCAGAAATTAATTCCCAATATTCCCCCTCTTTTTGCCAGCAGTCTTATCATATCATCGGTCAGGTTCCTTACGTGCGGCGTGACCGCGCGCGCGTTGGAATGGCTTGCCAAAAAGGGCTTCGACGTATTGGCGGCGACGTCGTAAAAGCCCGCGTCGCCCAAATGCGACACGTCGGCAATTATATGCAGCCTTTCCATTTCCCTTAAAAACTCGACGCCGCGCGGCTTAAGCCCCGAATCGGTTCTCGCCCTGCCGTAAAGCGGTTCTCCGTTTCCGACATAATTGGGATAGCCCAGCTCGTTTTCATAATTCCATGTAAGCGTAATGAGCCTGACTCCGCGCGCGTACGCCTCATAAAGCCTTTCCATGCTCCCTCCGAGCGCGCCGCCCTCCTCCAGCGTAAGAAGCGCCGACATACGTCCGTCCCCCATATTGCGCTCAATATCCTCAAAGCGGCGAGCCCCGCCTATCAAATCGGCGTTTTTTTCGATCTCGCCGTCAAAAATATCTATCATTCCCATGAGAGCCTCATACGGATTACCGTACTTTGCCATATCGACGAAACAGGCAAAAAACTGCAAAAGATAGCCCGCCTCCCTCATTCCCTCAAGGTCCACGGACAAATTATTGGCGCGCAGACAGGTCTTTTCTCCCCTGCCGCGCGCCTCGTATATTTTGCTTATCGTATCGCAATGCATATCCGCTATACGCATAACTCTGCCTCCGCTTCTATTCCGCCGTCCCGAAAAGCTCCTCGAGAGCCTTGACCATAGCGTCGTTCTCCTCATCGGTCTTGACCGAAAGCCTTATGTAGCTCTTCCCGAAAAGCCCGTCCTTGGACGAAAGGTCCTTTATGAGGATATTGTACCGATTAAGCAGTATGTCGGCAAGCTCCGTCGAGGTGTATTTTTCCTCAATAAGGCACATCACATAGTTCGCCTGCGACGGGTACACCTTAAGCCCCTCTATTTTGGCAAGCCCGGAAAGATAGCGCTCCCTGACCTCCATAAAACGCTCCATGGCCTTTTCGTAGTCGGCTCTGTATTTTGATATTATCTGCATATAATATTCGGCAAAGGAATTTATGTTCCAAATCGCCACGTCCTTTTTCATAAAGCGTATAAGCTCCCTGTCCGCGGACGCAAGCACGCCGAGCCTTAAGCCCGCAACCCCGAAGGATTTGGAAATGCTTTTTATGACGACGAGATTGGGGTGCTTGTCGAGAAGCTCCGCGTCAAGAAGCGTTTGGCTCCCGTCCGTCCTTGCGAAATCCACGAAGGATTCGTCAACTATTATTTTTATGTCTCTTCCGCGCGCCCATTCCTCCATGCGCAGAATATCGCCGCGCATAATAAAGTGTCCCGTGGGATTGTCGGGATTTACAAGGACGATTGCCTCAACGGGATTTTCCTCATAAAAGCCCATAACGTCGTCAGCCGTATAATCGAAATCCTTATCCGCCACATAAAAAGGGATTATATCGTTTTCCCTCTTGCGGTGGGGATATTCCTCAAAGGTCGGGTACGCCATGCCTATTTTGCCGACATGGTTTTCCATAAGCGATTTTATAAGCTCCGCCGTTCCGTTGCCGACGCATATCTGCTCGCTCCTCACGCCGAAATAATTCGCGGCAAGAAAGGAATTCACAGCCATTCCCGACGGATACTCCCTTATAAGGGTGTTGAAATTGGCGGACATCTCGTTTATAAGCCTGTCGTTGGGGAAAAAAGGGTTCACAAGGTAGCAAAAGTCCTTCATGCCCTGATAACGCCAGTATCCCCCGAAGCGTCTTTGGTACTTTTTGAGCCTTTCCGTGCCGCTCGCAAAAATCGTCTCCGCAATATCTATATCCTGAATATCGTTAATCTCGTACCAACGTTCCCCGCAAAGCCTTACCGTGCTTATGTCAAAGTCACTTACAAGCCTTATCGCAGCTTCGTAGACGGAGCGTCCCTTGTTCTCCCTCATATACGCGTCAAGTCTGCCGCAAAGAACCTCCCCGATAAATTTTCGGGAAAATCTGTACATACTTACAGTCTTATAATATGACGGATAATCGGCGGGATTGTACCGCTCCGAGCCGATAAAGCCGTCTATGCGCCCCTCGCCGTCGATCGTCACAATATCCCCGTCCATCCACGGCTCGGGCTTCGCGATCATCGCAACGCAGTCGCCCTCGCTGTCCAAGAGCTTCTGAAGCACCGCGCGCTCAAAGACAATGTCGGACTCCATTACAACCGTGTCGTCCGCTCCCGCGCTCTGCAAGGCAAGCCCCAGCGAATAGATATTGTTGGTGCTGTCGTAGTCGGGATTATCGACAAAGGAAATCGGCGCGGAAATACCTAACGATGCCACAAAATTCTTCAGCTTGCTTTTGCGGTAGCCGCACACGATTGTTATTTTGTCAATGTCCCTGCCGTCAAGAATACGCAGGGCTCGCTCGATAAGCGTAACCCCGTTAAGCTCCACCATACATTTCGTATTGTACGCCGTGCGCTCCTTGAGCCGTCTGCCCCTGCCCGCCGCTAAAATTATTGCCTGCATTGTATTTCCTCCGAAATTAATCCCGATAGTTATTGCGGATCCATTCCACCGCGCGTCTGTAATCGTTCATCGTGTCTATTTCCTTGGTGCGTATTTTTATCATGGGCAAAGGCAAAAGCCCCTCCAGCATATCGCACACATGCGTCTGCCCCGGCTTAAGCCTGTCCGTCGCGACCTGCGCAAGTCCCGTCCATTCGTATTCGCCGCACTCCCTCGAAAAGCCCGTGGCGCAAAGCCCGCCGTCCGCCGAGGGCGCGGTGGTCATAAGCATGGGATTGTCCGTCCCCGGCTCGGCTCCGCATACGCATTCCGCGTCGCTTTCCAGCACCGCCCTCAAATCGTCGGGATGCACCAGCAAATCTCCGTCCAACGGCACGATAAGCTCCCTCGCGTGCTTCATTGCAAGCGAAAAGCTCCCGCCCGTGCCCGTATTTCTGTAATTGTGGTTAAAAACAAAAAGCACGTCGTTTCTGTACGCGCGGACGGTTTCTATAACCTTCTCCATCTGATAGCCGACGACAATGCGTATATCGTCATAATCCTCCAAAAGCTCGAGCTGCCTGATAATCAACGGCTTGCCGTCAACGCTCACAAGCGCCTTCGTGGTCCCGATCCCGAGCCTTGTACCCATTCCCGCACAGCTTATAACAATTGTCTTAGAAACTGACATAGCACTTCCTCCGAATACGCCGCGTGCGTCGCGCTTCCGAGAACCGACGCCGCTATTTCCCTGACGCCGCCGAAGCCGATACCGACGTCCGCCGCCCCTATCATTTCCGCGTCGTTGTCGCCGTCCCCGACAGCCACGAACGGTCTTTGCATTTTCTTAATTACCTCGCCCTTATTCATCACCTCGTCAACGCTTATTATCCTGTCGTTTTTCACCGTGGTTCTTGAGCAAAAGCACCTGCCCTCAAGACCGAGCTTGGGCACAAGCCCCTCGATCCACACGTCAAGATTCCCCGTAACCATATAACAGCGTCCGCTGTTTTCTCTGATAAAATCCGCGAGCCTCTCGTTAAGCGGTATATCGGCTATAAGCTCCCTTATCATGCTTACGGGTATGTCCGAAAGCAGTCCTATTCTTCTGCGGAAGCTCTCCTCAAACGGCAGCTCTCCCCTCATTGTGCGCTCCGTAATATCCTTCATCTCGTCCCACATTTTTTTATCGGGCAGACGCTTTGCAATAACGGGCAGAATCTCAACCTTTGTTATTGTGGAATCAAGGTCGAACAAAAAAATATAATCGCTCAAAGTTTTCCTCCGTTTTTATGTTTGGTAATAATTGCGCTCACACCCATTCCCGCAGCCGTGATAAGCGCAGTCAAGCCGACAATCAGAACAAAAGCCCGATTATAGGAGCAGTCGGGAAACTTTTCCCGCACAAGCATTCTTGCCGGCGACTGGCAGAAGTATATCCAAAGGCTCAGCCTTCCCATAAAGCGGCACGCTCCGTTGTCACATATCCGCGCAAAAAAGCTTTGTCCGCTCATCGTAACCGAAACCCCCGCGAATAAAAGTATGTTTATAATGTTCAATGCCCCGTCGTCGCCGTAATGCATCAGCGCAATCGCGCAAAGATACGCGGCAGGCTCCGCGGCGCGTATAAGCGTGCGCACAGCTCCGCTTTGCCCGCCGAGCTTGTTTTTTATATACTCCGCAGCCGTGTAAGCAAAGCAGCCTATATTTATGCTTATAAAGCCGCGCATAAGACCGTGGTTCATTATGCCTGTCCAAAAGTATCTTCCGTGATACACGCCTCCGAACCGTGAGGAGTAAAAGCCCGACAGCAGCAGGGCAATCAAAGGCGCGGCGATAAGGCAGTAATTGCGTCCCCATTTTCTCAGCATGGGATAGGTTATGAACATAACGATGAGCATAGCCGAAACATACCATGAAACGCCCAAAACCTCCGTGCCCTTTATGCCGCCCATATCAAGCAAAAGCAGGTTCGGAAGCGCGTACGCCGTTTTCAGAAGAAAAGCTCTCAGCCCGTCGTTTTTAAGGACGTCAAGCCCTATCCTGTATATATACAAAACGAACGCAAGAAGCCACGCGTAAAGATATGCGGGAAGAACCGTCTTTATTTTGCCTGCCGCGAATCCGATATTCTCGCCGCCTATATTCTTAAGCCCGTCCGACGGCTTTTGCTTCATTGCGTGCGCGCACATAAAATATCCCGATACAATAAAGAAAAACTCGACGGCGCAGCCGCCTCGTTTAAACGGATAAGCCTCTCCGCCG
>JAMPDT010000142.1 GCA_023665525.1 Butyrivibrio sp. | reverse complement strand
TGCGGACAGAGTATGGGATACCTCGGTAAATACGGCTTATGAGCCGTATGAGAGCGTCCGCGAGGGCGCACGCGCACCCGAGAGAAGCGGGGAAAACGTCCGTGAAAGCGCGCCCGAGAGAAGCGCGGAGAACGACGGGAATAAGCCGCAGGCGAAGGTGGAGCTTCGCAAGGTGGAAGCGGCGCCGGTTTCCGAGCCGCCAAAGCCCGCGAAGGCAGAGCGCGCAAAGAAGGAAAGCAAGCCGAAGAAAAAGAAGAAATCGAACAAGCCCGTAGTCACCTTTATAATAGGCGGCAAGAAATAAAATCAAGCGGGATTGATTATATCAGAGCTAAAGTACATTGCCTCCTCGGTATCGTGGGTTATCATAATCACGGTATCCGAGGAGGTTTTTTCCTTTACGAACGCCATTGTGAGAGCCTTGGTTTTTTCATCAAGACCCTTGAAGGGCTCGTCCAAAAGCAGAAGATTGTGCTCCGCAAAAAGCGCGCGCAAAATCGCTGTGCGGCGCTTCATGCCGCCGCTTAGAAGGCATACCCGTCTGCCCGCGCAGCCGCCGAGCCCGACGGCTTCAAAGGCGTTAAGGATTTCCAGACGGGAATGGGAGCGTGCGGCGGTCATGGCTACGTTTCTCATCGCCGTCAGACCCTCGCACAGCCTGTCCTCCTGAAAAACGGCGGAAATCAGCGGAGGCTCTGAAAAGCCGATGGAGCCGTCGTAGGGAATAAGCCCCATTACGGCGTTTATCAGCGAGGTTTTGCCAAAGCCCGAGGGCGCGATTAGGGAGGTGAAGCTTCCGCGCGCAAAATTATGCGAGAAATCCTTAAGCACGCACCTTCCGTCGTAGGCTATGCATAAAGCGTCAATTTGTATGTCCGTCATCGTTCACACCTCCGAGGGCTTTTCCCGCAAGCGACAGCAAAAGCACGATTATTTTTTCACACAGCACGCTTATCAGCACGACGGTGACTGTCCAGGCGAAAAGCTTCGGCGTTTCGAGATAGAGCTTCGCCTTGTAAAGCTCGTTGCCTATGGAGCCCCTGATAAGTCCTATTATTTCGGCGGCGATTCCCGATTTCCAGGCGAAGCCTATGGCGACCGAGGACGCGGAGATCAGCGGGCTTATTATCGCGGGGATATAGATATAGCGGACGCGCTTTCCCGCCGAAAGCCTGAAAACCTTTGCGAATTCAAGCATTTTGGGATCCGCCGAGCGAAGCCCCGAAAGCGTGTTTGTGTAAATGACGGGCATTACCATCATGGCGGAAATAAGGATTGAAAGCTTGTCCGAATCGAGCCACAGAAGCGCCAAAATCACAAAGGACGCGACGGGTACGGCTTTTATTATTTTTATCGGGACGCCGATAAAGGCTTCAAAAAAAGGAAAGCGAAACGCCAAAACGGACAGCGGTATGCCTGCGGCAACGCCTGCCAAAAAGCCCGCCGCTATGCCCGACAGGGAAACGAATATACGGGAATAGAACTCTTTGGAACGCGCCAAAGCGCCGAGAGAGGAAAGCACCGCCCCGGGGCTCGGGAAAAAAATCTCCCTGTTTGCGAGGCGCGCCAAAATCAGCCAGATTACGAGCCACAGCGCCGCGCTTATTATTGTGAAAAGCGTCCGTTTGGATTTCATTTCGCACTCCCTCGGCATATTATTCTGCGCCGTAAAAAATATTTTCGTCGGGCAGCTTACCTCCGACGGAGGCGGGATTCGCGTCAAAAAGCACCGTAAGATAGGAAAGCACCTTGGAGCGCATTTCATTTCCCGTAATAAAGGTTACGTTGCACTGCGGAATGGCTTTTTGGGCGACAGCCGCCTTGAATATGTCGAATTTTTCGACAAGCTGCGCCGTTTCCTCCACATTGTCGTTGGCGAACGCCGCCGAAGTCCCGTACTCCGAAAGGAAAGCCTCAAATTCATCGGGGTGCTCGTCTATAAACGATTTTCTTGCGATAAGCACGCCCGTTACGACTGTGCTGTCCTTATCGAGCCTTTCCCATTCCGCCGTAACGTCCAAGGCGACCCTGATATTCTCGTCGGAGCCTTGCGCCACCGTCACATAGGGCTGCGGAAGCATCATAACCGCTGAATCGAGCTGTGAAACCGCGGAAACCACCTCGGCAGCTTCGGAGCGAAATTCTATCGTAACGTCGGTATCGGGGTTTAAGCCGCCCGCGCTCAAAAGATAGCGGAGCGTGTACTCGGGCGTTGTCCCCTGTCCCGTGGTGTAAATCGTATGCCCCTTCAAATCGGCGACGGAGCTTATCTCGACGCCCTTTTCGAGAATATAGATCACGCCGAGCGTATTGACGCCCGCGATTACGATTTCGCCGTCCGATTTGTTGTAAAGCACCGACGCCAGATTGCAGGGAACGGCGGCGGCGTCCAAATCGCCCTTTATTATTCCCGTGCTGATTTCGTCGGCGGTTCCGTATATGGAGTAGTTGTATTTGTTTACGGTTTTGCCGTTGTCCGAGTCGTCGAAGAGCTTAACAAGCCCGATCGAGGTCGGTCCCTTGAGGGAGGCGATGTTTATGTCGCAGCCCTTTGCTTTGTTCGAGTCCCTGCCGCACGCGGCGAAAGAAACCGCAAGCGCAAGAACGAGCAGCAGTGATAAAATTTTTCTTCTCATGTGTAAGTACCTCTCTTTTTCAGTCTGCGGCGGTCTGCATGGATTTCGCAGTCACGCCCTTAATATTGCCAAGCTTTCCTGATAACGTACTTATCGTATCCGCGGGTGCGCATACGATGACCGATATTATGCTGATGTTTTTTTCTCTGTGGGGAATGCCGAGCCGCCCCACGACGTATTCGGCGTACTCGTGCAGCAGTTCGTTGACAAGAGATACCTTGGACGTATCCCTGATGAAAATTCCTATGATTGCAAACTTATCCATAATATTGTCCTTTCTTTACTTCAGGGGAATCCCTTTGTTTCAGAAAACTTGCAACTATATTATACATATTGCCCGACCTAAGCGCAAGAAATTTGTATGGAATATTTTACAAATATATGGTAATATTTTTGTGTATTCTTTATATGGTCGATATTCAGGAGGAAACTATGATAGAAATAGCCAATTTGACTAAGGTGTACAAGCTTTCCCAAAGGCAGATGCAGAAGGCGCGCACCAAGAAAAATACCAAGGTTGCGGTGGATAACGTATCGCTCACGGCAAAGCCCGGAGAGATATACGGGCTTTTGGGACCCAACGGGGCGGGGAAAACCACCACGTTAAGATGTATGGCGACGCTTC
The DNA here is from genome assembly GCA_023665525.1 of Butyrivibrio sp. Lineage (GTDB taxonomy): Bacteria > Bacillota > Clostridia > Lachnospirales > Lachnospiraceae > Eshraghiella. The sequence goes on along the minus strand of JAMPDT010000142.1, from coordinate 2,107 downwards.
TTAAGCCGACGCAGGGAAGCATAACCGTGGACGGTTTCGATACGGTGAAGGAGCCCGAGGAGGTCAGGAGGCGGCTCGGCTTTCTCACCAACGAGATAAAGCTTGACTCGCAGTTTTCGGTGAATTACCTTTTCGATTTCTTCGGCAGACTGCACAATGCGGACGCCGACAGCCTTGCCTCCCGCAAGAGGGAGCTTTTTGGGTATTTCGGGATAGAGGATTTCAAGGACAAGAAAATAGACGAGCTTTCCACGGGAATGAAGCAGAAGGCGGCGATTGCCGTATGCCTTGTGCATGACCCCGAAATAATCATTTTCGACGAGCCGACGTCGGGACTGGATATTTTGACGGCGCGGCTTGTTACCGATTATCTTAAAAAACTGCGCGGCGACGGGAAGCTTGTGATTATTTCCACGCATATAATGAGCGAGGCGGAAAAGCTCTGCGACAGGGTGGGAATCATAATCGACGGGCGCAAGGTCTGCGACGATACGCTTCCCGCCATTTACGAGGCATATAAGACGGACAATCTCGAGGACGCTTTTTTTGAGCTGTACAAGGCTAATCACAAGGAGGAAATATAATGGGATTCAAATCTGTTATGGGCAAGGAGCTCACAAGGGTTTTTAAGGATAAAAAGCTTATTTTTTCTATGTTTATACTGCCCGTGGTGGTTATGGTCGGAATGTTTATGCTTATTTTCGCGCTAGTGTCAAGCATGAACAGCAGCATCGAAAAGCATAAGTCGGCGGTATACGTCCAAAACGCGCCCGAGCGCTTCGCGGGGCTTTTGAGCGCGGGCGAGGATATGAACGTTACCTATATAAACGCGAGCGAGGATACGGGCTTTATCATGGAAAATATCAAGAACGGCGATACCGATCTGCTGGTTGTTTTTCCCGAGGGCTTTGAGGGAATTGTTTCCGACGAAAGCGCGGCACTGCCCCAGGTCAAAACCTTTTACAATCCCTCGGAGGATAATTCCTCGGAGGCGAGGGGGCGTGTTTTGGCATATCTTGAGGGTTACAGGCAGTCGCTTATCGCGGATAAATTCGGAAGCGCGGAGGCGGTGATTATGTTTACCGTGGACAGCGACAACGAGGAATCGCAGGTGTACGACAACGACAAGGCGACGGGAAAAATGCTGGGTATGTTCCTGCCGTATTTTATAACGATGATGATTTTCGCGGGGGCGATGAGCCTCGGAGTGGACGCGATCGCGGGAGAAAAGGAGAGGGGAACGCTCGCAAGCCTTTTGCTTACGCCCGTCAGCCGTATGGAGATAGTAATGGGTAAAATGGCAGCCTTGGGACTTCTTTCGATAATGTCCGCGCTTGTGTATATACTCGGAATGCTTGTGGCTATCCCTGTCGGAATGGGGCAGATGGGCGGCTCGGAAATGCTTTCCGATCTGTCAATATCCTTTACGCCCGTCCAGATAGTGCAGTTGATCGTGCTGATACTCGGAATCGTTATTATGTACGTCGCGCTGATCGGGCTTGTGTCCGTGATCGCCAAGAGCGTAAAGGAGGCGCAGACATATATAATGCCTGTTTATATGATAGTGATTGTGGCGGGAATGGTTTCGATGTACACCTCGGACACCTCGTCGTTCACAAGCTATATGATACCGTTAATCAATTCGTCGGTTGCCTTTAAAGGAATATTTACGCGCGAGATTACGGCGCCGCAGTTTGCCGCCGCCGCCGCAGTGACCTACGCGACTGCGTTCGTGCTTATCGCGCTGACAGCAAGGGCGTTCAAGAGCGAAAAAATAATGTTTAACGCGTAGGCGGCGTGCTTTACGGGAGGAAAGATGGTCAGTATTGTTTTTGATATGGACGGCGTCCTTTTTGACACTCAGAAAATATATTGCAGGGCGTGGGAGGAGGCGGCACAGGTCCTCGGAATACCCGATATAGGCGAGCCGCTCAGGCGCTGCATAGGAATGAACCGCAGCGACCAGGAAATGATCCTTAAGGAATTTTATCATGAGGACTTTCCCTACGACGATTTTTACAGGGAAAAGGACAGGGCGTTCGACGAGATTCTTTCAAGGGGCGTTCCGCTTATGAGGGGGACGCGCGAGCTGCTTGAATTTCTTAAG
>JAMPDT010000141.1 GCA_023665525.1 Butyrivibrio sp. | reverse complement strand
TACGAATCCGCAAAAAAATACTGGATTCCACGGCGAGGTACCGCGCCAAGAAAAACGGGTAAAATCGAGCGGGCAAAAGATATGCGGCAAAGCAGCTGCATTAAAAACGCGGGGCTTCCCTACGAGGCTCCGCGTTTATATTTATCGGCGTTTCTCGGTTTTATACGCCATTTCGGAAAAACATAACATAGTAAATCGGTATATATCTTATCTTACCCTTTACCGAAACTTTTCTTTCGTTAGAAAGCACAAACCCTTTTTTTATATGATAATCCTCGTTGCCGATAAAGATATTCAACGCGCTGTGAACAGTATAATCCTTGCCCGATTTAACCTCAATCGGAACGGAGGAAAGAGTATCGTAATCATCAACCAAATAATCCACCTCTCCCTTGCTTCGGTTATCATAATAAAACAGTTTATACCCGTGAGCCGTCAGCTCACTCGCGACAACGCTTTCGTATACGGAGCCCAGATTTATACCCCTTTCGTCATCCAAAACGGCACGAATATTATTGCCGTAAAGGATTCCCGTAAGTATACCCACATCGTTCAGATACAGCTTGAGTAAATTCTTTCCGCTCGATTCGATAAGAGGAAAGACAGGATTGGATATTGCCTGAACACTCAACGCGATTCCGGCTCCGATTAAATATTCAAACTCGTCCTCATAGTCACCGAAGGTTTTACCGCGTTTATCTTCAATACGCTGTGCAACAACACGCTTCTTTTTATTCTCCATATTAGACGGAATCATCTCATAAATTCTTCGGATTTTCAGTTTTTTTGCCTCGTCGTACTTGGAAGCGTCCGCAGCGTAATAATCGTGTATCTCTCTTTGAATTTCCCTGACCGACTGAATATTCTTTTCCGAAATAAATGAATTGACGGCGTCGGGAAGTCCGCCTACAAGAAGATACTTTCGGAACATATCCATCATTTTATTGTGCATAGGTTCGTCAAGGGATTCCAGCCTCTCAAATTTTCCCCGCATAGCGGATATTGCGGTTTCATTCATTCCGTTTGCGTATAAAAATTCTTCAAAGTCAAGGGGAAACATTCTGACCTTGCGTATACTTCCCATCGGAATTGAAGTTGTCTGCGACAGAGTTACGCCCAAAAGAGAACCGCTGGCAATAAAGGTAAATTTATTATCCTGTGACAAAAATTTCAAAAGCGTGAGTAAATGCGGATATGCCTGGATCTCGTCTATAAAAATCAGGGTGTTCTCCTTTTTTTTCATTTTATCCCCTTCAAGCATACTGATCTGAAGATAAAAATCTTCCACGGTCCTTGTATTTTTAAACAGACAGGAACCCAAAGAATCCTCAACCATATTAAGCTCGATAAAATTTTCAAACAGTCTTTTCCCCACATGACGAATAATATACGTCTTCCCAACCTGCCTCGCGCCGTCAACTATAAGTATCTTGGGAGAATCCGACTTCAAATGCGCTTCTATTAACGGTTCAATTTTACGGTATAACATATGCATTCCCTCTCATTGATGACTTTTCAATAGAATTATACCATAAAAATTATGACTTTTCAACAGAATTCCTGTTGTTGTTTTTATTGCATACAAAAAGCCTTCCCCTAATGCTGCCAATCACATAGGGGAAGGCTCTCGCTTACATATAAGACTTATATTTAAACAGTACCGTCATTACATGGACAACACGGCGATTCATATAGCTTGTTATGTACGAAGTAGTTATACGATCTGCACCCGCCCCTGCAATATCTTCCATGCAAGCAGGCAGCGCATTTACCAGTAAGCAGCTCCTGCGTAAATTGCCGATTATAGGAGAACGCGTTCGGAGAATTCCATATTTCCATCAGTGATGATTCTCTAAGATTACCCTCGATAAAGCGATCATCATACTGTGATTCACACCCCCGAACGTTTCCGACGCTGTCAATACCTATCGAGGTTATACCCGCACCGCAGCCGCGAAATACAGCAAAACCGCTTAAATTACCTCTAATGTAGCCCTCTTCGCTTGTAAAATATCCTATGTTATCAGCCACTCCCATTTTAAAGGGCGCCTTCCCCGCCTTTTCTCCAACAAATCGAAGAACTTTACCAAAATCAAAATGATAATCAATTCCGCAGTTTTGCGCATTCCCCATAGGAGAACAGGCTTGAAGCTGCCATGCGAAAATCGGAAGCTGTCGGAGAAATTCATAGAGTTCATCTAATCGGAGTGCGCTCACGGCGTTCAGCGTGCTTATCACAGAAACCGGGATACCGTGCGCTGCAATATTATGTATCGCGGCGACGGCTTGTGCAAAACTTCCTTGTCGCCTTAATTGATCATGGACATCTTCCGTTCCGTCTATCGAAACCGCTATTGATTCTATTTTGCATTCGTCAATCTCAGCCATCAGAGATTCGGATATCCGATACCCATTTGTGATAATGGAGGTTCTTATCTTGCGGCTGGTTAGTTGTTTAGCGATTATGTCCCAATCATCACGCATAAAAACCTCCCCGCCAATCAGCGCAACGCGCTTACACCCGATTTCGGATAGCTGTTCAACTATATTCAGACACTCTTCTGTTGTCAATTCATTTTTTCTTGCGTTGCCTCCCTTAGAGCCGCAATATTTGCAGTTGAAGCAGCAGGCGAGCGTCAGCTCCCATACGCAGGACTTTAATTCGTACATTTTATACAAACTCCTCTGCAATAGACTTCGGAGGTGCATATACCGCCTCCATATACATTTCACGCGTATGGTCAAGACACCTTTTAAAATTATCAAAGCGTCTTACACAATCAACAAGTTGTTTTGTCGTTATCTCAGAACTCGCATTAATTGATGCCGGATCCATCAATCTCATACCTTCAGCATATAGAAAAGTATTTTCAGACTCGTCAATTATTTTCTGCAAATCTCGTATATACTTTTCAAGCTCTTTTGAGCATTTTTCAATTTCATCAGGACGCGGTTTTCTACTGTCCATAATACTTATCACTCCTTTTTGTTATTAGTTTTATTTAGGCATTTGCAAAACGACTCACTTTTTAGTTAATCAGTTTAGGAACCTCACTCCCCGGAGGTGCATATACTGCCTCCATATATCTTACACATAGATCGTCAAGCCGCTTTTTTAAAGTATTAAAGTATTCTATACACTTAGTCATCTGTGTCATCGTTTTTTCATGAAGTCTATAGATTATTTCATCATCTACCAATTCCCCATGTCGAATAGATAAAAAAATATTTTCTGACTTATCAATTATTTTCTGAAACTCGTATATGTGCTTTTCAAGCACTTTTGAATACATTTCAATTACATCAGCGCTTATCCTTATACCTTTCATAATACTTAGTGCTCCTTCTTGTTATCAGCTTTATTTAGACATTTGTAAAACGACTCACTTTTTAGGTAAACAATTCGCTAATATTATCCTCCTCTGTCCTCGGAGGTGCATATGCCATCGTCATAAACAAACCACTTTCTTTGTCAAGTAGCTTTCTTATAGACTCAAAGCAATTGATGCAGGAGGTCAGATCTGCCTTTCCTTTCGAAAATAAATCTGTTAATTCCGGCATATCCATCATTAAAATATACGAAACAACATCTTGAGACTCATCAATCATTTTTTTCAACTCGTATATATGTCTTTCAAGCACTTTTGAGTAATTTTCAATTACATCAGAGCTTATACTTATATTTTTCATAATCCTTTCATTTTCCATGATACTTAATGCTCCTTCTTGTTATCATTTTAACTTACTTTGGTAGATACTTTTGATGATAGGCAAAGAATTTATAATTCCGACAAATCGTATTAACCTTACACCGTAAATATAATCACATTTTTCGCTTCTTGCGGACAAAAAGTCACGAAATGCCGTTTTTTCGTCACGAAACGCGTTTTTTCATATACCCAAAACAAGAGTATACCAAGCAAGGCAAGCCCGCTCCAATCAAAAAAGGAGTACGGCTTCCCCTTCGCCGTACTCCCGCTTTTTTATTCTCCATATCAGATCTTCGGATTTTCAGTTTTTTGCCCGAACGCATACAAAAAGAATTAACGCGAAGCACATCGCAGAGTATGCATATAGGTGAAAACGGAAGCAATGTTATGCAGGCACGCCGACCGCGCCCCGCCGCTAAAACTCAATCTCGTAAGCCTTGCCCTCCGAAAACAGCCGTCCCGTTTCCAGCCTTATGCAGAGAATAACAGTATTTTCATCGTCAAAATTATTATGTCCGTTGTCAATCCACTCCGCGAAAACCGTCCTGAGCTTATCGGCAATTTCACGGTTCTCCGCCCTTCGGAACCAGCCCATATTTACGCACGTTCCCCTTGCGGTGAACCACTCGCCCGCCACGGCAACGTTGGGATTCCTGCCTATCTGCTTCATTTTGTCGGAAAGGGCGTAGGTTATCACGTAAAACGCTCCGTTTTCATAATAGGCATCGACATTGCGCACATACGGGATATTCCCGTCCGCCGTCGCCAATGCGATCACCGCGTCCTTTCCGAATCTTTCCGTCATCAGCCTTTCAATGGCTTCATTCAGCTTCATACTTTACCTTCCTTTACGAGCGCGCCATTCCGTCCACGCTCAAGGTCACGCCCGTAATATAGGACGCCATATCCGACGCCAAAAATACGAACGCATTCGCTATGTCCTTAGGCGTTCCAAGCCTTCTGAGCGGTATCCGCGCGATAAGAGGCTCGATAACCTCCTTGGGAACAGCCTGCATCATATCCGTATTGGTTATTCCGGGCGCAACGGCGTTTACCCTTATCCCCTTTGGACCAAGCTCCCTCGCAAGTGACAGCGTGAAGCCGTTTACCGCGAATTTTGAAGCGGGATAGGCGACGCCCGACGGCTGTCCGCTTATGCTGACCATCGAGCTGGTGTTGATGATCACGCCGCTGCCGTTTTTCTCCATAGCCTCCACCACCGCGCGCGAGCAGTTGAAAATCCCCTTTACATTAATGTCCATAACCTTTTCAAACAGCTCCTCCGTGTACTTGTCAAACGGCGTGTTTTCGGATATTCCGGCGTTATTGACAAGAATATCTATTTTCCCGAGCTCATCGGATATTCTGTCAAACTGCGCTTTCACGTCCGCGTAATCCGAAAGCTTCGGAGTAATCGCGCGCACCTCGGCGTCGGGATATTTCTCCCTCAAAGACGCAAGCGCCTTGTTCGCGGTTTCCTCCCTGGAAGCGCACAGCACCGCCTTCGCGCCCTCCTTAATAAACTCCTCCGTAACCGCGTAGCCGATTCCTCGGCTACCTCCCGTTACAATCGCCACCTTGTCCTTTAACAGCATAGGCATTACCTCCTCTACTACAATATATTTATGGTTAATACCCCTTACAGCCAGTAAGGAATTACCCAT
>JAMPDT010000140.1 GCA_023665525.1 Butyrivibrio sp. | reverse complement strand
GCATAAATTGTGATTTGCCGATGCTTCAATTATTTCAGCCGATATATTTTCCTATCGCCGCGACCCGAAACAGAAATTATTCCCGCTTCCTCCATTTGCTTTGCAACGGTATATGCCCGTGTTTTTTTCACACCCAAAAGCTCCTGCAATTTATCTTCCGTAATCTCATCATACTTTTTTAAATAATCGGCAACCGTTTTCCATTGCGGTTTGAGAACAGCGGCTTCGTTTTTCTTATCGGCGCAGTTCATATTCGGAAGAATAATCTTAAAGGTATTTGGAGTTATTTCGATTTGGGGCTGTTCAAAGCAATCCTTATATAAGGCAAAAATTCTGCGTATTCCCGTTCCGTAGGATTCAATATAATTCAAACGGTGGAATATTTCAGCCATATTACGGTTGCGGGGCTGGGAAATCCCGCTTTTTATATCATCGGCGGATAAACCCGACAGCAGTCCGCCAAGCGAAACGAATTCCATACTTTTATCGTTCACATTTATTATTATGCTGCCGCTGAAGCTGTAATCTCTGTGGACAACCGCATTGAGCAGAGCCTCTCTGATTGCCTCCGAGGGATAATCCCACTTGTCAATGCGGTTTACCCCTTCAAATACGGATTTGTTTTGATTGCAGAGCATAAGGTATTCAAAGGCGTCGTCAATTTGTTTAAATACCGAGCCGCCAAACTCCTTATGCGCTTAAAAAACGGTATTTGCTTCGTCCGAATAAACGGCGATTTTTACGGTGTGTTCGCATTGGTCGGAAATAACGAGAGCGAGATTTGTATACATTTTGTCGGAAATATTTTTTATGCCCAACGCGGAAAATTTTTCCTCGGAAAAATCTATCTTAAGCTTGGCAAATGCAGCCTGCGCCGAGTTAAAGGTTAAATCCTGGTTAAGAGAGCGCGCCGTTTCAAAAATATCTCCGTCAGACAGCTTGATCATCATGCGAATTTGTTCGGGCGACGCCTGTACAGACGACGTGCCTTGTCTTATGTAAACGCCCGACGGCTTTAATCCCTTTGATTTAATGTAATAGGGCTTTGCCGTACCCTCGGATACCTCAACGGAAACGGTATTGTTTTCATGCAGGGTGTATTTTATAAACATCGTAATATCGGGAGCTATGCTGTCACGAATCATATTGGTCAAAGCCGTATACGCGGCGTCAACATTGTCCAAGCCTAAAGCGTTACCCTTATCGTCATATCCGACATAAACAGTTCCGCCGTCTGTGTTGGCGAAGGCAATAACGCTTTTACAAATTTCGTCAACAACTATGCTTTTGTATTCAATGCTTTCGCTTTCATAATTCATGCCTGCCCCTCCTTCTGCCCGTTTTGATTATACAATATATATTCGCTTTTGCCAAGCGAATATTGTGAATATTCACCGAAAATTCACCCTTGCACGGCATTACGAGGGCTTTTTCTCCGAATTAAGCAGGCTCTCGGCGTAGTAAACCGACTGCATCGCGTCCTTGCCGTAGAAGTCCGCGCCTATCATATCGGCGTATTCCTGGGTGAGGACTGCGCCGCCCACCATAATTTTGCACCACGGGCAGGAGGCTCGGAGCAGCTTTATGGTTTCCTCCATATTTACGACGGTGGTGGTCATAAGCGCGCTCAAGCCGACAAGGGGCGCGTGCGTCCTTGTGACCGTATCGGCGACTGTTTCGGGCGGCACGTCCTTGCCGAGGTCGATTACGTCGTAGCCGTAGTTTTCAAGAAGCACCTTGACGATATTTTTGCCGATGTCGTGAATGTCGCCCTTGACCGTCGCTATGACGACGGTCGCCTTTTTTTCCTGAGAGGTTCCGCTGCGGGCGACGTATGCCTTGATAGCCTCAAAGCCCGCCTTGGCGGCTTCGGCGCTCATAAGGAGCTGCGGAAGAAAAACCGTTCCCTTTTCAAAGCCCTTTCCCACGACGTCGAGAGCGGGAACAAGCTCGCCGTTTATTATTTCCATCGGCTCCTTTGTCTCAAGAACGCGCTCCGTGGCTTTGTACGCCTGCTCCTTAAGCCCCTTGACGATACAGTCCGTAAGCGAAAGCGCCGACGGCGCGGCGGGAGCGCTTTGGGGAGAGGCGGAGCGCGGCGGGGAGACGGCTTCGCTCTGCGGCGCTTTGGGAGCGCCGGGGCTTACGGCGTATCGCTCGATGTACGTCATACATTGATTGTCAAAGCCTCCGAGAACGCAGAAGGTATCGTACGCCTGCCTCATAGCCGCCGAATTGGGGTTGATTATTCCCGCGGACAGACCCGCCTGCATTGCCATTGTAAAAAACGCCGAATTGATAAGCTCGCGCTGCGGCAGTCCGAAGGAAATGTTCGATACTCCCAGCACCGTGCGCCCGCCGCGCTCCTTTATGCGGCGGACCGTTTCCAGCGTCACGCCCGCGGAGCGGCTGTCGGTGCTCATGGTCATGGTGAGAGCGTCGATAACTATGTCCTTGGGCTTTATTCCGTATTCCGCCGCGGTATCGTATATTTTGCGGGCGACTGCGAGCCTCCCCTTTGCAGTGTCGGGGATCCCGTTTTCGTCGAGGGCAAGACCTACGACGACGCCTCCGTATTTTCGGACAAGAGGGAAAATTTCCCTCATAACCTCCTGCTTGCCGTTGACGGAGTTGATCATGGGCTTGCCGTTGTAAATGCGCATTGCCTGCTCCATTGCCGAAACGTCCGTCGTGTCAAGCTGGAGCGGGAGAGGGAGAATGCTTTGAAGCTCGTAAACGGTGCGCTTAAGCGTCGCCGGCTCGTCTATTTCGGGGAGCCCCACGTTTACGTCCAGTATGTGCGCGCCCGAATCAGACTGCTTAACGCCCTCCTCAAGAATGTATTCCATATTCTGCTCGCGCAGAGCCTGCTTGAATTTGGATTTTCCCGTGGGATTGATTCTTTCGCCGATAATCACGGGAGCGGCTCCAAGCTCCACGGTGCGCGAATAGGAGCTTACAAGGGTGTGCTTTTTCTCGGTGAGCGGCGCGGGCGTCATTGAGGCGCAGCGCTCGGTAAGGGCTTTGATATGCTCAGGGGTGGTGCCGCAGCAGCCGCCCGCGAACCATGCGCCCATGCCTATAAGCTCCTCCATATCGTCGGCAAATTCCTCGGGACCAACGTCGTATACGGTTTTGCCGTTCTCGGTGCGCGGAAGCCCCGCGTTGGGATTGATGGCGAGCGGAATGCTTGCGTATTCGGCGAGGCGGGCGAAGATGGGCTTCATCTGCTCGGGACCGAGGCCGCAGTTCATACCCAGCGCGTCCGCGCGAAGCCCCTCGAGCATGGCAACGACCGCCTCGGGGCTTGCGCCCGTAAGCATTTTTTGGTTTTCCCCGAAAATAACGGTGGCGATAACGGGCAAATCGGAGTTTTCCTTTGCGGCAAGAACCGCCGCCTTAAGCTCGTAGGTATCGCTCATGGTTTCTATGAGAATCAGATTGGCGCCTGCCCTTGCGCCCGCCTTTACAATATCGGCAAAAACGCTCACAGCCTCCTCGAAATCAAGCGTTCCCAAGGGCTTTAAAAGCTTGCCCGTCGGACCTATGTCCAGGGCGACATACGCGCTTTTTCCCGAAAGCTCTATGCCCTTGCGGGCGTTGGCGATTCCCGCTTCGATCAGCTCGTCGGCATTGTCGAATTTAAGACGGTTTGCACCGAAGGTATTGGCAAGAATTATATCCGCGCCCGCCTCGGCGTAAGCCCTGTGAATGTCTATGACGGGCTCGGGGTTGTCGGTATTCCAGCGTTCGGGCAGCTCGCCCGTCTTAAGTCCGCGCTCCTGTAAAAGCGAGCCCATTCCCCCGTCAAAAAAAAGTATTCTTTTTCCGAATTCGTCGCGAATATCCATAAAAATTCTCCTTTGGCATTTTGGAAGCGCAAGTCCGGCGAGCGGGCTTGGCGGTAAATCAGCATCTGTACGCGCAGTCGGCTTTGGCGCACGCCTCGCAGCCGTCGGCATGGCAGCGGCTGTTTTCGCGGCTTAAGCCCATAAGCGCCGTAACGGATTTTTCGGGCAGCATAATCCCGCCCTCGGAAAGATAAATACCCACTGTTTTGGACGCGCCCAGCACGTTTAAGAAGTCGGACTGGAGCGTAAGCGGCAGATCCCCGTAGCCGGGGCTGAAGCGCGGACGCACATAAAGCCCCTCGTCGGCAAGCTCTGCCGCTATTTTGTTTTGGCATTCGTTGCAGTAGCTTTCCGCCGCCGCCGCCGCGACCGCCTGCAAAACCGCCGCCTTGCTTATCGAAAGCCTGGAGTATCTGTTCATAAGTATATCGGGACCGCTCCCAAGCGTCGCGGCAAAAAAAATCACCTCGCGGCAGCCCGCGAGATTGCGTTCAAGGCTGCGGCTTTTCATGCACAGCCCGCCCGCTTTTATAACGCCGTCGGCAAATTCAAGGTCGAAGCGGCGGTAAATATGCTTCGGCTCGGCTTCCCTCCGTACGGCGGCAAAGCATTCCTCCATAAGCGCCCTGACGGCGGCATCGGGCTCGGCGTTTTTGTAGCCGAGATACCTTGCCGCCTCTTTAAAATCAAACGTCATTTTATAATCTCCGAAAGATTTTTCTGTATTCCCGCCGCGATTTCCGCTTTATTCATCGAATATACGTGAATGTTTTTTATTCCGTTGGCAATCAGGTCGATTATCTGGTCGGTGGCGTAGGCGATTCCCGCCTGCTGCATCGCCGCGGGACTGCCGCCGAAGCAGTCAACAATGCTTTTGAATCTTTCGGGGACGTTGCAGCCCGAAAGCTTCACGGCGTTTTCAACCTGATTGGCGCGCGTTATCGGCATAATTCCCGGAATCACGGGGACCTTTATACCCGCGTCCCTTACTTTGTACAGAAAATTATAAAAAATATTATTGTCGAAAAACATCTGTGTCGTCAGAAATTCACAGCCCGCGTCCACCTTTTTTTTGAGATTCGCTATGTCCTCTTTTTTGTTTAAGGAATCGGGGTGCCCCTCGGGATAGCACGCGCCGCCGACGCAGAAATCCCCGTAAGCCTTTATTTCGCTCACAAGCTCCGAGGCGTAGCAAAAATCAACAAAGGGGCTGCCCTCAAAATCCTTTGGCTTGTCGCCCCTGAGCGCAAGCACGTTTTCAATGCCCGCCTCGCGCATTTTGTCCAAAGCCGCGTGAATGTCCGCTTTTGAGGCTCCGACGCAGGTAAGGTGCGCTATCGCGGTTACGCCGAAGCCGCGCTGGATCCCCTCGGCTATTTTTACGGTATTGCCCCTTGTGCTTCCGCCCGCTCCGTAGGTAACGCTCATATAGTCGGGAGCAAGCTGCGCCACGCCGAATGCCGCCCTCTCCACCGATTCGTAATTCGCGCTTGTTTTGGGCGGGAAAACCTCAAAGGAAAGCGTTATTTTGTCCGTTCCCAATATCTGATTAAGCTTCATAAGTATACTCCTGATTTGAATTTGCAAAGGCACTGCCGCCGAGGAATATA
>JAMPDT010000013.1 GCA_023665525.1 Butyrivibrio sp. | reverse complement strand
ACCGAGAATCTTGGCTGCCTCATGCACCAATTTGTCGATTTCAGCCTTGGGCACCTTGCGGAGTTTAAGACCGAACGCCATATTATCATATACCGTCATATGAGGATACAGAGCGTAGTTCTGGAATACCATTGCTATATCCCTGTCCTTGGGCTCTACATCGTTGACCAGCTTGTCGCCAATCCAAAGCTCGCCGGAGGAAATCTCCTCAAGACCTGCCACCATTCTGAGGGTGGTAGATTTTCCGCAGCCCGAAGGACCTACGAAAATGATGAACTCCTTGTCCTGCACTTCAAGGTTGAAATCCTTAACGGCAACGAAACCGTTGGGATACACCTTGCAGATATTTTTAAGTGATAAACTTGCCATAACTTGCCTCCTGTAATTTTGAGTATATATTGTGCGTTTATTACTCTTCTAATAATACTCTCCGACGTAAATTTACGCCATATTGTAATTTAACAAAAAAAATTTTTCAAATTGAGCAAGTTGTATATGATTTTGGAACGCCAAAAGATTTTTGGACAATTTTCACAAAAATTCCGCCGTTTAATGTTATTTTTTCACAAAGCCTTCTCCGAACACCTCCGATACGTTCGCAACCGTCATAAAGGCGTTTTTGTCAACCTCGTATACTATTCCGCGTATTTTCGTCATTTCGTGCCGCGAGGCGACGCAGAACAGCAGGAGCCCGTGCCTGCCCGTATACATTCCTCTCCCCTCGATTCCCGTAACGCCGCGTCCGATTTCTTTTATGATCCTCGACGATATTTCCTCCTTTTGCCCGCTTATTATAACAGCCGCCCTCGAAAAATCGCCGCCGTCTATTATTTTTCCCGAAATAAAGCTTAAAATAAGCACCGAGAGCACCGCGTACACCGCGCTCACAAGACCGAATACCGCGATTCCGATTCCGATGATCACGGCGTCCGCTATGAACATAATCCACTGTATTTTTATTTTGTGCGTGTAATTATATATGAGCAGGGAAAGCATATCGACTCCGCCCGAGCTGGCGTCGGCGGCAAGCACAAGCCCTATGCCCGCGCCCATGAGCAGTCCTCCCGTCAGGCAGGACAGGAACATATCCCCCGCAAACGGTCCGTAAGCAGGCGCAAGCGCCATTGTAAGCGTGTAAACCGCCGTCGCCAAAAACGAGCGCGCCACAACCTTTTTGCCGAGAATGATAAAGGTAGCGATAAAAAGCGGTATATTCAGCGCGAGGTTCACCGTCCACAGCGGCACTCCCCAAACGCGCCGCGCGATTATCGCAAAGCCCGCGAAGCCGCCCGTCACGATATTTCCGGGATTGTATATGCATTTTACGGCAAAGCCCATAACCACCGCGCCAAGCACGATGGCGGGATACCTGAGATATTTTTTCATAGCGAAAGCACCTCTTTGCAAATTTCTTGCGTTACGTCGTACACAGTCTTAATATGCGCACTTTTTTTTGCAAAATTCACGGTATTCCCATTAAGTTTTGCTTGTGAAATCAAGATATATATTGTAGAATGGTTAAATAAGGAATAAACGAAAGGAGAGATGTTCTTATGGATATCGGGGCAATAACCCCGTCGCTTTCCATGATTTCAGCGGTCAACGACGACGTTGCCACCAAGGTCCTGTCGATGGGTCTTGATGATATGCGTGAAATGGGCGACGGAATGAGGAAGATGCTCGAGATGTCTGTAACGCCTCATATCGGGGGCAACATAGACATCTCCGTATAGTCCTTAGCTTACCGAAAAACAGCCGCGCAGCATTTTTGCACGGCTGTTTTTGTATTCCGTTTTACAGCGCCGCCACCGCTTCGATTTCAAGCTTGACGTCCTTGGGGAGCCTCGCGACCTCCACGCACGACCTTGCGGGGAACGGCTCCTTGAAAAATTCCGAATAAATCTCGTTTATTTTCGCGAAATCGTCCATTTCCTTAATAAACACCGTGGTTTTGACCACCTGCGAAACATACGCTCCCGAAGCCTCGATCAAATTGACGAGGTTCTTAAACGCCTGCCTTGCCTGCTCCTCTATGCTTTCCTTGATTTCTCCCGTCTGCGGGTCCACGGGAATCACTCCCGACGTAAAAACAAAGCCTCCCGCCTCGACTGCCTGTGAATAAGGTCCGATCGCGGACGGCGCCTTATCCGTGCTGATTACTCTCTGCATAATTTTGCTCCTTTCATTGTATCTCAATTCCCGAATCGGTTATTTTTATAAGACCCTCCTTTAAAAGGTGTCCGCAGGCGCGCTTGAACGCCGCCTTGCTCATCTCGAGCCTTTCCTTTATAAGCTGCGGATCGGATTTATCGTTTATTCCGAGCCGTCCGCCGTTTTTCTGAAGCTCCGCCATTATCGCGTCCGCATCGTCGTTTATCTGCAAATAGGCGGGCGCGCGCAGCGTCAGCTCAAGCTTTCCGTCGGGCATAACCCTCGACACCGCGGCGCTTATCTCGTCGCCGACGTTTATTTTGCCGTAAAGCGACCTGCGCGGTATAAGTCCCTGATACAGTCCGTCCACTGCAACGAACATTCCGAATTTCTCGATATGCTCATACGCCACTCCCCTTACGGTATCTCCCGCCTTGTACGCGTCGGTGACGCCCAAATAATTATATATTCTCGTGGTCGCGCAAAGTCTGCCGCTTTTGTCGATATAGAGAGCCACGGGATAGCTTTTGCCCTCCCTTACCGCGCAGGTCTGCTCCTTGAACGGCAAAAACAGGTCCTTCTCAAGCCCCCAGTCCATAAACGCCCCGATTTGCGTAACATCCTTTACGGTAAGCGTCCTGACCTCGCCCAGCCTGATAAACGGTTCCTTTGTCGTGGCGATTAGCCTGTCCTTGGAATCCCTGTACACAAATACGGTCAGCGAATCCCCAATCTCCACGTCCCCGTCCACATATTTGGCGGGTAGCAGCACCCTTTCCTCCTCCGTTCCGAGATAAACCCCGAAATCGGTCCTTTTGACAACCATCAAGGGCTGAACCTTCCCTAACTCAATCATTTTATCCTCACTGACATTCCCGCGGGGCGATTCGTGCCGAACGGGACCTTCCTTAAAAAATAAATTCCGCCACGGCAAACGGAGTTTTGTCCCTGCCGTGAAGCTCCACCACGCAGTGCTTTTCGTCCCTGTACATTTCGGGACATAAATAATCGCCCATAACCGCCGCCTGCTTATATTCCACCCTCAGAACCCTGGGCAGTCCGTAAAAATCAGCCGCCTCCATTGCCGCGCGGACATATTCGCAGTTATTCACATGGCGGTTCGTGTCTATTCTGTCGGGCGTCACGGGAATCGGCGCGCATTCCCTCATTCCGTCGGGCAGAGCTATTTTGCGCGGCATATACTCCATATCTATTTTGTCCGAAAAATGCGTGTACGCCTCCGCCTCGTGCTTGGGGACGCGCGCGGGCGCTTTCGTCGCGGCGTCGATATAAACCCATATGGAATTTGCCCTCACAAGCTGTCCGCCCTCGGCGTCGAGGATCTGAACGTTTCGCCCGCCGAAAACTCCCTTAAATTCGTAAGGGTTTGTCGCCACCCTTATGACCTCGTGATAGCGCGGCGCTCTTATTATCTCGATCTGCCACGAAGCCATGAGCCAAAAGCCCTCGTTATTCGCCATATTGCAAACTCCGCGTCCGACCTCCTCGGAATGGAGCATAACGCAGTCCTGCAAATAATTCACGATCGCGTCAAGCGTAATAATTCCGTCCGAATCAACCTCACTGTAACGCACCCGCCCGTCCATAATGTACATTGCCGACACCTCTTCCCATAAAACAAAGCACACAACCGCTGTTCTGTTGTGTGCAAAGCTCAGCGGAGAGTGTGGGATTCGAACCCACGTGCCCAAAAAGGACAACCGCATTTCGAGTGCGGCTCGTTATGACCACTTCGATAACTCTCCATAAATAATAAAATAATTGTGAGCATAAAAATGCACCACTCGATGTGGTGCGAGCTGGGCTAACAGGACTCGAACCTGTAGATGCTGGAGTCAGAGTCCAGTGCCTTACCATTTGGCGATAGCCCATCATATCAGTTCTGAGGGGTAACCTCTTAAACAACATAATGATTATATACTGCCCTCGAAACAAAGTCAAGCCTTTTTTGGAAAAAAAGTTAAAACGGAAAAGTTAAAACTCTCGCACAATCATCATTATACACAAAACGCGGCGTTTTGCAACAGCGAATTTTTGACACGCCTTTTTTATTCAGCCTCGATTGTAAAAATCTTAAAAAAATTAAGTCCGAAAACGCCCTTTCCCTCAAAAGCGCGGCATTCCGTTTAACATCATATGAAATTCGCAAAAGCACAAGATTTCTGTTTATTTGCCGCCCCGCTTATGCTAAAATAAAGGCAACCAAAGAATATATGATTATTGGCTCACTTTATAATACAAGGAGGCATTACCGTGAAAAAACTGGAAATCATCATCAAACCCGAGAAGCTGGAGGACTTAAAGAAAATTCTCGACGAAAACGAGGCAAACGGCATCATGATTACGAACATTATGGGCTACGGCGCGCAGAAGGGCTTCAAAAGAATTTACCGAGGCAACGAATATTTCGTGAACCTGCTCCCCAAGGTTAAGGTGGAAACCGTCGTTCCCGACGAAACCGCCGAGCAGATTATCGAGCTTGTGACCAAGGAAATTTCCACAGGCAATATCGGCGACGGCAAAATTTTCGTCTACAATGTCGAGGACGCGATAAGGGTCCGCACAGGCGAAAGAGGCTCCGAGGCGCTCTAATCGGAGCATAATTCAGAGGGACGGCTGCACGCCGTCCCTCTTTACGTATTTACTTTATCTCATAGTTCCCAAAAGCCAAGCCTCTCCCGTCAGCAAATCCACTCCTACATAATATCCTATCGTAATTATTTCGGTTTTTTTCAGCTTAACCTCCCAATAAAGCTGTTCTCCGCCTACGTCGCGCACCGTAATTTCCTCCCAGTCCGTTTTGTCGTACTCCTCCTCAAGAAAAGCCTTTGCCCTTTCGATTGCCTCCTCCTTGGAGAGAAAATTATTCTTCTTATTAAGGTTGACCTCCGAACCGAAATTGAAAACAGCATAACTGAAATCGCCGTCCATATCGTATATTGCCTCCGCAAGATACACGGAAAATTCGTCGTTTAAAACCTGCTGAACCTCAACCGACGTATCCCCCATATCATCGGTCCTGCTCTCCCATTTAAACTTCTCAAGATCGCCGTCGTACCATTTTCCCAATCGCTCCTTTGCATCCTCAAGCAACTCCTCTGTATTCGGATACGGCTTTATGGCGTCGGCAATCAAATTTGCGTATTCTTTATCATCCAAAGCCTTATTATCAATTACCTCAAGCTCCTGCGTTTTTGCACCGAAAAAATAATACAGCTCGTCATCATCCTTGTATATGATACTGTCGGGATAGCGTCTCATGGTTTCCTCATCCGGCTCAACATAATACATTGTCACACCGTTCAGCTCAAAGGTGTCCTTTGACAGCACCTTATTTTTATAAGCAGAGTCGCCTGAAGCTCTGAGCTTCATAGCCGCTCCGACGGATATTCCCGCAACCAGCACTGCCGCCGCAGCCAAAAGCACGATTCTCAATGCTTTTTTATTCATATTACTCTCCTCCTTAATATCATTCTACTGTTATTCCCAAGTTTCCGAATCTTGCGACAGCATTGAATAAATCGTCATAAACCGCCTTATTCGTTTGTTTTCCATGCTTCCTTAAATAAGCTTTGGTTTCTTCAATAGCGGTGTATACGCTGCTGCCTCCCGCTAAATAATAGAAAAAATTCTCCTCAAACTCCATAGCCAAGTAATGATTCACATCGGAGCTGTATCCTATCACCGCCTTGTATCCGTTGCTCACCAATGTACTGCAAAGATTCTTGCCGGTCTTTGTGTTGTTTTGTGCGCTTCTGCACGCGCCGAGGTACGCCAGCCCGCAGTCCATATTTTTCGGTACATCAGAGATTTGAAACAGAATAAATTCAGTTCCCACTATATCTATGAGAAGCACGCTGCCCTCATCATCTCCATGGCAGCATATGTAGAGCGAGCCGCAGTTTTTGAGATGCTGCTGCATACCGTAAACGACTGTCGGTCTGGCTTCCAGCCGTGTATCAGTACTATATGATTTTATACATTTACGAAATGAATCCACCCACTTTTGGTTCCCAGGAAAAAAGTCCTCACTGTGCAGAAATACAAAAACATTTCCGGGTGTGGCAGTAACCTTAACTGTCGGCAGCAAAAGCGCAAACGCAAGAAGCAGAACCAATGCAATTCTGCTTTTTGACATTTTCATTAAACCCCAACTCCTTTTCCATATCATTATAAACCGTTGTTGTTTCATTATATTTTATTCAGTAATAAAATGTCAAATATTTTTCAAAATATCGGCATAAAATAAAGCTTTGCGAACCTCCTCGGCGTCATTCCCGTAAATTCCTTAAATTCCCTCTGAAAATGCGCTTGGTCGGCATAGCTTAGCCTCTCTATGAACTCCGAATTTTCCCCCTCGGGGTTATTCGCCATTTCGAGCAGCGCGTTTCGGAACCTCACAAGCCTGCAAAAGGTCTTGGGGGAGCAGGCGGCGCATTCCCTGAAAAGGTTGTTGACCTGCCTGACGGTGTAGCCGTACCGCTCCGCCAAGGAGGCTACCGTGCTTCTCCCGCGGGAGGCGCAGACGGTTTCCGCCATTTTTTCCCAAACCGCCGAGCTTTTTCTTTTCATTATAAAGGCTGCCGTACCCTCAAATATTATGTCCCGCGCCTCCGACGGGCTTTTCGCGTCCGCAAGCGCGGCGTGGACGGCTTTTGCCTCCGCGGCGGGGATATTCACCGTATAGCCCGGCTCTAAGCGGATCCCGCACAGCCCATGACAGCCGCGCGGCGGCTCAAGCCTTGTAAGCTCCGTTTTATTCGGGCGCGCGCAGTAGGGGACGCCGCTCCCCCACGCCGCGACAAGCTCCTCGCAGCCGTCGGGAAGCAGCGTGATTTCGCCCCTGCAAATAAAAGCATATGCCCGGACGCGGCACGGCTCCTCTTTATTTTTAAAAGAATATCCCTCTGTTTGGTATTCGATTTGAGGCTGAAGCATCGGATAATCCATAATAAATTCACCCTTTTCGCCGATTCGCTTAATATTATTAAGAATATTCCCGCGAGGCGGCAAAGTCAAGAATTAATTTCCGATTTTTTCAATAACGAGACGTTTTAATGTGCTAAATTACATTTGAAATTCAAGATTGCCGATTGACACGAGGAAGTGCTTACCCTTTGCGGGGATAGCGCTTTTTTTGTTTTATACGGCAAAAAAGCCTCGGCTTTACTTGATTTTCAAGGGAAGAAAAAGGAGGAAAAAGATATGGGATTATTCGGTAGTGACGGCGTATGGTTTCTGATGGGCGCCGCGCTGGTATTTTTTATGCAGGCGGGCTTCGCAATGGTTGAGGCGGGCTTCACCAGAGCAAAAAACGCCGGAAACATCATTATGAAAAACCTTATGGACTTTTGTCTGGGTACTGTGGCTTTTATTTTTGTGGGCTACTCGTTTTTATGCGGAGAGGGAAGCGGCTTTATCGGCTGGAGCAAATTTCCCCTAAATCCCGCCAACTTCGGCACGGACGCGATTGACTGGGGCAGCTTCGTATTCAACCTTGTATTCTGCGCCACCGCCGCAACGATTGTTTCGGGAGCTATGGCGGAGAGAACCAAGTTCATCTCCTACTGTATTTACAGCTTCATTATCAGCCTTGTAATATATCCGATTGAGGCGCACTGGACATGGGGACCCGGCGGTTGGCTTGCCGAAAGAGGCTTCATTGATTTCGCGGGCTCCTGCTGCATACATATGGTCGGCGGAATCTCGGCGTTTATCGGAGCGAAAATGCTCGGACCGAGAATCGGCAAATACGACGAAAACGGCAAGCCCCGTCCGATACTCGGACACAATATCGTGCTCGGCGCGCTCGGCTGCTTCATCCTGTGGTTCGGCTGGTACGGCTTTAACGGCGCGGCAGCGACAAGCAATACCAACCTCGCCTCGATTTTTGCCACAACAACGATTGCCGCGGCAGTAGCCACCGTAACCGTAATGATAATCACGTGGATCCAGAACGGAAAGCCCGACGTTTCGATGAGCCTTAACGGCTCGCTTGCGGGGCTTGTGGCAATAACGGCGGGCTGTGCCTGCGTGGACGCGCTCGGCGCAACGATAATCGGCATTCTCGCCGGAGCGGTCGTAGTGTTTGTGGTATGGTTCAACGACCATGTGACCAAGGTTGACGACCCCGTGGGCGCGGTTGCGGTACACGGAGCCTGCGGAATGCTAGGCACCCTCTGCGTGGGACTCTTTGCCTGCGGCAAGGGCGAGTACGACGCGCTCGGTCTTTTCTACGGCGGAGGCTTCAAGCTTTTGGGAACGCAGGCGCTCGGCGTTTTGGCAGTGGGCGGCTGGACCGCGGTCACAATGACGCTCGTATTTTTGTTCATCAAGAAAACCGTCGGGCTGAGAGTTAAGCCCTCGGAGGAAATCGAGGGACTTGATCCCACCGAGCACGGTCTTGAGAACGCTTACGCTGATTTCATCGTAAAGAAGTAATTACTCTTTACATTGAAATATCATATATTCACAACCACTTATCACGGAAAAGCCGGGCTTGCCAAAGCCCAGCTTTTTCGCTGTTCCGGCGGACGCCGTGTTGTCGGCTCTCGTCACGATATAAAGCGTTTCTGCCCCAAGCGTTTTAAAGGCGTATTCTTTAATCGCCGCGCAAGCTTCAAAAGCGTAGCCCTTACGCCTGTCTTCGCGCGCGATAACGTAGCCCAGCTCCATTCGTCTCTCTCCGCCCGCTTCGTTAAGGCTTATTCCCGCGCGTCCGATAAGCCTGCCGCTTTCCCGCTCGATTACAGCCCAAAGCCCGAAGCCGCAAAGACCGTACATATTATGTATATAAGCCTCGATAAGCTCCTTTTCACGTTCATAATCCTTAAGCGGCTCAACAAATTCGCGAACCGCGTCGTCGTCATAAATCTCGTACAGCCGCGGCAAATCGTCCGCGCACAGCTCCCTGACAATCGTGCGCGGAGTTTCGAGCACCGTAAGCGGCAGTCCCTTAATGCGGCAGTACGCGGTATTCGCGTACTCGTAATCAACAGCCGACGCGCTTTCCGCGACATAAGCCGCGCCCTCCGCATATTTTTCACCGTCCGAGCAAAAAATAACGGCGAAGCCGCGCTCGGCAAGTCTGCGCAGCTTAGCCCCATCGTCCGTCACGGCAAGCACGCCCTCCGCCGAATCGGGAAGCTCATCGAGAAGCCTTGCGGGCAAAAGCGCGTCCGCATCGGGCTCTTCATATTTATTTAATAAAAAAATAATGCCGTTTAACATTGACTTGAACTCCGATTATGGTAAGATAATATCATAGCGCAGTATCAAGGAAACACTCTTCGAGTATACCATTTTGCGCAAAAATGCGGCGCAGTATCAAGGAAACACTCTTCGAGTATACCATTTTGCGCGGAAATACGGCGCAGTATCAAGGAAAGGAGCAAAAATGGCACAGAATCCTATCGTAACATTTGAAATGGCGGACGGCGGCGTTTTTGAGGCGGAGCTTTATCCCGAAACCGCTCCCAACACCGTTAATAATTTTATCAGTCTTGTCAAAAAAGGCTTTTATGACGGACTTATTTTCCACCGCGTCATAAAGGGCTTTATGATTCAGGGCGGCGACCCCGAGGGGACGGGAATGGGCGGTCCCGGCTACTCCATACGCGGCGAATTTAATCTCAACGGCTTTACCAATAATTTAAAGCATACGCCCGGCGTGCTTTCCATGGCGCGCGCCATGGACCCCGACTCGGCGGGCTCGCAGTTTTTTATCATGCACGAAACCTCGCCCCACCTCGACGGCTCCTATGCCGCCTTCGGCAAGGTCACCGAGGGAATGGACATTGTTAATCAGATTGCCGAGGTAGATACCGACTGGAACGACCGCCCCACCTCGGAGCAGAGGCTTTCCAAGGTAACGGTCGAAACCTTCGGCACGGATTACCCCGAGCCCGAAACAATTTAGCGAAACGCCGCCCGCACAGGCGTTTTTGCGATCCGTCACGCGGCGCCGATTATCCCGTAATCAGCGCCGTTAATACGTCCGTCATCTTTTCCATTGACTCCACGGGAATATATTCAAATTTCCCGTGAAAATTATGCCCTCCCGTGGAAAGATTCGGGCAGGGAAGCCCCATATACGAGAGCCTCGCGCCGTCCGTGCCACCTCTTATCGGCAATGTCCTCGGCTCCACGCCGTTGTCAAGGAACGCCTTCCTTGCGCGCTCCACAATGTCCATTCTCGGAGCTATTTTTTCCTTCATATTGTAATAAGAATCCTTAAGCTCAAGCTCCACCGTTCCCGCTCCGTATTTTTCGTTGAGAAAGTCCGCGATTCTTCGGACGGCTTTTTTTCTGTCCTCAAAGCTTTCCCTGTCGTGGTCGCGTATAATATATCGGAGCACGGTCTTTTCCTCGCTGCCCTCAATGTCCGTGATATGGTAGAAGCCCTCGTAGCCCTCGGTATGCGCCGGAATCTCGGCGGGCGGAAGCATCGAATTAAACTCCATTGCCGTAAGAACCGCGTTTTTCATACGGTTTTTGCCCTCTCCCGGGTGTATGCAGTTACCGTTTACGGTAATCCTTGCCGACGCCGCGTTGAAATTCTCATACTCAAGCTCCCCGAGCGCGCCGCCGTCCACCGTGTAGGCGTAATCCGCGCCGAAGCCCTCCACGTCAAAATAATCCGCTCCCTCTCCTATTTCCTCGTCGGGCGTAAAAGCGACGCAAACCGCGGGGTGGGGAAGCCTATCCTTTATTATGCGCTCGAGCGCCGTCATAATTTCGGCGATTCCCGCCTTGTCGTCCGCTCCCAAAAGCGTCGTGCCGTCCGTGACGACAAGCGTCTGCCCCTTATAATTCAAAAGTTCGGGAAACACCGACGTTTCCATAACGATATTACCGTCCGAATCGAGCGCAATATCCTCTCCGTCATAATTTTCTATAAGGCGCGGTCTTACTCCCTCTCCGCAGAACGCGGGAGCGGTATCCATATGGGCTATAAGCCCTATTTTCTCCCTGTCCTCCATTCCCTCGGACGCGGGAACAAACGCGTATACATAGCACCTTTCGTCGCGTCTCGCGATCTCGATTCCAAGCTCCCTAAGCTCGTTCACAAGACAGTCCGCCATATCAAACTGTCCCTCTGTGCTGGGGTGCGTCCCCGAATTTTCGTCGGATTGGGAAAAAATCCCGACATATTTCAAAAAACGCTCGCAAACCTTCATAGAAAAATACACCTGCCTTTTTATTTTTGCCGCCTTGACGGCACACTTTAATTTTTATTTTAGCATAACACAAAATGTTTGTTAATTACATTTTTTTGTGTTATACTGTTCTCAATGGGCGGATTATATACGGTTTTTCGTGTTATTTTTTGCCGCAACAATATTTTTTCGGAGGTAAAATAATGTTAGTAACAGCAGAAGAAATGCTCAAAAAGGCTGTGGCGGGCAAGTACGCCGTAGGACAGTTCAATATTAACAATCTTGAATGGACAAAGGCTGTCCTTCTCACCGCACAGGAGTGCAGTTCGCCGGTTATCCTCGGCGTTTCGGAGGGCGCGGGCAAATATATGACGGGCTTTAAGACCGTTGCGGATATGGTTAAGGCAATGATTGACGAGCTTAAAATCACGGTTCCCGTCGCTCTTCATCTTGACCACGGAACCTACGACGGCTGCTACAAGTGCATCGAGGCGGGCTTCTCCTCGATAATGTTCGACGGCTCGCATTACCCGATTGACGAAAATATCGCCAAAACCAAGGAGCTTGTTGCCGTATGCAGGGAAAAGGGAATGTCTCTCGAGGCTGAGGTAGGCTCGATCGGCGGAGAAGAGGACGGCGTAGTCGGAATGGGCGAGTGCGCGGACCCCTCGGAGTGCAAGCAGATTGCAGACCTCGGCGTTACGATGCTTGCCGCGGGAATCGGCAATATCCACGGCAAATATCCCGCCAACTGGCAGGGCTTAAGCTTTGAAACGCTTGCCGCAATCAAGGAGCTTACGGGCGATATGCCCCTCGTGCTTCACGGCGGTACGGGAATCCCCGCCGATATGATCAAAAAGGCAATCTCTCTCGGAGTCGGCAAGATTAACGTAAACACCGAGTGCCAGCTTGCGTTCGCCGACGCGACGCGCAAATATATCGAGGCGGGCAAGGACCTTGAGGGAAAGGGCTTCGACCCCCGCAAGCTTCTCGCTCCCGGCTTCGAGGCAATCAAGGCTACCGTCAAAGAGAAAATGGAGCTTTTCGGCTCCGTGGGCAACGCCTGAACCGCGCGCCGAAATCCGCGTGAAGCATCAGGAGGTACTACATGAGTAAACCAAGAACAAAATCAGATATAATCCGCTATGTGATTATGGGCGTGGCTCTGTGCGTATTTGTCGTCTGCGGCGTTTTTCTTGTAAGATACGGCGTAAAAAGCGCAAAGGAAAGAAAAAACAACAGCGGAGCAACCAATTTCATTGAAACGGTTGCCGAAACCCCCGCCGAAACTCAGGGAAACGAAACCGAGGGAAACAGCGAGACCAAGCCCGAGGCTCCCGCGTACAGCGCCAATTTGTCCATAGACTTTGCCGGGCTTAAGGAGCAGGCTCCCGCCGTCTGCGGCTGGATAGACGTTCCCTCGGCAAACATCAGCTACCCCATCGTTCAGGCGGACGATAACGATTATTATCTGACGCACGCCTACAACGATGTGGAGGCATGGTCGGGCGCGATCTTCCTCGACCACACCAACAGCCCCGATTTTAAGGACGAGCACACCTTTGTGTACGGTCACAATATGAACGACGGTTCAATGTTCCACGGACTGCTCCAATACGACGGCGAGAACAAGGGCGAGGAATTTTACAACAGGCAGAAATCGGACAAGGGCAATTATTTCTACATTTACCTTGAAGACAGCGTAAGGGTTTACGAGATATTCAGCGTGTCCGTCGTTAATATCAAGGATAATTACGACGCTTTCCGCTATCTCACCGACACTTTCTCGCTCAAGGATTATGTGGATTACGCGGTATCCGTCGAGCAGTACGATACGGGCGTTGACTATGACGGCGAATCCCCCGTGCTCACGCTTTACACCTGCCAGAAGGATTCCGCCTCGGGTATAAGGCTTATGGTTCACGGACAGCTTGTTGACGTTTTGGACCCGAAATAAACCGCTTCAAACTTTTTTCAAAAAAAGCTTGATTTTTGACGGGCGATATAGTATTTTAGTAGCAAGGTGACAAAGACGTTCCTTTTAAAGAAGGGGCGTCTTTTTTATTTCTGCAAAAGAAATGCCGTTACGCGCCGAAATACGCGCAGTATCATTGGAAAGGAAGAAAAAGAATATGAGTAGTGAAGCATTTAAAATCGAGGACATTTTCGCGGACAACGTTTTTACGGTCGGCAAAATGAAGGAGCGTTTACCCAAAAAGGTATTCGCCAATCTCAAATCCGTAATGGATAACGGCGGACAGCTCTCGGCAGAGGACGCGGACGTTATCGCCAAGGCTATGAAGGACTGGGCGCAGGAAAAGGGCGCGACGCATTACACGCACTGGTTCCATCCGCTGATTGTCAGCCACACCGCCGAAAAGCATGATTCCTTTGTAAGCCATCCCGACGAGGACGGCAATATAATTTCCTCCTTCACGGGCAAGCAGCTTATCATGGGAGAGCCCGACGCCTCCTCCTTCCCCTCGGGCGGAATCAGGGACACCTGCGCGGCAAGGGGCTACACGGTATGGGACGTGACCTCGCCCGCCTTCGTGCGCAAAAACAGCATTGGAGCCGTACTGTGCATTCCCACCGTTTTCTGCTCGTACACAGGCGAGGCTCTCGACACGAAAATCCCGCTCCTGCGCTCCATGGACGCGCTGAACAGGGAGGGTATGCGAATCGTAAGGCTTTTCGACCCCAACACGTTGGCAACCAATGTTTCCGCCTCCGTCGGTCCCGAGCAGGAATATTTTCTTATAACCAAAAAGGCATTTCACGCGAGAAAGGACCTCAAATACACGGGAAGAACGCTTTTCGGCGCTCCCGCTCCCAAGGGACAGGAGCTTGAGGACCAGTATTTCGGACGGATTCCCGAAAACGTGGGCGCTTTTATGAAGGATTTGAACAGGGAGCTTTGGAAAATGGGAATAACCGCGACCACCCAGCATAACGAGGTCGCTCCCGCGCAGCACGAAATGGCTCCTATCTATATGCCCGCCGATATAGCGGTTGACAACAACCTACTCGCAATGGAAATAATGCAGAAGGTTGCGGAGCGCCACGATATGGTTTGTCTCCTGCACGAGAAGCCCTTTGCGGGCGTAAACGGCTCTGGCAAGCACAACAACTGGTCCTTGGGGACGAACACGGGAATGAACCTTCTTGACCCCGGCAAAACTCCCCACAAAAACAGGCAGTTCCTCCTTGTGCTCGCCTGCATAATCAAGGCGGTTGACACTCACGCCGATTTGCTGCGTCAGTCCGCCTCCGACGTGGGCAACGACCACAGGCTCGGAGCAAACGAGGCTCCGCCCGCTATCATCTCCATATATCTCGGCGACCAGCTTGACAATATCGTAAAGCAGATCATCGCGAACGGCTCCGCCTCGGAATGCATAGACGGCGGAATGCTCGACCTCGGCATAAGCACCGTTCCCGTCGTGCGCAAGGACGCAACCGACCGCAACAGAACCTCGCCCTTTGCCTTTACTGGAAACAAATTCGAGTTCCGTATGGTCGGCGCAAACGACTCAATCGCAATGCCGAACATCATGCTCAACGCAATCGTAGCCGAAGCGTTCAAGGAGGCTGCCGACGAGCTTGAGGGCGCGGATAATTTCGAGAACGCCTGCGACGAGCTTATCGCAAGGTATATGAGGAACCACGAGAGAATAATTTTCAACGGAAACGGATACTCCGCCGAATGGGTCGAGGAGGCGGCAAGGCGCGGGCTCCCGAATCTCACCTCCATGGTCGCCGCAACAGAGGCGCTTACCACGGACAAGGCGGTTAAGCTTTTCGGAGATTTCGGCATTCTGAACAAAAAAGAGCTTGAGCTGAGAGCGGAAATCCTCTACGAAACCTATTCCTTGGTAATCAATATCGAGGCGCGCACAATGATCGACATGGCGTCCAGAGATATTATTCCCGCCGTCGTAAAATATACGTCGAGGCTCGCCTCGTCAATCAACGAAATTACCGCCGCAGGGGCTGACGCAAGCGTACAAAAGGAAATGCTCGACGAAATCAGCAAATATCTCAGAGAGGCAAAGGACGCCTTGAACCGTCTGCGAAGCGACAGGGACAATGCCGAGAAGGAATGCGTAAAATGCACAGCCGAGTATTACCGCGACGTTATCATGGCGGATATGCTCGCGCTCAGGGCGCCCGTCGATAAGCTTGAAACGCTTGTTGACGCAGAATACTGGCCCATCGCTACATACGGCGAGCTGCTGTTTGAGGCGTAAGAAATCACTAAAGATGCGCTAAATTATGATATGCCCCTCTTAGGTAAACAAGTTTAATTATCTCACTTGTTCGCCTAAGAGGGGCATATCGTATAACAGTAAAAAAGTACCCGTTCTTTAAATTAGTCTAACGTAATACCCCACACTCCTGCAAGATAACGTTTTAATACAATTAGATCTTTCATCGTAACGTCACCTATAATAACATGGTCTTTTTCATCACCAAACTTGTTGAGTGATAAATTATAATCCCCGGAAAACACCTGCTCTCTCAACCCCAATGCTCCTCCGGGTGGGTATTCGGACAATTTTATAAAATAAGTTGTTCCCGCTTTAAATTCGTATGTCACTTTATTTATATTTTCTAAAGATGTGTCATCAAGACATGGCAAATAGCAATAATTCAAATTTTCATCAAGAATCTTAATTATCGTTCCATATCTTCCAACCTCATATTCAATGGTATATTATTGACAATAAAATTTTTCTACTTTGTTGTGTCATATTCGTAAGCAAACGCCGTCCACTTATCTTCTCCAAAATAAGAGATGATTTCTTTGGGCGAAACATAAGAATATATGTCTTTTTCTAACGGGTCATCAATCTTATATATTCCCTGTTCCGGGTTAACCAGAGTTGGTATGGCATCCTCATATTGATAAAGTACAAACAAATAGGTATCTCCGATATTTATTTCCGGCATCCCCGCCATACAATAAATCGCTGTTCCACCGATGCTGCCTAGAACCGCTAATTGTTCCTCTAAATACAAATCTTTCATCCCACCGTACATACGAATTTGAAATTTCTCATCGGTATTGCCTTTATATGGTTTATCCGCTTCAATGTCATAAATTGTATACATTTGGCAATACTCCTGTTCGGAGTTTTCAGTAGGTCGGCATCCAGTTTGCATATCAAGTATTTGAAATGAAATCCCTGTTACTGTGCCTATAACAACGATATCCCCCGCTTTCATAAGCTCATCTGCATTTTTATAAGCCAGCCAGTCAGCGTACATATCCATATATTGCACATTCATTTCTCCCAACGATAGGGTTGTTTCCTGTGCCGCGCCAGAAGTACTGTCATTCTGCATATCCGTTTTTCCCGAACACCCCGATAACATAATCACAGCGAAAAAACAAACCATTAAAAATTTGACTTTCATAGTCCGCACATCCTTTCATTTAATTTAACCACTCAATAGCATCAGTATTTCTGATCCATATGATAAATATCAATCATCTGAGGCGTATAGATCAGTTCCCTGTCCCTTCCATGCAGCATTAAGCTGTAGTCCGCTGTTTCCGGGTTGTCATTCAGCCAAAACAGATGTCCGAATTCATGCGTTATTGTACTGCGTTTGAAATTATCAGACTTATTCCCTGTTGTAGCTTTGTTGATTTGAATTGTCGCGGAAGTAAGGAAACCGTTGGAGCCCTTGACCGGGGTTGTCATCCCATACCACGACTCACTGGGAAGATTGACAACCTTGATTGTATAATTTGACGAACCGGTAGTCGTTAAGCTGATGTTCGTTTTTGCTTTAGAATTGTTCCATGCCGAACGGGCGCCCTGTATCAACGGCTGCCAACCCGCCATCGCGTCTTGTCCGACAAGCTTTACCGTGAGCGTCTTAGAAGAAGCACCCCAACTCATCAAAGCGTTATTTGCAGCAGCCCTGCTGCTGTATGTCACGCTCAGATAAGGCTTTGTGCTGCCCTCTGAGGTACAAAGCGATTTAGAACAGCTTGCGTCATATTCACTACTCGTCCAGGCTCCTAACATAATTCCTTTCTCAGCGTATGAAGGGTTTGACTGCCAAAGCCTTACCGCTTCAAGAATATCAAATTTCCCCGTTGTAGCATTCGGATAGGCAAATGTACATGTTGAAACAGGCTGCAAAAACCCTTCCTTTTTATAAATTCCATTCCATATAGCGTCGCTGTATGTAGTGGATTCCGTCCATGCCGAACCATTATAAATAAATGCCGCGATTGTTGCGGATGTAGAGCCTCCGGATATGTCCTTCATGTATAAATCAGCAGAATTAATGATATAATTCTGGCTTTGCATAAAGGATTTGCTCATTAGTCCGGGGAATTTCATTAAAAGCCTTCCCGTACCGTATTGAACCCCGTTCAGTATCCCGACGTATCCTATCACCGCAGTCGGGTTCGTTCCCGACGTGATATTTTTTGCGCCTGCTCCATTATAGATCGGCGTATCGACGATGGTTTTCCCTGTCCCGCTGCCTGTGGCAGTTACGGTTACGCTTGGATCGACATAAACCGGGTAGACGGTATCGGGGCTGTTAAGGAATCCTATGTCTGCGGTAATCGTTATCCTGTACTTTCCGTCCCCGGTTTGCTTTAAGTCTATCGTATTATTCCACGTCCTATGCGAAGAACTGTCATAAGCGAAAACCGAATCAAACACAGCAATCGTTTCTTGTGTACCGGCGTCCTTAAAAACGACCATGTTATTTTCTACCGCAGGGGCAAGAGCGCCGCACTCGACGATAAAATCAAACTGATTTCCTGCATTTTCACAGAGGATAATATCCTCTTTAAAGCCGGAAAATGTAGCCTTATACCGCAGGGACGTTCCCCGTCCAAACGCTTCGTCATAGTACACATATTCTTCATCATTCTCGATTTTCTTTGCTGCTGAAGAAGCCGAGCCGTTATCGGGATATATAACAATAGAGTGTTCATCAAAGCTTAGATTTATTCCGGTAGCAGAATTTAACTTGGCGGGGAAAGAGGTCTGAATATCATTATCTTCATTCACATAGGCATAATCCTTTTCCGCAATGCGGTACAGCCTGTTGCTTTTATCGGTAATAATCCCCTCGTCATTCAGATATTTAACCGCCTCATCAAAGATATATGCTGTTTCCGTCCCGTCCTGATTGGCAAAAACAACAGTATCAAGCCCTGTTTCCCGATCATAGAGCCTGGCAATATGCTGTTTTTCTTCAACCAGTTCCTGCTCTATGGCCTCCGGTCTGTCTTCATCCGGCAGAGATACGCTTTGAAACCGTTCGTCCAAAGATTCGGCTTTCCCGGCTTCTTCCGATTTCACTGTTATATTGCCACACAGGACAAGCATGAAAGCCATGCCAATCCCCATTATCTTACGAACCATCTTACCTTTCACCCGGATTCCCCTTTCATCTTTTTCTACTTACATTGTAAATATTTCTTTAACAATGTTACATTAAACCTCCAAACATACCATAAATTCAGCATTTCCGGCTTGTCGCAGCATTATTGCCGTCTGCGTTTTCAATTCGGATAATTCAGTCTCTCCGGCGTTAAATTATCCAGCGCCTCGCGCTTGTATTTGGCGGCGTAATACTGCGCCATCGAAAGATTGTTGTCAAGATAATTGCCGCAGTCCCTCGGAGAATATCCGGGAATCACGCCCTCGAAGCCGATTATAAAATCAATCATCTCACGCACCAGGGGCGCTGCGTCCTCCGAGCTTAAATCGCCCGCAAGAATCAGATAAAAGCCCGTGCGGCAGCCCATAGGTCCGAAATATACCACCCTGTCCTTCCATTCGGTATGATTTCTGAGAAACGTCGCGCCCAAATGCTCGATCGAATGAATCCCCGCGGTATCCATAACAGGCTCCTTATTCGGACACGTGAACCTCAAATCAAAGGTGGTCAGAACCGCCTCTCCGATATAATCCCTGCGCGACACATAAATTCCGCTGAGCAAATTAAGATGATTGACCGTAAAGCTCGCTATTTTTTCCATTTCGGTTAAACCTCCCGCCGTACCGCTAAGCATCATTCCTTAAGCCGTACTCTCTCTTTTTATTTTCCTTTTTGTCCGCATACATAAGCGCGTCCGCGCATTTGATATACAAGTCAAGCGTATCCGACTTTTCGGCGACCTTTGAATACATTCCGACGCTCATATTGACATAATAGGGCTTTTGGCTGTATGCGTTAAATTCCTTAAGCTTACCCCGCATTTCCTCGATTATCTCGCTGCCGCGCTCCTCGCCCCTGCTGTCGCAGAACGCTATGATGAACTCGTCGCCGCCGAAGCGCGAGCAGATTTCCTCCATAGTGGTCGAGGTCCTCATGCACTCGGCAATCTTTTTCAGGGCAAAATCACCCTCCGCGTGACCGTAGGTGTCGTTAATCTGCTTAAGTCCGTCCATATCTATGGAGATGATCGTAAAAGGCATTTCCTCCCTGCGGCTGCGCTTCATTATTTCACCGATATTGCGGTAAAAGCCGTGTCGGTTGTATATCTGCGTAAGCATATCCCTTATGTACATCTGCTCGGTGGCTGAACGGCTGACATACATCTCGATGACATTTTTAAAATCAAGTATAAAGGTCTGGTAAAAATTAAATCTAAAGCTGTCAATGTCAAAGGTATTCGCCATATAGCCCATGGTAACGCCCTGCAAATGAATCGGCACGAACATTATGTAGGGATTCTCGTCAAGGATCCTTCCGATGTCGGGCAGCATATCGCTCTGTTCAAAATCCTCCTCGGGCTGCGATCTGTTCCCGATAACATGGACGGGAACGCGCATTGTATCGGTATAGCCCGAATGGTCCTGCTTTGTTCGGTCAAATTCAAAGGAAACGTCCATATTGCGGTCAAGCGCGTCGCTGTTGAAGCACATCCACATCTCCTTTAAAAGAACAGGGTCAAGGTACTCGGTCAGCAGTGAAAAAACATAGTGCATAAGCGGATAATTGCAAAGCCTTGCAATCATATTGTACATATCCTTCACAAACTGATCCCTTCGGTCTATGTCGAACTTGAGCTTCATAAGCTCCTCCTCAAGGTTATCCGTGGATATTGCCTTGCAGCCGCAGGATTCGCCAATCCTGTGGCGGTAGCTTATGACAATTTTGTCCTCGGTTTTTTGACCTTCCACGCTGTCATGCACGGAACGGAATATCGCTTCTCCCAAGGCGTCGATGTCAAATTCCGCGGTCG
This sequence comes from Butyrivibrio sp., assembly GCA_023665525.1. Lineage (GTDB taxonomy): Bacteria > Bacillota > Clostridia > Lachnospirales > Lachnospiraceae > Eshraghiella. The sequence continues at coordinate 10,287 of JAMPDT010000013.1, read as the reverse complement.
TAAGGCGGGGTGAGTAAAATTTTTCAAGCTCTATCCCGTCGTAGCCCGTAACTATGATGTCCTCGGGAATTTTGTAGCCGTGACCTTTAAGCACCCTCATACACTCTATCGCCATAACGTCATTCGCGCATATAAAGGCGTCGGGCATACTAAGCCCCGAAGCCATAAATTCCTCTATGGCATCCCTTGTCGGCTGCGACCAAAAATCGCCGTAAAGCACCCTGCGCTCGTCAAATTCAAGACCGTTCTCCTCCAGAACCCTTCTGAAGCAGCCGATCCTCTCGTCGGAAAAAGCATTGTTTCTAAAGCCCGCGATAAAATTGAGCGTGCGAACCTTGTGAAATTCCACAATATGGCGCACAATCTTTTCAAAGGAAGCGCCGTAATCAAATACGATATTTATGCAGCCGTCGATTTCCCTGTCCACCGATATTACGGGAACTCCGCTTTGCAGCGCCCCGCCCACAAGCTTGTTCAGAACCATATCCTGCTTAAAGGTTTCCGACATAACGACGATCGCGTCAAACCTGTTCACGTCAAAGGAGGAATAAATCTGCGCCTCTCCTATATCGTTCACTCCTCCCTCGGAGAGATTTGTAACGCTGGTAAAAACCATAATCCTGACGTTATTTTTTTCACAGTCATGACAAAGCTTCTTAAGAATCCCGACTTGGTAGTCGTCTCCAAAGCTCGTCATGCACAAAGCTATCACCTTATATGGTTTACCGTCCGAAAATTTGAAGCCCATTATATATCTCCTCGCTTAGTATCCGTTTATTCAAATCTGAACCATTCAAAATCAAACCTGCTTCCCGGCAGGAACACGAAAGTGACCCTGTTAAGCCCGCTTACCCGCTCGATGTCAAAGGTTTTCTCCTCCGCCTTGTCGGTATGCTCAAAGCCCAGCATCTGCCTTGTCTGCCTGCCCTCCGCGTCGGTAAAAATAATATTGAGCGTATTCACCTCGATGTATGAGGTTCCCTTTATGGTAAGCCTGCCGACGCCCTCCTTGAAGTCCATTCCGTCAAAATCTATCGAAACATTGTTGCCTATTCCCTTTACACAGTCCCCGCAAAGCTCGTACTCGTCGCCGTAGATTTTGTCGTACTCCGCGGCGTGTATGAGCGCAAGCCCCTTATCGGGACTTACGAAGCAAAAGCTCTTTATGTTTATAAAGTCCTCCGTCCGTATGCATATCGTATGCACTCCGCGTATCCTGTGCTTAAGCTTAAAGCGCTCCTTTTGGTATACCTCCCACATGACGGGCTTGTTGTATATCCCCTCAGCCAAAAGCTCGCTGCCCTCTGCGTCGGGAACCCCCGACCAAACCTCAATCCTGTAATCCTTTTGGTCAAAGGTAAAAATATCCAGCTCTATCTCGTCGCTGCCGAAGCTGCCGAAATCGACATTATCGTAGCCGACATAGGCTTTGGCGTTCTTCGACGTGGAAATTCCGTGATTAACGGCGTTTCCTATCTCTCCGTCGGCAAAGCTGTACAGAGGCGCCGCCACTCCCGCATAGGGATTTACGAACGCCGCTCCCAAGCCGCTTACGTCAAAGCCAAGCTGCGACACCACGCCGATTTTTTGTCCTCCGTTGCGGGTAAAGCACTTCACGTTGAAATGCCCGTCCCCTCTCGCGGTAAGCACCGCTTCGCCGTCCGTCTCCCCGTCCGAAATATCGGCAAGGTGGCTTTCAACTCCCGAATCCGCGGTAATGAGCCACTCAAGCTCCTTATATGTGCAGTCCGCGGGATAAAGCTTCGCCGTAAGCCTCGTCTGCTCGCAGCCCTTTGTAAGCTTCGTTCCGCCGCTGCTCGTAAGCTCGATTTTGCGGATCGGTATTTCCTTTTGCGGCTCGGAGGGCAGATTATACGTTTCGGCTGAAATTCCCTTCGGAATTTCCGCCTCCACCGCCTGGAGTTTCACGGAGGCGGACTGCATTCCCTCGGAGCTTACCTTTATTATTATATCGCCCTTTTGGCAGTTTGTTGCAACAATCGCAAGAAGTCTGCCCATAAAAAGCCTGCGCGAGGTTCCCTTGTAGGAGTCGTAGTCCGTGCTGTCGCCGTTGTCCAGTCCCACAAGCCTGCCCGCGCCCTCGACCTCGACGTTCACGCGGTTATTCGCGTTTTTGACCCGTCTGCCCTCCGCGTCAAGCACGTTTATTTCAACAAAAACCAAGTCCCTGCCGTTTGCGAACGCGGTTTTTTGATCGGGCTTAAGCACAAGGGACGCCGCGTCTCCGAAGGATTCCTCCGTATCCCTTGCGATTATGTTCCCCTTTTCGTCGTAAGCCACAGCGTCAAGCCTGCCCCTCGAGTACGGGAGCACCCAATGTCCGACAAGCTCCTTGCCGTGAGCGTGGTCAATATCGAATTTCCCCTGCGATTCCCCGTTGAAAAACAGCTCTACCTGCGGAGCGTTCGACGTCACACGCACGTCAACCGGCTGTCCCTCGTTGAAATCCCAGTACGGAAAAATATGGACCATCGGATTCTTTTTGTAATCCGTCCATTCCGCCTGATATATATAAAAGCTGTCCTTCTTAAAGCCCGCCGTGTCCACCTGCCCGAAATAGGAATTTTTGGTGGAATACGGGGTCGGCTCTCCGATATAATCAAAGCCGGTCCACAAAAACTGCCCTGCCGAATACTCCGTATCCCTCTCGGTAATTATGCAGAATTCCGTGTTCTTCGCTCCCCAGCTGCAAGTGCTGTTGCCGAGCGACGAGCACTGCTCGTCAATATCCATAAGGATCTGCTCGGAATACGGGAAATGATATACTCCGCGGCTTTGCACGGTCGATGAGGTTTCGCTTCCGTAAATCGCCATGCGCGGGCGCTTTGCGTGATGCGCCTCATAAAGACGCTCCGCGTAATTGTAGCCTACTACGTCCAAAAGCTCCGCGCAGCGCTGCGTCGGCTCTCCCTCCATATAATTGGAGGCAAAGGTCACAAAAGCGTTGCCGTCGGGATCGTGCTCGCGCACCGCGCCGACAAGAAGCTTAGTGGTTTCATAGCCGCCCTCCGCGTCCGCGTGGGTGTCGTATATCTCATTGCCTATGCTCCACATAATCAGGCTCGGGTGATTGCGGTCCCTGCGCACAAAATTTCTTATGTCCTTTTTCGCCCAGTCGTCAAAAAAGCGCGAGTAATCATACTCGGTTTTCTTGAATTTCCACATATCGAAGGCTTCGTCGTCAACCAAAAAGCCCATCTCGTCCGCCAAATCCATAAGCTCGGGCGCGGGCATATTATGGGAGGTCCTTATCGCGTTTGCTCCCATGGATTTCATTATTTCAAGCTGTCTTTTCAGCGCGGTCTTATTGAACGCCGCGCCGAGAGCGCCCAAATCATGGTGCATACACACGCCCCTGATTTTAATATGCTCCCCGTTAAGGAAAAAGCCCTTGTTCGCGTCAAATTTTATTGTCCTGAAGCCGAATCTCGTATCGACCGAATCCGTAACCGTATTGACCTTTATTATTTCCGTCCTTAGCGTGTAGAGATACGGGTTGTCAAGGCTCCATAATATGGGACTGCGCACCGCGATTACCTTCGTTCCTCCCGGAACATACTCCTGCGACTCCACCGTTTTGCCGTTCGCGTCAAGAACATGGTACGCAACGACCACGTCGCCGTCCGCGCCGCTTACCTCCGCCGACGCTTTCACGTTAAAGCCCTTGGAGGTGCGCTCCGTTCTTATATAAATTCCGTCGGACACAATGTGCGTCCGAGGCATTTTTTTCAGCCATACGTTTCTGTAAATGCCCGCTCCCGAATACCAGCGCGAATTGGGGCTTCGGTGCAACACGCGGACGCTGACCTCGTTCTCCCCGTGCTTAAGCAGGTCCGTAATGTCGATTTCAAAGGTATTGTACCCGTACTTCCACTCTCCCGCCTTTATGCCGTTTATATAGACTGTCGGCTCCATATATACGCCGTCGAAGCGCAGAGCGTACCTCTCGTCCTCCTCAGGCTCAAGCGTAAAGCTTTTGCGGTACCAGCCCTCGCTCTCCTCATATAAATCATTGCTGTTGTAAATAAGCCAGTCGTGCGGGAGATCCACTCTCTCCCATTCGCCCGACGGCATACTTCCCTGTCCGGGCTTTATTTTTATAAATTCCCAGCCGTCGTTAAATAACTCAATACTTCTCATTTTAACCACCTGTAAAGCACAGGCGGAAACCGTTAAGATTTCCGCCTGCGGAAATAATTATGCATAAAATATTATGCAAAAGGATTTTCCGTCTTATACATCATTCCCTTGGGCTGATTGAAGTTGATCTCGTCCGCGGGAACTCCGAGATACTTAAACACCTCGTAAAGCTCCTTGCCGAAATGTCCGAAAGCAACCGCTCCGTGGTGAGGATAATTTTTCTCGATAAGCACGTGGCGGTAGAATCTGTCCATTTCGGGAATCGCGAAAATTCCGATCGAGCCGAACGAGCGCGTAGCCACGGGAAGCACCTCGCCCTGCGCTATATACGCGCGTATTTTGGCGTCGGCAGTGCTCTGGAGCCTGAAGAAGGTAATTTCTCCCGGAGCTATATCGCCCTCGAGCGTTCCGTTCGTAACCTCCTCGGGAAGCGTTCTCGCCATAATCATCTGATTGCGCATCTCGCAGAAGGAAAGCTTTGAGGACGCGGTATTGCCGCAATGGAAGCCCATAAAGATTTCCTTGTCCGTGTATTTGAATTTGCCGTCGATGTCCTCCTTGTAAATGTCGGAGGGCACCGTGTTGTTTATGTCGAGCAGCGTAACCGTATCGCTGCTTACAACCGTTCCGATAAACTCGCTGAGCGCGCCGTAAATATCCACCTCGCAGGATACGGGGATTCCCATTTTGGTAAGACGGCTGTTCACATAGCAGGGCACGAAGCCGAACTGCGTCTGGAACGCGGGCCAGCATTTTCCCGCAATCGCAACGTATTTTCTGTATCCCTTATGCTCATCAACCCAGTCGAGAAGCGTAAGCTCATACTGCGCGAGCTTTTTGAGCACCTCGGGCTTTTTGTTGCCCGCTCCAAGCTCCGTCTCCATATCCTTTACAACGCCGTCGATTCTCTCGTCGCCCTCATGCTTGTTGAACGCCTCAAAAAGGTCAAGCTCCGAGTTTTCCTCAATCTCAACGCCGAGATTGTAAAGCTGCTTTATCGGAGCGTTGCAGGCAAGGAAATTGAGCGGTCTGGGTCCGAAGGATATTATCTTAAGGTCCCTGACTGCGATTATCGCCCTTGCGATGGGCGCGAAGCCGTTGATCATATCGGCGCATTCCTCCGCCGTACCGACGGGATATTCGGGAATGTACGCGTTCACGTTGCGGAGCTTCAGGTTGTAGCTTGCGTTGAGCATTCCGCAGTACGCGTCGCCCCTGCCCTGAATAAGACCTCCGTCCGCCGAGGTTTCCTCCGCCGCGGCAATAAACATCGCGGGACCGTCAAAGTGCTTTGCAAGCAGCGTTTCCGCAATTTCGGGGCCGAAGTTTCCCAAATAAACCACAAGCGCGTTGCAGCCGTTTTTCTTAATGTCCTCAAGCGCCTGAACCATGTGTATTTCGCTCTCGACTATGCATATGGGGCACTCGTAAATATTGTCGCCGCCGTATTTTCGGGTATAGGCGTCCACAAGCGCCTTTCTTCTGTTGACCGATAAAGATTCGGGAAAGCAGTCCCTGCTGACCGCCACGATTCCGATTTTTTCCTTGGGCATATTTGACATAATTTGTATCTCCTTTTATTTTATTCGTTAATATTTAAATTCTTACCCTTCAGACCGATATGCTCTCCGCCCGTAAAGCCGCCCTCGGCGTGTCCTATGAGCCACTTGTTCACGGCTGTTATAAGGCTGTCCTCACCGCCCTTATGCTCGGACTTAAGCGGGAAATTAGTACCCTTGGGAAGAACGACAGCCACCTTGAAGCCCTCCCCCTTAACTCCGCAGGGCGCGTAATGAAGCGTCGTCGCATAAATCTCCACCGCTGTTCCCTTCGGAACAAGGAACGCCTCCATAAGAGAGGTGTCATAGGTATGCTCGGGCGTTATGTCCTCCTGCTTTCCGAGTATAAGCACCGCGTCCGTAGCCGCCACGTTGATCTCGCTGTCCCTGTGGTACTCGACCGCGTTGAGCAGCTCGTTGTGTCCGTTGCAGTAGCCTATCTGAATCGGCATCTCTCCGTAGGCGATCCTGCTAAGCTCCTCCGCAGCGGGAAGCTCCTCAAGCTCCTTAACCGACGGAACGTACTCAACGCCCTCGGGCAGGGGCGTATCCTGCATTTTGGCGACAAGACCGCCGAAATCCATGCCCTCTACCACCTTGCCGTACCTGCGAAAGGCAGCGTCCGTAACCTGTAAAATTTTCATGCTGTTTCCTCCATTTATTTGAGAATTTCATAAATCGGTCTGCAAGCCGGATATATTTCCCTAAACTGCCTGTATCTCAAATCGTACTTGGCTGCAAGCTCGGGATCGGGATCGACCGTATCGACAACCTTTACGAGCTTGTCGGCTATCTCCTCGACGCTCGCGTATTCGCCGTTTGCGACCGCCGCAAGCATCGCGCCGCCCATCGAGGGCCCCTGCTCGCTCTCTATAACGTCCACCTTTATGTTCAGCACATTGGCGATAATTTTTTTCCAAAGCGGACTTTTGGCTCCTCCGCCGCAGATCTTCGTTCTCTCGATCCTTATTCCGAGCGACCTTGCCACCTCAAAGGAATCCCTGAGCGCAAACGCAACGCCCTCAAGCACCGCCTGCGTCATATCCGCCCTTGTCGTATCCATGCTCATGCCGATAAAGGTTCCCCTCGCGTTGGGGTTGTTGTGCGGCGAGCGCTCGCCCATAAGGTACGGGAGAAAATAAACGCGGTTCTCTCCCAATCTATCTATCGCTTTCTGCTCTCCCGCGTAATCGTCCGTTCCGATAATATCGTCCATCCACCATTTGTTGCACGAAGCGGCGGAAAGCATACAGCCCATAAGATGATAATGCCCGTTCGCGTGACAGAAGGAATGAAGCGCGTTGTTTTTGTCCACGCCGAATTTATCCGACGATATAAATACCGTTCCGCTTGTTCCGAGCGAAATATTGCACTTGCCGTCGCCTACCGTTCCCGTTCCGACTGCCGCCGCCGCGTTGTCGCCGGCTCCCGCCGCAACTATGCAGCCCTCGGGAATACCAAGCTCCCTTGCGATAGCGGGCAGCACCGTTCCGACTTTTTCGTAGCTCTCGTAAACCGTCGCGAGCCATTCCTCGCTTACTCCGCATATTTCGCACATTTCCTTCGACCAGCGCCTGTTTTTTACGTCGAAAAGAAGCATTCCCGAAGCGTCCGAAACGTCGGTGCAGAAAACGCCGCTGAGCTTATAGGCTATATAATCCTTGGGCAGCATTATCTTTTTGATTCTCGCGAAATTCTCGGGCTCTTTGTTTTTGACCCAAAGAATCTTGGGCGCGGTAAAGCCCGTAAAGGAAATGTTGGCGGTATACTCCGAAAGCTTATCCCTGCCGATTACGTTGTTAAGGTAATCGCATTCTTCGGCAGTCCTCCCGTCGTTCCAAAGGATTGCGGGTCTTATAACCCTGTCCTCACCGTCGAGAAGGACCAGTCCGTGCATCTGACCGCCGAAGCTTATACCCGCGACAAGGCTCTTGTCCGCGTCGGCGATAAGCTCCTTTATCCCCTCCATGGTCTGTGAGAACCAGTCCTCGGGATTCTGCTCCGACCAGCCCGGATGGGGAAAATAAATTGGATATTCCTTGGACACGATATTGACGATTCCGCCCTCCGAATCCATCAGCAGCAGCTTGACCGCGGACGTTCCCAAATCAACGCCGATATATAACATTTCTGACCTCCTTAAAGCTTAGCCCGCTCCGTCTTTAAGCGCGCGTATTCACATTTTATGATAGTATAAAACAGGGAGAAGTTCAACGCTATTATAAAGTAAAAATTTTACATAATTACTGGAAAAATTTTACTCGCCCGCCGATACGAATCTGTCCATAAATTCGCTTAAGGGACAAGGCTTTCCGTAATAATAGCCCTGAATGTAATCGGGCTTTATGCTGCTGATTCTTTCAAGTTCCTCCTTGGTTTCGATGCCCTCAATGCAGAATTCGGAGCCTATGCTGTGTGTCATATCCGACATATGCCGAAGCAGGTTGAACTCGTAATCGTTTTTGAGCGCCTTTACCGTAAAGAACCTGTCGATTTTTATGATCGACGGATTGAGGTTGTAAAGATAATGGAAATTGGAATAGCCCGTCCCGAAATCGTCGAGGGCAAGCGGCACTCCGTACTCCGCAAGTTCCTCGCAGAACGAGGTTGAAGGATATTTTAAAATCCGGCAGATAGCTGCGTATCTTTGAGCAGGCATTCGCCGCCTGCTCAAGCACCCATACGCCCACCGGTATAATAAGCGCGCTCTCCTCCAAAAGAGGTATGAAGCGGGCGGGGGATAGCGCTCCCGTTTCATCGGACCTAAAGCGCAAAAGCGTTTCCGCGTGCGTTATTTTCCCGCTCCTTAAATCCGTTATCGGCTGAAAAAAAGCCTCGAATCCCTCAAAATTATTGTTTACGGAGCGCCGCATCGTTCTGATAAGATTCTTTTTGCCGAGGAAATTATTATAATCCTCCTCCGAATACACACAGCATTTATTGCGCCCCCTGTTTTTCGCCTCGTTGAGCGCGAACTCCGAAAGCTTCATAAGCTCGCCGTATGAAGCTTCGTCAAGGCTCGAAAAGCTCTTTATCCCCGCCGAAACGCTATAAAACACCTCGTAATGATTATTCCTGATAAAGCCGCCGCTGCCCGCAAGCCCTCCGTTTTTGATTTCCTCCTTAAAGCTCGAATATCGCTGAAATGCTCAAGCAGCCCGTCCTTTTTTTCTCGTCAATAAACATATCAAACCCCCGTCCGTATGCAAAAGCCCGAAAAAACATATTTATATTGTACCATACCTTCCGTATTTTTACAAGCGTCTGCGGCTTAAGCAGGCTCCTGCGTTTTTGCCGAATTCATGGTGCAAAAAATGCAGACCTATGGTAAAATAACGTCGGAACTTCTATTTTACGGAGGTAAAAAATGCCGATTACAATAAATATCTACTATACGGGAACAAACGGAAACGCAGAAAAATTCGCGCGCGAAATGCTTTCAAGCGGAATCGCCGACGAAATACGCGCGGAAAAAGGGAATCTCGGCTACGAATATTTCTTGCCGATGGAGGACGGGGAAACGGTGCTTTTAATCGACCGCTGGGAAAATCAGCAGGCTTTGGATATTCACCATGCCTCGCCCATGATGTCCGAGATTTCGGATTTGAGAGAAAAATACGACCTTCACATGAGGGTTGAGCGGTATGTATCTTCGGACACGGAAATTCCCGAATCGGATAAGGCGTTTATCAGATAGCGCAAAAACAAGCCGCCTTAATAATTGTAGCCTCCGCCCCAGCCCGCTTTTTTTGCCGCCTTAAGGGCGTCCTTTTCGCGCGCCGTCACAAGCCTGTCCTCAAAGCCCTTGTCCGTACACAGCCGCAGAAAGACCCTGCCCTTTTCGGCGCGCGGGCGGCGCATAACTCTGGCGCTTGCGGGAGCGCAGGGCTTCTTTGACGCCGCGATATATGTAAACTTTTCGTCCTCGTAGGGCGCGTCCCCGCCCTTTAACAGCTTATGTTGCCTGCTTCTTGCGACCCGACAGGTAAAGTGGCACCAGTCGTCCGCGGACGCAGGGCATTCCCCGACGTGCGGACACGGCGCGGCTATATGCGCTCCGAGCGCGATAAGCCTTTCCCTGACCGCGCGCATAACCTCGTAGCCCGCGGGCGTGCCCGGCTCCGCAAGCAGCAGCATTTTGCCCGCTGCGGACCACATTTTGTCAACGGCGGCGGCAATCGCATCAAAAGAAAGCTCGTTAAGCATATACGAGGACAGCACAAGGTCCGCGCTCTCCTCCAAGCCCGACGAGGTTATATCAAAGCATTTCCATTCGGCGCGCGCCGCCGCGCCGCCGTACGCCGCGCAAAGCTCCTTTCCCACGGTCCGCATTGCCTCCTCACGTTCAAGGCAGATTATCCTTTTCGGAAAAATAAGCTCCGCCGCAGCCAAAGCTGCCGCTCCCGTGCCCGCGCCGACGTCGATAACGCTTTCAAGGGTATCGCGGGCGCATTCCAGCGCGTATCCGAGCGCCGCTCCCACTGCGCCGAAGGTGGCGGGCATACGCACCGCCGAATACACAGCCGCCTCCCCGATTGTCATAACTCTTTTGCTGCCGCCGCTTTTT
>JAMPDT010000139.1 GCA_023665525.1 Butyrivibrio sp. | reverse complement strand
GCCGCAAAACCATGATCCCCACGGCGGTTTCCCAAATTATCGAGCAGATTTTCAACGCCGCCGTAAGCATTTTCGCCGCATGGCTCTTTATAAGGCTTTCCAACACGGCGAACCGCGCGGGAATGGGTGCGGCTGGCGGCACCATGGGCACGCTTGCCGGAGCGGTGACGGGACTTGCCTTTCTCATCTTCGTTTTTATCGCGTATATGCCGAGAATGCGTGGTCACCTTTCCCATGACTGCGGCGCTCACACCGACACAGCCTCCGAAATCGGCAAAATGCTCGCCGTGACCATTCTTCCGATCATACTCAGCCAAGCCGTCTATCAGGCGAGCGGCATTATCGACGGGACGCTTTTCGGCCGTCTCTACACGGGCGGTGACAAAAAAATTCTCGTCAGCATATATTCCAAATACAGAACGCTCATAAACGTGCCAAACGCCATTTCCTCGGCTATGGCGTCCTCCATGATCCCCACCTTGGTATCGCTGCGCGCCGTCGGCAATCATAAGGCGTTCAAAGCAAAGCTTGCCGTAGCCGTAAAGGTCAATATGGTAATCGCGTTTCCGTGCGCGGTGGGTCTTACCGTGCTCGGCACTCCGATAATGCAGGTGCTTTTTCCCTCGACGGATTATGTAATATCTGGCAGAATGCTGCTGTTCGGCTCAATCGCCGTTGTTTTTTACGCGCTTTCCACAATAACCAACGCCGCGCTTCAGGGGCTTGACAAAATGAACCGCCCCGTTATACACGCGGCGGTTTCGCTGGCAATCCATATAATACTTGCGGCGCTTCTTCTGAAATTTACCAAGCTGGGAATTTACGCGCTTTTGATAGGCGCCGTCACCTTCCCGCTTGTTGTGTGCATACTTAACTGGATTTCCGTGGGACGCTTCGGCAATTACCGCCAGGAAATCAAAACCACCTTTCTGATACCCGCCGCCGCCTCTGTCGTAATGGGCGCGCTCACTTGGCTCGTCCGTCTGCTTACCTCAAGGCTTTTCGGCGGCTCGTACACCGCCAATTTCATATCGGTGGTTATTTGCATAATTTTCGCGGTCGCGGTGTATTTCGTGATGATTTTTCTTTTCAAGGGGCTTACCGAAAGGGATATGCCCGATTTCCCGATGGGCTTAAGGCTTGCCAAAATTGCCCGCAGGCTCCGCCTGCTGCGCTGAGCCGTTTTATTTCGCTACGTATTTCCTTATAAAATCAAGCACAAGCTTTCGGGTTTCCTCCTGCGAATTCGCGGTGGCAAAGCGTCTTTCGGGGTGCCACTGGATCCCCAAAATCTTCATTTCCTCGGACTCATACGCCTCTATAACGCCGTTTTCCGTATCCACCGCGATCGGCGTAAAGCAGGGTGCAAGCGAGCCCTCAAAAATACAGTCCTTATGATAATTATTGACGTTTATTGTGCGGTTCTCCTTTACCAAATAAACCTTATGGTCCTCCCCTCTTGCTCTTTTTACCTTAAGCTTAGGGTGATAGGCAAGCTTTCCGCCGTAAAGCACGTTAAGGTACTGCATTCCGCGGCAGGTCGCGATGATCGGGATTTTGTGCGCGACGCAGTATTTTATAAGCTTCTCCTCCGTCGCGTCCCGATGCGGCTGCAATTCGTCGTCATGCTCCCTGTCGTAGTAAATCGGATTCAGCGAGCCTCCGCCCACAACAATCAGCAGGTCCACGGGTCTTTCAAAAAGCAGCTCGAAATTCTTGGTATGGTTCGATACGGGCGCGGGAATAAAGCCTAACAGCTCGTAAAACCTTATGTATGCCGCCTCCAGAATGTCCGTGGGGTCGCCGTATTGGTTCACTCCCTCCCTCTGCGTTATCAGCGCCCTGAGGTTTTTGTACTGGAGCCCCTCCTCGATTCTTCCGTTGCGGCAGTCCAAATCAATATAGCTCATTCCAGTAACATAGCCGTATATTTTTTCACCGCAGCCTATCGCCGCGGGAATATCAAACTCCGCGCAGCGTATCGCCATATGGGACGCAACGCCGCCGTACCGCGTAATAAAGCCCTTTATCCCCTTTGTAAAAATCCATTCGTAGCCCGGATCCGCCTTGGGAATGGCAACGATCTTGTCCGTCAGATCCGCCTCAGGCTCCTCCTCAAGCACGATAACCTCGCCCTCCACGCGCTTGGAGGTTATAAAATTGGGGCGCGCCTCCGACACGGGTATAATATCCATATCGCGCTCGCTCGTTATGACCTCGGGCAAAATAACCATACGGTTGAGGATATATTCCTCCCTGCGTTCTTCAAAAAGCTCCGAAAGCTTTTCCTTGTACTGCTGCGCGCCGCTTCGCACCCACTCCTCTATATCGCCGATCCTCAGCCACGAAAGCTCCCTGCGCTTAATGTCAAGCTCCTCTCCCGCGCCGATCAGAAGCTCCAGGGCAAGGCTTAACGATTTGGTAAATTCAAATTTAAAATATTCCCTCTGCTCCATTGCCGAGCGCAGGAAGCGTTCAAAATCCGCCGCCCCTATTTTCAAATTAATGCTCTCAAGGGCGCGCTCAAGCCTTTCCCGCTCCAAGGACGCCGATTTCCCGTCCTGCGCGCCGTGCCTCCTGCCCGAAAGCGGGCGAAAGCTCATTCTGTCATATCTGTCCGTCCTGATGTCGTAGGTCCCGCTCCTCAAATGCCCGTATTTCGCGTTAAATTCGTCCCTTGACAGCCTTCCGTCCGAGAAGCGTTCAAAATCCCTGTCGAACTGCGAGGATACCGTATTGATGGACTTCATAAAGGCGTCCATTTCCTCGTCCGTAAAATATCCCGCCTCGACAAGCGTCCTGCAAAAGGACCTCGCCATAAACGCAAGCCTCGCCTGTCTTGTAAACTGCGGCGTGCCGTGCCGCAAAAGCGCCTCAATAAGCTTAAGCACGCTCTTAAGCATTTCTGCGGCGGACAGCCCCTTGTACTCAAGCGCCTGCTCTATCGGCTCCCTTACGTTGTTCAGAAGCTTAAGCGAAAGCAAATCCTCTTCCAGTATTTTGTCATAATTAAGCACGCAGCCGCTCGTCAGCCCGAAAAGCGCGTCGAGAAGCTCCCTTCTTTCCTCCTCCGAAAAGCCGCGTTCCAACAGCCTCCTGCTGTGGCTTTCCGTACAGAAATCGTAAGAGGTGTAGGCAATTTCAAACTCAATCTTGTCATGCGCCGTAACGTCCCCGCGAAGCCTGTCGCAGTAAAAATCCACAAGCCGCCTCGCAAGCCCCTCGTCCACGCTCTGCGGTATAAGACTGTAAAAGGAATACTCAAGGCTGATATAGGGCTTATTGCCGAGCCTGTACATAAGCTTCTCGTCAAGCCTGCGGTAGCCTATCTCCGCGATCCCCTTGTTCCACGCGTTTTTTGTTATGATTTCCTGATAAAGCGAATACTCCAGCTCCCTCGGATTCGTCCCGATTATCTCGGACGGATTCCAAAACGCCATATCCGAAAGCATCATTGTTTTGCCGTTAAGCACGCTTACGTCCCGTCTGTAACGGCTCCTTATGCTGTCGCAGCGTTCAAAAAATTCCCAGTCGTCGATTTCCTTTCCGTGCTTATAGCTCGCCACGAGCGGCCGCACCTGAAAAATAATCACCTCGCCCCGCATATTTACGGCAAACTCCATATCGAGAGCCATTCCGTTCAGGAAAAGCTCTATCTCCTGCACTGCCGTCACAAGGCTTCCCCACGGCTCCTCAAAGCTTGAAAAATCGGCGTTTTTCAAGATCCACAGCGTCTTGCCGCCCTGACCGCTCGTTACCGAATCCGTCGAGCCCTGGTCGTCATAATTTATAAGATAGTAAGGGCGGTTCCCCTGTATATCCCTTGTAAAAACAACGCCGCTGTAACGCACGTCCCGCGCCTGCCTCTGTATGAGCACCTGCTCGTTTTCTATATTTTCCCCGTCCTTTCGGTACGAGCGGATAACCTGCTCGACCGCGTCCGCCACCTGCAACGCGTCGCCCGAATCAATGCCCAGCACGCTTTTGTAATGTCCCGCATTGGACGCCTTAAAGCTGTCCTCCTTGGACGAGGAGCTTCTGACCACAATCATATCTCCCCCGAAGCGCCCCGCAATATCCGATATGATCGCGTTTTTGTCCCGAAGGTATTCGGCAACGGGAAGTATATACATTTTTTCTATTTTGGATTTGGTTATAACCTTGCTTAAGGCATACAGCGTATTCGCTTTCGTAGATACCACCTGATGTCCGTAATGACCTTTCATGGCTTCACTCCTCGCTCTTTTTTAGGCTAATTAAATTTTATCAGCCGCAAGCCGCCTTCGCAAGCTTACGGTAAAAAAAATACGGTTATCCTTCGATAACCGTAAAAAATAAAGTACGCCGCTCCCCATAGGAAGCCTTGCCGCCCGCAAATATTCAGAAAATTAATCCGTATAAAGGATTCCGATTCCTATAAGCCCCGGACCCGTATGAACCGCCATTGTCGCCGTTATCTGCTTATCCACGACGATTTCACCGTTCGGCGCCTGCTCCGTGATAAGCGGCTTTATCTGCTTGGCGGTTTCGGGCGCGCCGCCGTTCATAAGCCCGATCATCGATCTTTTGCCGTCCGCGAATTCCATCGCGACCTCCATAAGCTTGCCAATTCCCTTTTTGGCTCCCCTGATTTTGGCGACGGTATAATAAACGCCCTTCTCGTTACAGGAAATAACGGGCTTTATTCCCAGCACCTTGCCGACTACCGCGACCGCAGGGTTAATGCGTCCGCCCTTGCGCAGATAATCCAGTGTATCCATATAAAAGAAAACCTTGGAATCGTGTATTTTGCGCTCAAGCCCCGCCGTAACCTCCTCAAAGTCCTTGCCCTCCTCAAGCTGCTTTGCCGCCCAAAGCACATAAAGCCCCGAGCCTATGGATATATTCTTCGTGTCGAAGGCATAGGTCTGCATATCCTCGACTCCCCTCAGGGTCATTGCCATAACATTATAGGTTCCGCTCAGCTCGCTCGATATGGCTACGGCTATAATTTTTTCATAGCCCTCCGACCTGATCTCGTCAACAATGTCCATAACCTCCTGCATATTGGGGGTAGAGGTCTTGGGTATGTCGTCGGGGAACCTGCGGTAAACCTCAAGCGGGTCAATATCCACGCCGTCGGAATACATTTTATCCCCATACATCACCTTGAGCCTCAGTACCTTAATTCCGTAATATTCTATCAGTTCCTCCGACAAATCGCAGCCGGAGTCCATTAAAATTGCAGTTTTCGACTTATTCATACTTTTTCTCCTAACGTAGTTTTAATTACTACATCTCAAAGTATATGGCATTCATATCACGTTGTCAACGACTTTATAAATATTTTATAAATGCGTCAAGAAGCCGTCACAGAACAGAGCGATTTTCCCATAAAATAAAAAAATCCAAACCCTCCTCGAAGGCTTGAACCTTAACACAACAATATACTGTAAATGCCGGCGACCGGGGTCGAACCGGTACGGGTATTACTACCCACGGGATTTTAAGTCCCGGGCGTCTGCCAATTCCGCCACGCCGGCATATAAAAATGGGACCTATAGGGCTCGAACCTATGACCCT
>JAMPDT010000138.1 GCA_023665525.1 Butyrivibrio sp. | reverse complement strand
GGTTGTCTATAATCCTCAGCAAATCCATCACGCATTTTACCTCGTAGGCATCAAAATAGCCCGTTGAGGATTCGTAAACGCAGGGAATGCCGCTGCTTTTCAGAACCGACGCGTACAGCGGACCCGATTTTTTATCGCTGCGCAGAAGTATCACAATATCCCTGTACGAAAGCCCCTTATCCGCGCCGATAAGGCTCCTTATCCTGTCCGCCGCCATATGCGCGTAAGCCTCGCCCGTCCGAACGCCCGCCTCGTCAAGCTCCGCCTTGTCCGCGATTATAAGCTCCGTGGAATCGTCAAATTCCTCGGTAAAGGCTCCGCCGTAATTAAGCTGCGCTTCCTCTGTGTAATCCACGCCCCCGACGCCCCTTTTCATCGCCGTGAAAAAAACATCGTTCACGCAGTCAAGCACGTTGGCGCGGCTCCTGAAATTCCTGTGAAGCTCCACCCTCGCGTGACTTCCCCCGTCGGGACTGTAAGTGTCGTATTTGCCCATAAAAAGCTCCGGCTTAGCCATACGGAATTTGTAGATGCTCTGCTTTACGTCGCCCACCATAAAGGTGTCGGGACTGCCGAAGCGCTCCTTGGACACGGCTCCGAGAATATATTCCTGAACAAGATTGCTGTCCTGATACTCGTCGATATAAATTTCATCGTACTCGTTCGCCAGCTCGTCCGCCGTTTCCGTATAAAATATTTCCCCGTCCCTTTTTTCGATAAGAATATCCAGCGCGTAATGCTCTATATCCGAAAAATCAACTATGCCCTTTTCCGTTTTCGCCTCTCTGTACGCCGAGGCAAACGCCTTTGTAATGCCGATTATCACCTCGGCGTGGCGGGCGCAGGCGCAAAGCTTTTCGTACTGGCGGGCGGTTCCCGTGAGATATTTTTCGCATATGGAGGCGCGGCGCTTCTTGATCGCGTCCCGAATGGCTTTGGCTCTGTCCTTAAGCTCCCCGTCCGCTCCCCTCGCGGCGGGCAGCCGCCCGAAATCAAACGAAAGCGCTCTTTCAAGCCCGTCAAGCGTTTCCTCGCCCGCGGCGCGCTCAAACAGCTCCTTTTCCGCGCCGAACATCTCCTTATAGCAGGAGGGACCCGACGGCTCGCCGCACAGCTCCAGCGCCGCGCCGTACTCGTCCGCGCATTCAAGACACGCCGACCGTATATATTCCGCCGTATCCCTTACAATCGGCAGCCGACCGTATTCCTCCGCGGATTTTATCTTATACGCCGCAAGGCAGCCGTCAAGCCATTCGTCGGGCCACGGGTTGCTCTGCGCGAAATCGTAAAGTCCGAATACAAGCTCCTCCAGCCTGTCTATTCCCTTGCCCGCGGCAAAGCTTTCGACAAAATTGACAAAGTCCTCGTCGCCCGAGGCAAAGCCCGCCTCCGCCGTCCTTTTGAAAACGTCGCTCTTAATAAGGCTCAGCTCGCCCGCGTCCGCCACTCTGAAAGAGGGGTCAAAGCCGATGGTATTGTAGTAATTGCGGAGAATGTATGTGCAAAAGCTGTCAATCGTCATTATTTTGGCGCTGTCGAGCAGGGAAAGCTGCTTTATGAGCCTCCTGTCGCCCGGCTTTTCCTCCGCGAGCGCTTCAAGCCTCTGTCCCAGCCTTGTTTTCATTTCCTCCGCCGCCGCTCTTGTAAAAGTCACGACGACAAGCGAATCAACGCCTATGGGATTTTCGGGATCCGTAACGCGCTTTATTATCCGCTCCACCAGCACAGCCGTTTTGCCCGAGCCCGCCGCCGCGCTGACAAGCAGGTTCCCGTTTCTGAAATCAATAGCCCTCTGCTGTTCGTCGGTCCACTCCATCAGCCTTCCTCCTTGTATCCGAACTTAAGCCACATATCGGGCTCGCCCGTTATCCTCTCGGTCTTTCTGTAATTTTTTTCGCCGTTTCTTCCGAAACCGCACACCGAACCGTAGGGACAGTAATCGCAGGAGCCCTCGTAAGGCTCCGCCCCGATTGCTCCGCGGTTGATTTCCATTTCAAGCTGCGCAAGCTTTCCGACGGCAAAGTCCGCGAGGCATTTAAGCTGCGCGTCGGTGTAAATATGTCCGCCCGTCTGCAAAAGACCGTCCTTCCTGCGCTTGGCGGGTATCACAAGCGACTCGGCGCTTTCCCACGAATCCATAAGCTCCGCGCTTTCAAGCCCCACCGCTCCCGTGGGTCTCAGCTCCTTAAGCAGCGCTCTCTCGTAATCCCCGTCCGACGCTCCGTTCACATAGGGAACCATCGGATTGTCTATCCTGTTGTAAAAGGCTCCCGCCGCCACGACCTCTGTTCCCGTATTTTCCTTTGCCGCGCGCTCAAGTGTATTTTGCAGATAAACCATAAGCTGGAGCTTTAAGCCCGCGTATATCTCGTCAAGCGACAAATCGCTGCGTCCCGATTTATAATCCACGACCTTCACATAAAGCTTTCCGTCCCGCTTCGCCGAGTCCACCCTGTCGATTTTGCCGCCTATCTCCGTGCTTTCGTATCTGCCGCGAAAAACGCGCTCAAACTCCTCGGGAACGAACACGCCCCTTTCGAGCTGCTTTCCGAGCGCCCAGACCGTGCGCTCCGTAATGTCCGTTATCCGCCGCCGCAGGAAGCGTCCCGTTTCGCTTTCGTCAAAATACGATATGCCGCACGCCTCAAGCGCACCATCGACGGCTTTTCGCACAAGCTCGGTTCTTTCCTCCCCGCTTATGTCCGCAAAGCTCCTGCCCGAGGCGGCAAGACCTTCGGACAGCATTTCTATCGCCTTGTGGAAAACCGTTCCCATATCGGCTGCGTTTACCTCGTAAAGCCTTCGCTCCTCAAGCTCCAGCCCGTACCTTGCAAAATGCGCGAAGGCACAGCCCGCAAAGGTTTCGATTCTTGTGATGCTGCTGCTTTTTATTTCCCCGTAAAGCTGTCCCGCCGCCGTCCTCGTAAGACTGTCTGCCCCGTCCATGTCGGCGGTCAGCCTTGCCAGAGCGCGAAGCCTTGACGCATACGGCTCCGTACCCGTAAAAAAAGCGAGCATTGCGCCCAAAAGCCCGTCCGATACGCTTCCGTCCATAAGCAGGTGGGCGGAATTATCGGGATTGGTAAGCATCTCCGAAGCCTTCGCGCCCTCATGCACCGAAAGCCTCGGAAACATTTTCGCGACCATGGAAAAAATACGCGACGGTCTGCTTTCCTTGCCCGCCGCATCAAATTTGTGGCACAGCATATAAAGCGCCCGCTCCGGCTCGGTCATTGTAAGATAAAGATAAAAATTCTGTATAAAAACCCTTTCGCGCGGCGTGGGCGCAAGCTCAACGTCGTTTTCCGAAAGCGTTCTTCTCTCCGTTTCGGACAAAACGCCCTTATTGGCGGCAAGCTTCGGAATTACTCCCTCGTTTACGCCGAGCATAAAAAGCACCCTGACGTGCTCGAGCCTCGTCCTTTCTATATCCCCGACGGTCACGCAGTCCACCGACGGCGGGATTATCCCCACCTTGATCTCCTCAAAGCCCGCGTCAAGAATCTGCGCAAATTCCTTTATGCCGATATTTTCGTCCCCCATAAGGCTGTCCGTCTGCTCGAGCAGTCCGACCACCCGCCCGTAGCTTTGGCGGTACTCCGCCGCCAACGCCCCGAGCCTTAAATCTCCGGGCTTTTCCATTTCAAGCCTGTCCGCCAGCTCCTCCATGCGTTCGTAAGCGTTCTCCGCCTCGATAAGCTTGTAGACCGCGAGCACATAGTCGGACACGCTGCCGTCCCTGCTGCGCGCCGCCTCGCAAAGCGGTCTTATTTTGTCAAAAAAAGCCTGCCTCGCCTCGTTTATTCCGTCCATAGCCTCCGTCTTGCCTCGGTACGCGCCCTCAAAGACGTTCTCCCAGCGCTTTTTTCCCCTTATCCCGCGCGCAAGCACATAGTTTTCGAGAAGGTCGGTCCGTTCCATATCCAATCCGCACAAGCCGTTTTTCATAAAGCGGAACACGCTCTCATAGGAAAAATCCGTATTTACGATTTCAAGCGCCGCCCTTATATATTCAACCAAGGGATTCCCTATGAGGCTTCTTTTCGCGTCGATAAAAAATGGTATCCCGCTCTCGCCGAATATCCTGACCGCCTCGTCGGCGTACATATCCATATCGCCCGCGACCACGGCAATATCCCTGAAGCGCAGTCCGTCCTCTCTCACATGGGCAAGTATTTTCGCGGCGGCAAGCCGAAGCTCCTCCCGTATATTGTCAAGACGGTACAGTCTTATGTCCCTTGCCTCGCCGCCGTAGGTTTTTTGGTTGTATCTGAAAATATTCCGTTCAAGGAAGTCCAGCTCGTCCGATTTGACAAAGCGGTAATTCGCGTAATCCGTCTTAAGGTACTCGCACGAAAAGGGCTGCATAAGCCTGTCGGCGAGCGCCCCCGCCTTGGCGATCATGGTCTTGCTCATGGCGAACAGATCCTCCTCGCCCTCGGTCACGTTATAGCGCACGTCCTCGGGAAGCGCGGCGGTAATTATGACCCTCTCCGCCGCCGCCGTTATTTTCTCCAGTATGCGGTACTGTACGGGAGTAAAGCCCGTAAAGCCGTCAAACGCGACGACCGCCCCGCGAAAAAAGCCTGAACGCTCCATAACGCCGAGCATAGCCTCGGGTCTGTCCTCGGCGGTGGTATACCTGTCCCTTATATACTCCTCAAAGCCCTCGTAAATAAGCTGTATATCCGCCAGCTTCCGCTTAAGCCTGTCGCCCGCCTCAAGCGAGGCGGAAAGCTCCTTGAGCTCCTCCGGCGTTATTCCGTACTGCTTAAGCTCGGAAATCATTGATTTTACCTCGCTCACGAAGCCCTGCCTTTTGCCCGGCTTTATGACGGCGAGGCTCTTTCCGACGCGCTCAAGCACCTTGCGCACAATTAGGTTCTTGCCCGTATCGTCTATATTTTCGGCAAGCTCGATCCCCAGCTCGTCGAATATGCGGTAGCACATACGCCCGAAGGTAAGCACCTCTATGTTGAAAACGCCGCCGTTTTCGCTCATTCGGACTATATCCTTTTCGGTTTGGAGGGAGGACTGCTCGGGGACCACGATGACAAACCGACAGTCCCGCCGCTCCTTCGCCTCCTTCGTTATTCTGCTGTACAGAGTGAACGACTTGCCGTGTCCCGACGCGCCCATCAAAATTTGCAGTGACATTTTATTCTTCCTTACGAAAAAAGTAATATTTCCGCCCGTAAAATAATAATCTGTAATAATCAGCTATGGGAGTTTGCCATGAGTTCCAAAACCAAAATACTTGTCCTGAAGCTTAGGGAAATCATATATACCCTGATTTTCGCAGTTCTCGGCATAATACTTATCGTACTGCTTTTCCTGATTTTTACGGGAAAATCCAAGAAAAACCATTCCGCTCCGACCGCCGCGCAGACCTTCGTCCCCGGAGTCTATACCTCCTCCATGGTTCTCTCAACCAATCCCGTGGATATTGAGGTTGTCGTGGACAGCGATCAGATAAAATCCGTAAGCCTTGTAAATACGTCCGAGTCCGTCGCCACAATGTACCCCTTGATATCCTCCTCGCTGAGCGATATTGCGGCTCAGGTTGTAAGGAACAATTCTACGGATAAGGTTACATATTCCTCC
>JAMPDT010000137.1 GCA_023665525.1 Butyrivibrio sp. | reverse complement strand
GGGCCGCGCGCCCGTGGTAGTCGCCAAGGGCGAGGACTATTTGGCGCTCAAGATTAAGGAAACGGCAAGGGAAAACGACGTGGAGATTGTGGAAAACAAGCCTCTTGCCAGAATGATTTACTATAACGTGGAGCTTGACATGGAGATTCCGCAGGAGCTTTACCAGGCGGTCGCCGAGGTTCTCGCGTTTGTATGGAAGCTTAAAAATAAGATTTAAGAGAATCTCATTTATGCGCGGAAAAGCAGCGCAATACTAAGGAAATACCCTTCGGGCATCTCATTTATGCGCGGAAAAGCGGCGCAATACTAAGGAAAGGAGCAGGTGCAATGAAGTTCAAAAAGACGGACTTATTTATAGGCATATATCTTCTTACCGCGATTGTAAGCCTTTTTATTTCCGTACCCTCGGGACTTTTGGATATTTTGATGGCAATAAATATATCCGTCGCCATGGTAATCCTTTTTACCGCGCTCTACTCCAAGGAGGCGCTTGATATGCAGGCGTTCCCCACTATACTTTTGTTTACGACCATTTTCAGAATAGGACTTAACGTGTCCTCCACGAAGCTGATCCTAAGCACGGGCAATCCCGGCAAGGTCGTTGTGGCGTTCGGTCAGTTCGTCGCCAAAAACGATATGGTGCTGGGGTTTGTGGTGTTCATCATACTGCTGATAGTTCAGTTCGTGGTTATCAATAAAGGCTCGGAGCGCGTGTCCGAGGTAACGGCGCGCTTTACCCTCGACGCGATGCCCGGTAAGCAGATGGCGATAGATGCCGACCTCAACACGGGTGCGATCACGGACAAGGAGGCAAGGGAAAGGCGCGATAAGATTCAGCAGGAATCAACCTTCTTCGGCGCCATGGACGGCGCGACCAAGTATGTAAAGGGAGATGCGACGGCGGGACTTATAATTACGGTAATAAACCTTGTCGGCGGGATTTTGATGGGAGTTATGCGGCAGGGAATGGAGCTTACAGAGGCGCTTAATCAGTACGCGCTGCTTACGATAGGCGACGGACTTGTCAGTCAGATTCCCTCGCTTCTCATATCGCTTTCAACGGGTATTCTCGTAACCAAGGCGTCAAAGGGGGAGGAGCTGCCGGACGAAATTATCGGAGAGCTTTTCGCGCTGCCCAAGGTCCTTATGATCGTCGGCGTTACGCTGGCGCTTTTGGGCATAGCGACGCCGCTGCCCGCTTACGTGTTCATTCCGATAGGAGCGGTGCTTTTCATATGGGGACTTGTTTCCAACCGCAAAAAATCCGTCAGGGAAATTGAGGAGGAGGTTGAGGAAGAGGTCGAGGAGGCGCAGGAGACCCGCAAGCTCGAAAACGTCGTTTCGCTTTTGCAGGTCGATCCGATCGAGCTTGAGTTCGGATACGGCATAATTCCTCTCGCGGACGTTAATCAGGGCGGAGATTTGCTCGACCGAGTTGTAATGATAAGGCGGCAGGTGGCTTTGGAGCTGGGTACGGTCGTGCCGATAATAAGATTAAGGGACAACATACAGCTTAACCCCAATCAGTATATTATAAAAATAAAGGGAATACAGGTCAGCGAGGGCGAAATCCTTTTTGACCACTATATGGCGATGAACCCCGGCTTCGTCGAGGAGGAGATTACGGGCATACCGACTTTCGAGCCGTCGTTCCACCTCCCCGCGATATGGATTACCGAGAATCAGAGAGAGCGCGCGGAATCGCTCGGTTATACGGTCGTCGATCCGCCCTCGATTATCGCGACGCACCTCACGGAGATCATCAAATCCCATATTGCGGAGCTGCTTACAAGACAGGATACGCAGAACCTTATCAACAATCTCAAGGAAAACAACCCCACGCTTGTCGAGGAGCTTGTACCCAAGCTTATGGGCGTCGGAGAGATCCAAAAGGTGCTCCAGAACCTTTTGGAGGAGGGCATTTCCATAAGGGATTTGCTTACGATTTTTGAAACCCTTGCGGACCATGCGGGCGTTACCCGCGATACGGACGTACTTACCGAATATACGCGGCAGAGCCTTAAGCGCGCAATATCCAACAAGTTTTTTGTCGCGAGCGAGATTACGAGCGTCATAACGCTCGACCCCACGCTGGAGCAGGAGATTATGAATTCGGTTAAGCAGACCGAGCAGGGCGCATATATTAACCTTTCGCCCGACAGGGTAAGGAATATAATAAACGCGGTTCAAGCGGAGGCGGCAAAGCTTGAGGAGATGGGCAAAACACCGATAGTTATTACATCTCCTATCGTAAGAATGTATTTTAAACGGCTGACCAACGATTATATAAAGGACCTTATCGTGGTGTCCTACAATGAGGTTGAATCGGATGTTGAATTACAGTCGGTTGGGATGGTGACGGCATAGTATGATAGTAAAAAAATACACAGGCAGCAGCGAAACCGAGGCTGTGATGAAGGCAAGGGATGAGCTGGGACCCGGCGCGGTGGTGCTGAACGTCAGGAATATGAAGCAGCGCGGCATTGCGAAGCTGTTCAAAAAGGATTTCGTCGAGATAACGGCGGCGCTGGAGGAACGGGATTTCGAGCAGAACGTAAACAGCAAAAAGCCGACTTTCAGTCAGGCGCGCGACGAGGCTGTTCAGAAGCAGGCGCAGGCTCCGAGGATAGATTTAAGGGCGGACGACAAAGCCGCGGCTCCGACCGTGTCGGGGCGTCAGGCGGAAACCATAGAGCATAAGCTTGACAGCCTTCACGATATGCTCCGCAATCAGATGGTTAAGGAGGAGGAAGCTCCCCGCGAGGCTAAGGAGGAGCCCTCGGCAACCGGCCCCGGCAGGGAAAATACAGCCAATTTCAAATCGCTCAAGCTTATTTACAATAAGCTTATAGAAAACGAGGTTGACGAAAAGTACGCCAACGCCATAATCAACGACATCGAAAGCTCGCTTAAGAAGGAATCGAACCTTGACAGCATACTCGCGTCGGTTTACCAAAAAATCATACTTAAGCTGGGAGAGCCGATAGATATTGAAAAAAACGGCAGGCATAAGGCGGTGTTTTTCGTGGGTCCCACGGGAGTGGGCAAAACGACGACAATCGCAAAGCTTGCCTCCAACGTTAAAATAGAGCAGAACTGCAAGGTCGCGATGATTACCGCGGATACATACAGAATAGCGGCGGTGGAGCAGCTTAACACCTACGCCAATATACTCGACGTTCCCGTCAGCGTGATATACAGTCCGGCAGAGATAACCGAGGCACTCGAGGATTTATCGGATTACGAGATGGTTTTCATAGACACGGCGGGACGCTCCCACAAAAACGAGGAGCAGCGCGGCGAGCTTATCGAGATGATTGAGAACGTAAGAAATTCGTTTGAGGACATTGAGGTGATTATTTTCCTCGTGCTGAGCGTGACCACCAAATACAGGGACATCATAAGCATATGCGACGCATATAAGGAGCTTAAAGGATACAGGCTTTTGTTCACGAAGCTTGACGAAACCAATTCGCTGGGCAATATACTGAATATAAAGCTATACACACAGGAACCCTTGTCATACATGACTTACGGACAGAACGTACCCGATGATATTGAGCGTGCCGATGTTCAGAAGCTTGCCAAAAGCCTTCTCGGAGGCGAGTAGGACGCGGGGATACGGAGGTAGTAAATGGACCAGGCAGAAAAACTACGGACTATTATTAAGCAGCAGAATCAGGTGAACGTTTCGGGTACCAGAATAATTACGGTGACAAGCGGAAAGGGAGGCGTAGGCAAGTCCAGCGTTTCCATTAACCTTGCCTTGCAGTTCCGAAGAGAGGGCAAGCGGGTAATTATATTCGACGCGGATTTCGGCTTAGCCAATATAGAGGTTATGTTCGGCGTGATACCGAAATACACGCTCGCCGACATTATGTTCAGGGGCAGGGAGATTAGGGAGATTATCACCGAGGGTCCCGAGGGCGTTATGTTTGTATCGGGCGGCTCAGGCATTGCGAAGCTGGTCAATCTTGACCACGAGCAGGTCAAGCGGCTGGTGCATAAGCTTTCGGAGCTTGAGGAGCTTGCGGACGTTATAATCGTGGACACGGGAGCGGGAATTTCTCCGTCCGTGCTTGAGTTCGTGGCATCCAGCCCCGAGGTGCTTTTGGTGACTACGCCGGAGCCTACGTCGATAACCGATTCCTACGCGCTCCTAAAGGCGCTGGCAATGCACCGGGATTTTGACAGGGACTCCGTTAAAATCAACGTGATAGCCAACAAGGTAAGCTCCTCCGCCGAGAGCAAGGCGATTTATGAAAAGCTTTCCGCGGTTGTGGAGAGGTTTTTGGGAATAGAGCTTATATATTTGGGCGACGTTCCCTACGATTCCAATATTACGAGGGCGGTCATGAAGCAGAAGCCGGTTTCGATCGCTTATCCCTCCTCCAAGCCCGCAGCGGCGCTGCGCACGATAAGCGAGCGTCTTATGAACGGGGAGGACGGCGAGCCGGTGAACAAGAGGGGCGTTTCGTATTTTTTCGGCAGAGTTTTTGAAAGCCGCAGAAGAAAATAAAAAGGCTGTTTAGGAGGTTTTGAATGTTCGACAATCTGATTTCTGAGGGCGATAAAATTGATTTCAGGGATATTCTGACGGAGGAGCAGGTAAAAGACGGAGTAGCTCCCAATGTATATGTAAGTCAGGTGCTTGATTTTACGGAGAACGGCAATATTATGGCGGCTATGCCCATAAAGCAGAGGAACCTTGTCCCGCTGTCAAAGGGACAGCAGTATGAGGTTTTCTTTTACACGCATAAGGGGCTTTACCAAAGCATAGCCGTTATTGTGGACAGATTCAAATCCGGGAATATATACTCAATGGAAATATCGCTGACGTCGGAGCTTCGCAAGCATCAGAGACGCCAGTATTATCGGCTCGAAAAATCGATCGCCGTA
The DNA here is from genome assembly GCA_023665525.1 of Butyrivibrio sp. GTDB lineage: Bacteria > Bacillota > Clostridia > Lachnospirales > Lachnospiraceae > Eshraghiella. The sequence goes on along the minus strand of JAMPDT010000137.1, from coordinate 833 downwards.
AAATACGCGCAGATTACCGAGGAGGAGTACGAGGCTTTTCTGAGGGAGCATACGGCGCCGAAGCGCTTGCAGACGGCGGCGGATTTCTGCGACGGAACAAGCCTTGACATAAGCGGCGGCGGCTTAAGGTTCATAGGCGGCAGAAAAATAGAAAAGGCGAGAAAGCTTGTCGTGCAGTTTGATATTGTCGGCTCGGGCGGACCGATAAGGTACTGCCTGCCCGCGAAGGTCATAATGTCCTTCGAGATGCCCGACAGGATAAGCGTTTTCGAGCACAGAATAGAGTTTGCGGGCATTTCAAGGGAAAGCAGGGAAACTCTGATCAAGTATATATTTGAGGAAGAAAGAAAAATGCGCAGGGACGCGAAATATTGACCGCAGCCCCGTTTTGTACGCATTCTGCGATGGAAATAAAGGAGAAGCTTTAAAGTGGGCAGAAAATTTTTGATAATTGATGACTCTGCACTCATGAGAAGGGTTATATCTGATATAATAAAGCAGAACAGTGAATACGAAGTATTGGATTTCGCGGTGGACGGTGTTCAGGGGTTCGATAAGCTCGTTCTTCATCCGGGATATTACGATTTGATAATTCTCGATATTAATATGCCGAAAATGAACGGTCTTGAGCTTCTTGAGATGCTTCAAAAAAACCGTATGCATGAGGCGGTCGTCGTTGTCAGCACCGTAGCCAAGGAGGGCGCTAAGGAAACGATGCGCGCGCTTGAGCTGGGGGCGCTCGATTTTGTCACCAAGCCCGAGAATTTTTACGAGGTAAAGGGCGAGGGCTTCAGGACCCACATAATCAATATGATTGAGGTTGTGGCGGGAAA
>JAMPDT010000136.1 GCA_023665525.1 Butyrivibrio sp. | reverse complement strand
AGGAGAAATCCTATACGCTTGTAAAGAAAATGCAGATATGGGAGCACACGTGGTTCAAGGTATATTTGGCGGTGGTGTGCGTCGAGCTTATTGTTTTCGCAACATGGACAGTCATTATTATGATTAACAACTCCAAGAGAAAGGAAGAGCTTGAAAGGCTGCGAAAGGAGCTTGAGGTCAAGGTGAGCGAGCAGACGGAGGAAATCCGTATGCAGCAGATTCAGACGGTTACGGCGTTGAGCGAGGCTGTGGACGCAAAGGACCGCTACACCAGCGGACATTCCAAGCGAGTGGCGGAATATTCGAGGCGGCTTGCAATGCGTATGGGAAAGAGCGCGGAGGAGCAGGAGGAAATTTACCGCGCGGGGCTTCTGCACGACGTTGGCAAAATAAGGATCCCCGAGATCGTGATAAACAAGCCCGGAAAGCTTACGCCGGAGGAATACGAGCTGGTTAAGGTTCACCCGGTGACGGGCTACCATATATTAAAGGGAATACCGGGCGGAGGCATGATCGCTCAGGCGGCGAGGTCCCACCACGAAAGGTACGACGGCGCGGGCTATCCGAACGGACTGCGCGGGAACGATATACCCGAGATCGCAAGGATTATCGGCGTTGCGGACGCTTACGACACTATGGCGAGCAACCGCAGTTACAGAAAGGTTCTGCCTCAGGAGGAGGTGCGCGCCGAAATCGAGAGGGGCAAGGGCTGTCAGTTTGACCCGGAGATAGCGGATATAATGCTCCAGATGATTGATGAGGACAAGGAATACAAAATGCGGCAGCAGTCGGAGGGAGAGCGAAAGACCGTTCTTGTCGTCGGCGACGAGCGTACCAATATAGAAACGGCTGAATTTATAATGGACGACGAGCCGATGCATAAGGTTATCGGCGCGTCCGAAACGCAGAAGGTGCTGGAGCTTCTCTCGGAGGGCGGCATTGATTTGGTGCTGCTCGACGAAAGCCTGCCCGATATGGAGGGAATCGAAGCGCTGGCGGGTATTATTGAGGCGGCGCACGCTCCCGTCGTCTTTATGACCTCGGATAAAAATATCGAGACAATAAAGCGGCTCACGGAGCTGGGAGTTGACGATTATCTGACAAAGCCGTTCCTGCCGCTTACCCTGAAGGAGCTTGTGCACGGCATACTCAACGGCTGACGGCATAACCGCGGGCTCCGGCTTTTCGGAGCCTGTGAATATAAATATATATTATATTTTAACGGGAGGTTTTTATGAGAAAAAAAATGGGATTGGCAATCGCCGGAATCGCGCTTGCCTCCGTAATGGGCTTAACCGCCTGCGGAAAGGAGAGCGGCTCGCCGTCGGAAACGACCGAAACGCAGGATATGGCTACACAGGAGAGCAAAACGGAGGAACAGGGATTGAGCGAGAAAAGTTTTACACCTACGGAGGAATACGTTAAACAGATAGGCAGATCGCAGATGAACAGCGGCAATGTGCTGTGGCTGATACATTCGGGCAGCGCCGTGGAGTTTACCTTTACGGGAACGGAGGCGTCCGTGATAATGCAGGGCGACAGCTCGGCAACGCCGGGCAACCGCGACAGCGCCGCGAGATTCGCGGTATATGTGGACGACGAGCGCGTAATGGACGAGCAGATGCTCCAAATGCAGAAGGAGTTCAAAATTCCGCTTTCGGGGGGCGAAAAGGAATACAAGGTCAAGATCATCAAGCTTTCCGAGGCGGCAAACAGCATTATCGGAATTAAGAGCATTAACGTTACCTCCGATGGGGACATAAAGCCCACCGAGGCAAAGGATTTAAGGATTGAGTTCATCGGCGACTCCATTACCTGCGGCTACGGAGTTGACGACGAGGTTAAGGAAAATCACTTTTCGACAAGCACCGAGGACGCTACCAAAGCATACGCCTTCAAGACGGCGGCTCTGCTTGACGCGGATTACAGTCTAGTATCTTTCAGCGGTCACGGTATTATTTCGGGGTACAGCGGGGACGGCAGCAGGGTTGAGGAGCAGACGGTGCCTCCCGTATACGCCAAGCTCGGCAAATCCTATGCGAGCGGAGGAAATATTTCGCTTGACGAAACGGACTGGGATTTCTCAAGGTTTGTTCCCGACATTGTCGTGGTGAACCTTGGAACCAACGACGCCTCCTACACAGGCTCGAATAAGGACAAAAGGCAGGAATACACGGACGGCTATGTGGAGTTTCTTAAGGTCGTAAGAGAAAAAAATCCCGACGCGCATATTCTCTGCACGCTGGGAATTATGGGCGCCGACCTGTGCGGCTCCATGCACGACGCCGTTGACGCTTATGTGAGCGCTACGGGCGACGAGAAGGTCTCGTACATGGATTTTGACGTTCAGTCAGCCTCCGACGGCTACGCGGCGGACTGGCACCCCACCGAAAAGACGCACGAAAAGGCGGCAAAGAAGCTTGCCGAGGAAATAGAATCGCTGATTAAATAGCTTCTATGCGTATTATATCGTCGAGAGGTATTTTCGCGCCGTCCTCAAGTATGAGGAGCCGCTCGCAGAGGTCGAGCCTTTTGGCGTTTCCGTCCGCGCGCACGTAAGCGCCGCCCGATTTCCTTTGGTCGGGCACAAAATAAGTGACGCGGACGAACGGGCGGCCGGAAAGGTTTTCGGAGATAAAAAGAAGCTGCTCGTTTATAAGAGCGGCGTCCGATTCCTCGAGGCTTATTTTATCCTCGGTGAGCCGCTCGGTTTCTCTTATCACCTCGCCGTGGGCGGTTACGGCGGCAAACGGAGAAAACTGAGCCGCCCTGTCGTAAAGGCTCATACGGGGTCGGGTGTCCGAGATGTGATGAGGAAGATTTATAATATCGTCGTAGTTGTCGTTCATATATTGTCGCATTAAGGCTCCTGCTCTGCGGGAGACTTTTTTTCTCCTATTGAGGTGAAGAACTTCCATTTGTAGATAAGAGGATAAAGGGCAGCCGCCAAAGCGACGGCCGCGGCAACGTCCCATACCGAATGCTGCTTTAAAAACAGCGTTGAGGCGCATATAAGCAGCGAAACGGCGGCGGTGGCAATTCGGACCGCCGTCTGCGCCCTGCCGAAGGTTTTGGACTTAAAGACCGCGACGGCGACGCAGAGCGTATTGTATACATGAAGGCTCGGCAGCACATTGGTCGAGGTATCCGATTTGTAGAGGGCGCGCACAAGGTCGGTGCAGAAGTTTTCGCGCGGGAACTCGTGCGGTCTGAAATCCCCAAGTCCGTTGGGATATACAAAATATATTATAACCGCGATGAGCATTCCTATTATGAGGTACGAGCCCATGCGTATGCATTCCGCCTGCGAGCGTATGAAAAAATAAACGCAGGCAATCGCTATGAAGGCGAACCAAAAGTAATACGGCAGTATGAAATACTCGCAGAACGGTATGTAATCGTCCAACGGACAGTGAATCAAATGGTAATTTTCGGTTACATGGGATTCAAGGTATATAAAACACGGCATATGTATGAACAGATAGAGCGCCATAAGCGCGTGTCCCCATTTGAGAAAAAATTTTTTCATGGCAGTTATCCCCCTCGGCTCCTGTGAATTGCTTTTTCTTTTGTAAATCCGATAAAGAGTATATCACAAAGAAGTCTTTTTGTCATTTACAAAAATTGCGGGAGGGGTTACAATAAAAAAGTACACGAATTATACGGAGGTGGCGCGGTGAGGCTGATTGTCAGGAATCTGTGCAAAAAATACGATGAGGTTACGATTATCGGGAACGCGAGCTATACCTTCGAGCAGGGAAGCGTGTACGCCGTGCTGGGCGCAGCCAAGTCGGGCAAGACCACATTCCTCGACTGTATAGGCAGGGAAGCGACTCCCGACAGCGGAGAGATTCGTCTTTACGGCGCGACCGGCGAAAAGACCGCCGATTACGCCGACTTCGGCTTTGTCACCAAGGAGCCGCTGCTTATGGAATATATGACGGGCAGGGAGTATGTGCGCTACTGCCTGCGGCTCCACGGAAGCGGCGAGGAAATGATCGACAAATATTTTGAAATGCTGGGCATGGGAGAGGACACTCTCGATATGCTGATACGCGAGTACACCGACGGAGAAAAGCAGGCGCTCCAGATGATAGTCACAATGGCTGTCAATTCTCCCGTCATACTTATGGACGAGCCGTTTGCGAGCAGCAACAAAAAGGCGGTAAAGCGTTTCATAGATTCGATGACGGCGGAGCATATCATTATAATGACGGCGGATTCGCTTGAAAGCGTGCGTGAGGCAAGCGACGAAATACTCACGATCAATCACGGAGCCGTCGAGGGCTTTACGGCGGACGCGCTGGACGACGATGATATAAGGAAGCATATAGAGGAAATAACTACGGAGAGCGGGGAAGAGACTGATGCTTAAGACGATTCTGCGTGCCGGCTACGCAACATACGCATCGCGCGGCAACAGACTTATATACATTATAAGCAGGATCCCTATTTTGGGAAGATTGGTAAAGGCGGGCGCGTACAGTCCGGGAAAGGCGCAGAGGGCGGCGTGCGTTATTGCCGAAATTTTTCATATGCTTTGGCAGATTGTGCAGACGGCGCTGTATGTCGCGTTTTTTATGCTGATGCCGAGATATTTTTTCGCCCGATATTCGGCGGTGGGCGTGAACGGCTTTGCGATTGAAAACTGCTTCGTATATTTTACGGTTATTTTATCCTGCTTTTGCGGCTCGATAAACAATTCGGGAATTTTTAAGGTGAATAAAGAGGGCTTCGTAATGCTCAGGGAGCTTAAGTGCAGTCCCAGGGACTATTTCAGAATGCTTATTCTGCGCAAGGCGGTTTACGAGCTGATTTCGTTCTGGCTTGTGTTCTCGGTTTTCGGAATGGACGTATTCAGGGCGTTCTACCTGACGCTTACGGTAGTGCTTTCAAGATTTATCGGCGACGCGATAAATATCCTTGTGTTCAGAAGCACGAGGAGCACGTTTGCGTCGATAAAGGGAGCGAGCATCGCCGTGATGCTTGTTTCGATTCTGACGGCTTATTTTGTCCCGTATATACGCGGTTACGTGCCGAACGCGTACAATCTTATTTTCAATACGTCGTGGATGCTCATAATTTTGATAGTGTCCTCGTTTTTCATATATTATATATGGAATTACAACGGCTACGCGAAAATTGCCTCCGTTCTTTTTACCAAAAAAATACTTGACAGCAGGGAGGAAATAGGCGAGATTAATCCCGCGGACGACGATTATTTCGAGAAAAACGGCGCGGAAATCAGGGAAAAGGTATTGGAGGACGCGAATATGGGCGCGTACAGGTACTCCAACCGCATTTTTTTCAAGCGCGACAGGAAATTTATATCAAGGTGCGTCGCGGTCAGGGCGCTTATCGTGCTGCTTGTTTTTGCGGCGGCGTTGATTATGGTGAACAAGGGTATGGAGGAGAGCGTATACAAGGCGGTTTCGTATTCGATGCCCGTTTTGGTATTCGCGATGTACGCTCTTTCCTCGAGCGGGCAGATATGCAGGCGTATGTATTACAGGTGCGACGTCGATCTGCTTAAGAACGGCTATTACCGCAGAAAGGACGACATAACCGCCAATTTCCTTATAAGGCTTAGGTACCTTATCGCCATTGATTCGGTTCCCGCGCTTATGCTGTCCGCGGCTTACGCGGCAATCGGCGCGCTGATCGGAAAGGAGGGCAGCTTTGTCACCGTCGCTTCGGTCTGCGCGGGAATAATCCTGTTAAGCTGCTTTTTCGCGGTTTTTAATCTTTCCGTATACTATATGGCGCAGCCTTACAGG
>JAMPDT010000135.1 GCA_023665525.1 Butyrivibrio sp. | reverse complement strand
CGGCGTTGCGGCGGGCGTCCTCAACTGCCCGGGGTACGATTTCGACGCCATAGACCTTGCGCGCCCTTTGCGCGAGAAAAAGTGAGATTGTGCCGATACCGCAGTAAAGGTCCCAAACGGTTTCGCTGCCCGTAAGCTCCGCAAAGTCGAGCGCAAGAGCGTAAAGCCGACGCGTCTGCGAGGGATTTACCTGATAAAAGGAAAGCGGCGAGATTCGGTATTTTATTTCACCGATAAAATCCTCTATGTAGGGTGCGCCCCAAAGCAATCGGCACTCCGCGCCGAGAATCACGTTTGTGCGCTCGGTGTTCAGGTTGAGCATAATGCTTGCAATTTTTCTGTCATCGGGAAGGGACAGCTTTTGAAGGGCTTTAACAAGCTCAGCCGAAGCGGGAAGCGCCTCCCCGTTAATCACAAGGCAGACCATAACCTCTCCCGTGGCAAAGCCGACGCGGATCAGAACATGACGGAGCAGCCCGGTATGAGAACGCTCGTCATAGGGCTTGATTTCGTATTTAAGCATATGATTTTTGATTTCTGCAAGAATTCCTGCGTTTACGGAATCGCCTATAAGGCAGTCGCCGCAGGGAATTATCGAATGGGTCCGCCCGGCGTAAAAGCCTATGACAATATTTCCGTCGCGGTCCGCGCCGACGGGGAACTGCGCCTTGTTGCGGTAGCGATATGGGGTGTCCATTCCGATAACGGGAGGAACCTCTATGTCGGTAAGCCCGCCTATTCGCGCAAGATTTGAGCGGATCAGATTCCTTTTGAACTCAAGCTGCGAGGCATAGGACATCGCCATAAGCGTACAGCCGCCGCAGGCGCGCGACACGGGGCAGGGCGGATCAACGCGGTCGGGCGACGGCTCGATTATTTTCATAAGGCGACCGTAGCCGTAGCTTTTGTTCGCCTTGGTCACACGGGCAATTATTCGGTCGCCTATAACCGTATCCTTCACAAAAAGAGCGTAGCCGTCTATCCTGCCTACGCCCTCTCCTTTTTGTGTCAGATCCTCAATTATAAGCTCGTAATCCCGGTTTTTAGATATTTTCATATGTGTCAACCTATGGTTTTTCTGATATTGCTGTCAAGCATTCGGTTAAAGCCAAGCCATTCTCCCGCCTGCGCGCCCGGAGCATCAAGCGCCTCCTTGAAGGTTTCAAGCTTCGCGTCGAGGTCGTCGGCATAATGAAGCGCAAGAGCCTCGATGAGCGCGGGACGCTTGGGCGAGCCGAACTCAAATTCGCCGTGGTGCGACAGTATACAGTGCTTAAGCTCGCGGGCGAGCGACGCGGGAAAGCCCTCTATCGTCCGTATCGCGTTCCCTATAAGCTCGCTGCCCATAACGATATGTCCGAGGAGCTGTCCGCTGTCGGTGTAGTCGTTTTCGGGAAATTCCGAAATTTCGTACACCTTGCCGACGTCGTGAAAAACAGCCGCCGTAATGAGCAAATCCCTGTTCAGGAATTTGTAATTGTCGGCAAGCGTAACGCAAAGCCTCGTCACGCCCAAGGTATGCTCCAAAAGCCCGCCCACAAATCCGTGATGGACGCTTTTTGCGGCGGAATGCCTTTTAAATTTTTTGATAAATTCCGTATTCTCGGTAAAAAATTTATGCGCGAGCGCGCTTAAATAGGGATTGCTTATTTTATTTATGTATCCCGTAAGCTCCGCGTACATCTCCTCTATATCGTATGCGGAAACGGGCAGGTAATCGCCCTCCGAATACGTCCCCGCGTCGGCGCGGCGCACCTCCTTGATATTGAGCTGCAAGGCGTTGTTGAAAACCGTAACGTCGCCCTTTACTTCTATGTAGTCAAGACTGTCGAAATCGCGGATCCCCGCCGAGCCCAAATCCCATATTTTGCCGTCTATTTTACCTGTTTTGTCCTGCAAAACAATACTGCCGTACTCCTTGCCGTTCTTGGCGACGGCTATCGTCTTGTGCTTGCAGAAAAATATTTCCGATACGCGCTCGCCCTCTCTGAAGGTTTCGATATATTTCATCTTTCTCCTGCCTTTAAAATAAATTCTAAATCTATTGTACTCCCAAAGTCACTCTGAATACAATCTCTTTATACGAATCCCTGCCCCTTCTTTTGACGGTGATCTCAATATTGTCGCCCGGAGCATATTCGGAAAGCGCGTTCATAAACTGATTCATATCGGTAACGCTCTCCCGTCCGACAGCCGTAATCACGTCGCCCGTCTGTATTCCCGAATTGTGCGCGGGAGAGTTGACCTCGACGGCGGACAGATAAATTCCCTCGGGTATTTGGTGGAGCGCTTGGATCTGCGCCGTAACGCTCTGCCCCTTTATCCCCAAATAAGCCCTTTGCTTCGCGTTGATAAGGCGCTCTATCTGCATATGGACGCCCGAAATCGCGTATGCGTTCACAAAGCTGCCGCTGCCGACGTAGGCGGGAGTTATGATTCCAACCACCTCCCCGTCAAGGTTGCACAGCGCGCCCGTCGCGCCTGCGTCCGACGCAATATCCGTGTTTATTATATTAAATTCTGAATCCGTATTTGCAAGAATCTTATCCCCCCCCGCAGCGGTCCCGTAGCCCACCGTTCCCGTATAGCCGTATATTTTGCCTACCGCGATAAGCGCGTCGCCCTGCGAAAGCAGGTCGGAATTTCCGAGGACGGCGGGACGTATATTTTCGTTTTCGGCAAGCTGTGCCCTTATTACCGCCATTCCGATTGACGAATCGCCCATAATCGGCTCGGCGTTTCTGACGCTTCCGTCGGAATAGGTCACGGATATTTCCGTCTTGTCGGCAAGCACGCTGTAATCCGTAAGAATATAGCAGTAGCCGCTGTCCCTTGCGACAATAAGACCGTACTCATAGCTCACGTTCTGATACACCGTGTCGAACCAGTCCACTCCGTCCTCGAACACAGCCACCGTCACCGAAGCGCCGTTTATCTTGGCGGCAACCGCCTTGTACGCCTCATGGATACGCTCAATCTCGTCAACCCCCGGAATCGTTTCGCCCTCTCCCGCCGTCGTCGTTTCCTCGGGCTTTGCCGCAGAGGTCTGCGTGGCGGACGGTAATGTAACCGTTTCGTGCTCCGTCGTCGCCTCGGGCGTTTCCTCGGGCTTGGTTTCGGCGGTCGTTGCCTGTGCCAGCGTAACCTCCCGCTTCGTTTCCTGCTCGGGAAAGAATCTGCTGCCCGCCCTGTATACGATTATCATCACCAAGCCTGCCACAAGCCCGAAAAAAACCGCCATCGCCAGCACCAAAAGCATTTTTTTGAGCAGACGCTTGATTTTCCTGCCGTGCTCGGGCACAATATGCTCGGTGTAAAGATCGTATTTTTTATCCCCGTTGTTTTCGTCCATAGAATTTCTCCGTTCGCAAAAATCGAAAACCTTCCGTTTATACGCTATGACTAATGCTGACAGTATACTATTAAATTATGAACATTCTATGACATAGATGTGAAAATTGCCCCATCTTAATCATTGAACTTTGCGCGCGTTTAATGTATTATGTAACTATGAACAGTAAATCCTTGAAAATACTCGAATACGACAAAATAATATCGCGGCTGACAGCGCACGCCTCGTCCGAACCGGGGAAACGGCTGTGCATGGAGCTTCTTCCCTCCACGGATGTCGGAGAGGTCACATACTCGCTCAAAATAACCACCGACGCTGCTTCGCGGCTTTACAGGCGCGGGAGCGTCTCCTTCGGAGGACTTAAGGACATACGCGCCTCGGTCAAAAGCATGGAAATCGGCAGCACGCTCGGAATACGCGAGCTGCTTGACATAAGCGCGCTTTTAAGCATCGCCGCCTCCGCCAAACGCTACGGCGCGGAGGGCGCGGAGGACGAAAACGCCGTCCGCGACTCGCTTTTTGAGCTGTTTAACTCAATAGAGCCTTTGACAGCGGTCAATAACGAAATCAAACGCTGCATAATTTCCGAGGAGGAGATAGCGGACGACGCGACGCCCGAGCTGAAAAGCATACGCCGCCAAATGCGCGGTTGCGCCGAAAGAATCAAGAACGAGCTTTCGCGTATGCTCAACGGAAGCGAACGCGCGTATCTCCAAGAGGCGGTCATAACCACAAGGGAGGGGCGCTACTGCGTTCCCGTCAAATCCGAATACAAATCGCAGGTTCCGGGAATGGTGCACGACCAGTCCAAGGCGGGCTCGACCTTTTTCATAGAGCCGATGTCCGTGGTAAAGCTCAACAATGAAATACGCGAGCTTGAAATAAAGGAAAACGACGAAATCGCCAAAATACTCGCCACGCTGTCCGCCATGGCGGGCAATCATACGGCGGAGCTTTCGGCAAATTACGAAGCCCTGAGCTTTCTTGATTTTGCCTTTGCCAAGGCGAAGCTCTCCTTGAGCTGCAAGGGAAGCGAGCCTCTTATGAATACCTGTGGACGCATAAACATACGAAAGGGCAGGCACCCGCTGATCGACGGCTCCAAGGTCGTTCCCGTGGACATTTATCTCGGCGACAAATACGACCAGCTCATAATCACGGGTCCCAATACGGGCGGAAAGACCGTCACGCTCAAAACCGTCGGACTTTTTTCGCTGATGGCGCAGGCGGGACTGCATATTCCCGCTCTCGACAATTCGGAGCTTACGGTGTTCAAGGAAATTTTTGCCGACATAGGCGACGAGCAGAGCATAGAGCAGAGCCTTTCGACCTTTTCCTCGCATATGACGAATATCGTGCAGATTCTCGAAAAGGCGGATTCGGATTCGCTTGTGCTTTTCGACGAGCTTTGCGCGGGAACAGATCCGACGGAGGGCGCGGCGCTCGCGATTTCAATACTCACCAGCCTTCACAGGCTCAGAGTGACCACGGCAGCCACCACTCATTACAGCGAGCTTAAGATATACGCCCTCTCTACGGACGGCGTTGAAAACGCCTGCTGCGAGTTCGACGTGGCTACGCTCGCTCCGACTTACAGGCTTTTAATCGGCATTCCCGGCAAGAGCAACGCCTTTGCCATATCGGGAAAGCTCGGACTTGCCCCGCATATCATCGAGGACGCAAAGGCGTCTCTCGCCTCGGAGGATAAGGCGTTTGAGGACGTGATCGCGGAGCTTGAGGAAAGCCGCGTCAAAATAGAGCGCGAAAGGCTTGAAATCGAGGAATACAAAAGAGAAATCGAGGCTCTCAAGGCAGAGCTTAAAGCCAAAAACGAGCGTCTTGACGAACGCTCGGAGGCTATTCTGCAAAAGGCACGGGACGAGGCGGCGGAGCTCTTGCGCGACGCCAAGGAAACCGCCGACGAAACGATCCGCAGTCTGAACCGCGCCCAAGCCAAGGGCGTAAGTCTTGCCGAGCTTGAGGAGGAAAGGCGCAGGCTCAGGGATAAATTGGATCGTGTTGACTCCAAGCGCAGCATTAAAACCTCCGCGCCCTCGCGCATACACGACGCGAAGGATTTCCACATAGGCGACAGGGTGCACGTTCACAGCCTGAACCTTGACGGGACGGTGCATTCCCTGCCGAACTCAAACGGAGAGCTTACGGTAAGCATGGGAATACTGCATTCCACCGTAAATATAAAGGACCTCGAAATCCTTGAGGAGGCATCAGCCGCCGAAAGCCTCAAAAACAACGGCTCCGGCATAGGCAAGCTCAGAATGGGCAAAACCATGTCTGTTTCTCCCGAGATAAATCTCATCGGAATGACGCAGGACGAGGCTGTTCTTGCGCTTGACAAATATCTCGACGATGCCTTTTTGTCGCATATTTCACCCGTAAGAGTGGTGCACGGCAAAGGCTCGGG
>JAMPDT010000134.1 GCA_023665525.1 Butyrivibrio sp. | reverse complement strand
AAGGCTCACCTTTTCCGCCCCCGTTTCCCGCATTGTCCGCTCGCAAAGCTCCTGTATCGTCCCCTCGCCGATATTTTTGCCCGATTTGACCAAGACAATTTTGTCGCCTATATCCTCCGCGTCGGAGATTATATGCGTCGCCATTATTATGATTTTGTTCTCGGCAAGACGCTTAAGATTATCCTTAAGCACATGCCTCTCCTTCGGATCCAAGCCCGCCGTCGGCTCGTCAAGTATTATCACCTCGGGGTCTCCCAATATAGCCGTGGCAATTCCGAGCCTTCTTTTCATTCCTCCCGAATAGCCGCCGCACTTTAAATCCGCCGCCTCCGTAAGATTGACCGTTTCCAAAAGGGCGTCGGTATCGTAGCTGCCTTTTTTGAGCTTTTTAAGCTTGGCGAAATATTCCAAAATATCCCTTCCCGTAAAATAATCGTAAAACTCAAGATTCTGGGGCAGATAACCCAGCTTTGCGCGGAATTTTTCTCCCATTCCGTATATATTTTCTCCGTTGTAAAGTATCTCGCCCGAGGTAACTTTAATTGCGTCCGCAATGCCGTTCATAAGCGTCGTCTTACCTGCGCCGTTAGGTCCGAGCAGTATGTTCATTCCTTTTTCCAGCACGCACCCGAAGCCGTCGAGGGCTTTCTTTTTGCCGTATTGCTTTGAAAGATTAATTATACGAATTTCCATTTTTTCTCCTGTTCACATACTCGGATTTTATAATCGCCGCCGTGACGAGCAGCGCCGTAAAAACAGCCGCGACAGTCATGCATTCGTACAGCACCTTTACGGGAACGCCGATAAGCCTCGCGTAATCGTAGGATTTCATATATGAGCTTCCCCATACAAGCCCCACGGGATTGTACTGTCTTAGCCTCATAAACCTCAAATCCGCCATATAGCCGCTCTTATCCATGTTCATAATCAAAAAAAGCTGCGCTTCATAAATAACGGCAGTGATTCCCGCCGCGGGAACCGACTTTACAAATACCGCAAGCGCTGCTGCCGTCGCGGCAACTGCCAGCAAGAAGATAAGCTTTGCGAAATTCAGCAAAAGAAGCATTCCGAATATGCTTATTTTGGTATCGCACATCTTGTATTTCGACAGCGACTGCACGGACGCTCCGAGGCTTCTCCAATCAATCTTATAAATTATTCTCCCTATCAAAAATTCCGCGAGCGTCAGAACAAGCATAACAGCCGCAGTCAGCGCCGCAGCCGACAGGAGCTTCGCCGCAAGCAGCCGTCTTCTTCCGCCTGCCGTTGACCTCACGACGGTCACGAGCGCCTTTGATTCTTCCGTTCCGATTACGTACGCGGTCAGCACCGTTACCCACAGCACGGCAACCATACAAAACAGCACCGAGCCTTCTCCGTGAAAGCTATACAGGAAATTCTCCGTGCTTTTCTGCGGTATGATCTCCGTTTCGACGACGCTGTTATATATTTTGATGATTTTGGCGTAATTTTTTCTGCCGTAGACGCTTTTTTCACCGAGCAAATCTTTGTAGGCTTTTTCCACAACAGCCCTCATGTCCTCGGGATACCCGTTTTGGACATAAGCCGCCTGCTCTCTAATCTCTCCCAGCAGATAATAGTCGCCGAATGCGGTGGAGGAATATTTTCCTTCCTGCGCCTGCAAAAATGGTACGTCCAAATTTGCCGAAAGCTGTTTATAATACTCCTCCGCATCGCTGTTCAAGCCGTTTCTTCCGTCGGTCAGTTCAAAATAAAACCTTTCCTCAGAATAATCCGCCCCGCCGCGAATGCATTTAAAGTATACGAGTATGCCAAGCAGGATAAAAAGCAGAAGCAAGGACAGTCTGAAAAAGCTGCTTTTTATTATTTTTCGCAATTCACAGCCAAACATTCTTACTCCTCCGTAAGCTCGGTAATCTCACCGTTTTCCACGCAATACCAAACGATAGCCTCGTCGTTTTCTCCGTAATTTTCTCCCATTCCGTTCCATACGCAATTTATATACAGTCTTCCTCCGATATATACCATCGGCATACCGATTGCGGTCAGCTCATACTCATAGCCATCTTTCCCGGCGGAAAGAACCAAATCCTTGCCATTCAAAAGCTCCGTGTCCTCTCCGTCAAAGGTATGCAGCATTACAATCTCGTTTCCGCCGTTTCTCTTAAAATACAGTATGCCTTCTTCACAAGGGGTAAATTCCGCAAATTGCGATTCAGCCTCAATCCGCTCGTCAGTCAGCTCAAGATTATTGCTGCGTATCTGTGCGGTTCCATCCAGCCATACTGCATACCAAAGCCTGCCGTTCAAAAGCTTTATGTTGCTGCCCTTCTCCAGTATGAGCTTTGAGGTTCCGTCCTCAAGGCTTGTAAGATAAGCCCTGCCGTTCATATCATAAGAATATACTTCGTTTCCGTTTACACAGACTCCTATCACAACGCTGTCGCAAATCTCTATCGGATCTCCCGCCTTTTTGCTCTGCAAGTCATAGACGTACACATAATTGCTCGCAATGACAAGGAGTTCTTCTTCATTCAAAAATACAAGACTGCCTATTGCCCTCGGAGCCCACGGCTCCTTATCTGTGACGGGATAATTCTTTTGCGAAAATTCCGTCGAATATGTATTGGTATGAAGCTTTTTTATCTCGCCGTAGGAGCTTCTGAAATACAGCGAATCCTCGCTTGTGTACAGCAGTCCGCCATTGTAATACCTTACGCCCGAACGGTCCTGATTAAGCTCGCACGCGTCGTCATAGCGATGGTTGCAGCCAACCCTGGAGCATAAAAACTTATAGCTCAGGCTCGGTATGTCAACCTCTTGCAGCGTATCAATCATTCCTCCGCATATATGCGCCGAATTGTACGAACAGGTTGCATAATTTGTATAAGGGGAATCGTCATAGCCCGATATTTCTTCGGGTGCTTTTGTATTGCCCTCCGTTTCTATGCTTTCCGATTCCATACTTTCCAAATTTATATACTCTCCCGCAGAATCGGCGCAGCCCGCGAATAAAAGCGCCGCTGCCGCCGACAGCACGAGTGCCGGAATAAGACATTTTGCTCTCATATATTCCCCCGCCAATCAAATTAATAAACTACATTAAGCTCCAAATTATTGTTCGCGCAGTATCATTGCTGCGTATTCGTTTTATCCGCTCAATATATACTATACATCTTCTATGTGTATGTGTCAACATTTTTACAACCATATCATCATAAAAAACTCCCTCAATTTCAATATTATAATTTATCCTCGCGCCGGTTCGGTGGTTTTGCCTCCTTGGCTTATATCAGCCAATTATCACACGATACCTGTATGTAGAATCCGAACACATTTCAGCTGCATCGTTCATGTCCTGCTGAACAAGAAACAGCTGATAATAATGCAGTCCTTCCTCCGCTCCGCTTAAGGGTATCCCGCATTGAAATGTTGTGCTGCCGTTATTCATTACAATACCGACCGTATCGTTTTCTCCGTCAAGACTCACTATCTCGCCGTCGCATATAAGCGCAAGAAAGAAATTTCCCGAAGTCTCACTGCCAAGATTCACTTTAACATAAAGCTCTCCGTCCTCGGCTGCGGTCACATCATTGTATGCATGGTTAAAATCCTCAACGTATTTGCCGGGCTCCTGCTTATAACCGACCTCCATACAGAACGCCTCATCTACCCATGTCTGCGGAATCTCAAGGTATTCTCCGAGCTTTGTCTGTGAAAAAACATATTCCTCTCCGTTCGGATTATCATATTCAAAAGAATATTCTATACTACCGTCAAAAGAGCTTAAACCCGACTCGGGAACGAGCGACGGGTTATACATACAAAAAACCGTGATATAGCCGTGAGAATACTTTATGTCGTCGGAGCGCAGCGTAATTTCCCGCTGAAAATCTTCTCCGTTGCGGGCATTGAATACATGGCTTTTCGCATAATTCTCTCCGTCTGCGGAAAAATCCATAAGGCTGCCATTGTTGAAAACCATAACCTTAAGCTCCGCCTCTTCCCAGCCCTGCTTATATACGGTACCATAGTTTGTAAAAAGCTTATATTTGTTTACTCCGTCCTCAATATCAACATGCCCGGTATAAATCGGCGAATAATTCCCGTCCGCATCCGTCGAATGCACGTTGAGATAGGTCTGCATACCCGGTCCCGTTTCCTGCCGCTCTGTTTCCGGCGCTTCTGTTTGATTTTTAACCGCGCCGGTGCTTTCGGTCTGCTGTTCCGTGTCCGCACCGCAGGCGCACAGCAATGCGCCGATCATTATTACACATAGCAATGCCGCATACTTAATTTTCATAACAAGCTCCTCCATATCAAAAATTTAAATTTATTCTTCTGTCAGTTCCGTTATTTCACCGTTTTCCACGCAGTGCCATACATATGCAAAATCACTGTCAAACGCGTCCTCGCTGTATCCGTTCCATGCGGAAAGGACATACAGCTTTCCGTCAATATACAGACTTGAAGATATTCCCGCACATATATACTCATAATCGGCGTTTCCGAGCGTATATGTCAATTCGTCGGAGCTCAGCAGCTCTCTGTCCTCCCCGTCAAAGGTATGCAGCATTACCGCGTCCGAATCTCCGATATAAATCACGCCTTCGTCGAAAGCCGTAAACTGTATGCTTCCGTTCTCCACCTCAACGCGCTCGTCCGTCAGCTCAACATTGTTGCTGCGTATCTGCGGAACTCCCCCTGCCCATACCGCATACCAAAGCCTGCCGTTCAAAAGCTTTATTCCTCTGCCCTGCTCGAGTATGCGCTTTGAAGTTCCGTCCACAAGGCTTGTAAGATAAGCCTCTCCGTTCATATTATACGAATATACCTCATTCCCGTTTACACAGGCTCCAAACACAATGCTGTCGCAAATCTCTATCGGCTCTCCCGCCCTTTTGCTTTCCAAATTATATGTATATACATAGTTGGAGGCAAAAATAAGAAGCTCCTTTTCATTTAAAAAAATCAATTGGTATATTTCCCTCGGAGCCCACGGCTCATCGTCGGTAACCGGGTAGTTATTTCTCGAAAATTCAGTGGAATAGATATTGGTATGAAGCTTTTTAATTTGCCCGTAGGAGCTTCTGTAATACAGTGAATCCTCTTTCACATACAGCACCCCTCCGTCATAATACCTGATGCCGGAACGGCGTTCCCTAAGCTCGCACCTGTCGTCGTGAAAATGGTCGCAGCCGACTCTTGCGCACATAACACTGTATGTATTCCTTGACATATCCACGGTATACCAAAACAGATCTCCTCCGTAAATATATCTCCCGTTATATGAAATGTTCCACAATGTGCTGTCATAATAAAGCTTTCCGTCGTACCCTGCGTCCTCCTCCGGCAAGTCAACGTCCGCCTCGATTTCAATACTCTCCAAATCCACATACTGTCCATTTGAATCGGCGCAGCCCGTAAACAAAGCCATTGCCCCCATAAGCAAGGCGGCTGTCAGATACCTCCTCAACAGTTCTCCCTCCTTTTGTCAGTTCTCAATCACCGCGCGATACCTTTCCGTACAGCACTCATACATTTCAGACAAGCTGTCCGCATTCTGCTGAAGAACAACCACTTGATAGTAATGCAGCCCGCTCTCCATTCCGTCCGTCGGAACTTCACACTGAAACATTTTTTTGCCGTTATCCATTACAATACCGATAATATCGTTCTCTCCGTCGAGCTTTATTGTCTCTCCGTCGCATATAAGAGCGAGAAAGAAATTTCCCGAAGCCGTCTCTCCAAGATTCACCTTAAGATACAGCTTTTCATCTTCCGATATCGTCACGTCATTATATATATATCCGAAATCCAAAATGTATTTGCCTTC
>JAMPDT010000133.1 GCA_023665525.1 Butyrivibrio sp. | reverse complement strand
CCTCGTCCAGCATATCGCCGAGCCCCAGCTTGCTGACCGAGGAAATCGGGTGAGGCTCTCCGATTCCGAGGTTGTAAAACTCGTATACGTCAGCCATCATTTTGTCAAAATTATCGACCTTGTTCACAACCAGCACCACGGGCTTGCCCGAGCGCCTGAGCATATCCGCGACCTTTGAATCCGAATCCACAAGTCCCTGTCTGACATCGGTCATAAACATAATTACGTCGGCGGTCGCGATTGCCGTCTCCGCCTGCGCCCTCATCTGCGACAGTATTACGTCCTTGGAATCAGGCTCTATGCCTCCAGTATCTATAAGGGTAAAATTATAATTAAGCCATGCTGCGTCCGCGTAAATCCTGTCCCTCGTTACTCCGGGGGTATCCTTGACAATGGAAATCCGCTCGCCCGCGATTGCGTTAAAAAGCGTTGATTTCCCGACGTTGGGGCGACCCACAATGGCTACAATCGGTCTGCTCATAATACCAATATACCTTTTTCCTTTTCAATATACTTATAACCATAATATCAATATTTTCCCCCTTTGTAAAGATTCTCTTGACTATGTTTTTTTTGACATTTATACTTTATCTGTGCAAGGCATACCATTATGCGCAAAGGAAAGGACTTATGTACAATGTCAGAGGATATTTTTAAAAATACGATTCCCGTCGCCCCGCTTAAGCTTGCCGTTATGGCAAGCTGCGAGCATTTGGGCGATTCGGTCGATAAATACATCGTCAACCTGCGCAGCGAGCGCACCCACAACCATGAGTCGAATCTTGCCCTTAAGGGCTATTACGAGGACTCATACAAGGTCCAAATCTGCTGTCCGCGCTTCGGCACGGGAGAGGCGAAGGGCGTTATAAGCTCCTCCGTGCGCGGCTCGGATTTTTTTATAATGACCGACGTTATGAACCACTCCCTTACATACACCGTTACGGGACATACCAACCATATGTCGCCCGACGACCATTTTCAGGACCTGAAAAGAATCATCTCGGCGGCAGCCTGCTCCGCCAAGCGTATCACCGTTATTATGCCCTTTTTATACGAAAGCAGACAGCACAAGCGCAACAAGCTTGAATCGCTTGACAGCTCCCTCGCCTTAAACGAGCTTATACAGTACGGCGTGAGCAATATAATCACCTTCGACGCGCATGACCCGCGAATCGACAATTCCATTCCGTTAAACGGCTTCGACAATTTCCTGCCGCCCTACCAGTTCATAAGGGCGCTTTTGGAGCACAACAAGGACATTGTGATCGACAAGGAGCATCTTATGGTAATATCTCCCGACGAGGGCGCAATGCCGCGCGCGGTTTATTTTGCGGGCGTGCTCGGCGTGGATATGGGTATGTTCTATAAGCGCCGCGACTATTCTCAGGTGATAAACGGGCGCAATCCCATAGTGGCGCATGAATTTTTGGGCGACAATGTCGCGGGCAAGGACGTTATTATCATAGACGATATGATTTCCTCGGGAGAAAGCATGCTTGACACCGCAAGAGAGCTTAAGGAGCGCAGGGCAAAGCGCGTGTTTATCTGCACGACCTTCGGGCTTTTCACCGACGGTCTTGAAAAATTCGACCAGTACTACAATATGGGGTGCTTCAACGGCGTGATTACCACCAATCTGACCTACCGCGCTCCCGAGCTTCTTCGCAAGCCCTACTACTACGAGGCGGATATGAGCGCGTTCCTCGGAACGATAATAGATTACCTGAACCACGATATTTCAATCGGGGGAATCATGGACCCCACCGAAAAAATACAGTTTCTTCTCGACGCGTACAACAAAAAGCAGGAGGCGGAATTTAAAAGCCGCCTTACCTGATAAGCTGCAAAAAGGCGCACTGACCGCCCCGCAATCCTTTGCTTGCCCTGTGCGAAAACAAAAGCCTCGGATTGCAGCAGGTGCATATGTCGGTGACTCCGATATTTTCCGCGGGGACTCCCGCGCCCGTAAGATTTATTTTGTTCGCGGCGTGCAGATTCAGCAGGAATTTGCCCTTATACGGCTCTATTGGCTTCAGTATCCCGTTCAAAAAAGCGTCCTCGCCGTAATGCTCCGCGAACCTCTCGGCAACGTCCTCTCCCACCTCGTAGCAATTTCCGCAGACAGACGGTCCGATAAACGCTTTTATGCCGCGCGGCGCAGAGCCGTACAGCTCTGCAAGCCTTTTAACGGCGGCTCCCGCGATATTCTGCACCGTGCCTCTCCAGCCCGAATGCACAAGCCCGATT
Organism: Butyrivibrio sp.; assembly: GCA_023665525.1. Taxonomy (GTDB): domain Bacteria; phylum Bacillota; class Clostridia; order Lachnospirales; family Lachnospiraceae; genus Eshraghiella. The sequence continues at coordinate 3,578 of JAMPDT010000133.1, read as the reverse complement.
GCTCTGCGCACGGGATCGACAAGGAAAACGGGAACGCAGTCCGCGCAGGTTATCACAAGCGCTATCCCCGCGGTATTTGTCACCAGTCCGTCAACTCCGTCATAATCCCTCGGGCGCACAACTCCCATTCCGCGGTGCCTTGGCTTTGCCTCCATAATATCGTCGCCGTGCGTCTGCTTTGCGTAGACCATATCCTCGGGCGCGATTCCAAGCTCCGCCCCGATCAATTCAAAATTGCGGCTCACCGCCTCTGTATTATCTCCCCTTGTAAAGCAAAGATTCATGGATTCGTAAATTCCCGTGCTTGTGCCGCCGAGCCTCGTCGAAAAGCCGTGGCGCACGAAATCCAAGCCGTCAAAGCCCTTATAGCTTATATAGGGCGCTTTGCCGCAATGAAAAAGCGTACTGCCGCACGCGTTAAGATATTTTATCTCCGTAGCGCTCCCCTCCCTTGATTTGCCGTACGCATCGCCTTATGCCAAGCCCGAAGCGTCAAAGGCGTTTTCAATATGCCTGATCCTGTCACCGCAGACGGCTATCACGTCGAAGCGGCAGGGCTTATCCTCGGGACAGCCGTTTACATAGCGGTGGTACATGGCGGTTTTTAATATTTTTTGACGCTTAAAAAAATCAACCGCCTCCTCGGGCGCGCCGTAGCCTGCTCCGCTTCGGAATTTCACCTCGCAGTAGACGATCGTCCCGTCCTTTTCGGCAATTATGTCTATCTCTCCGAAGCGGCTTGTGAAATTTTGCTCCGAAATTACATATCCGTGACGGCGCAGGTACTCCGCCGCCAGCTTCTCGTAGCGCTCGCCCTTCGCGCGCTTATTTTCCGCCATTTATTTTACCCTTTATTTTGTCAAGATTATCCACAAAAACAAGTATCTCCGCCACGACGCCGTAAAGCTCGGGCGGTATCATATCCCCTATTTCAAGCTTGGAAAGCGTATCCGCAAGCTTTGAATCCTCGTAAAGCGGTACGTCGCTTTCCTTTGCCTTCTCGATAATTTTCTCCGCGACAAGCCCCGTTCCCGACGCGACAATGGAGGGCGCGGTATCACCCGGATTGTACTGGAGCGCTATCGCCTGTTTGCGCTTTTCTTTTTTCTCAAGCTTATCCTCCCCGTTGGACGGCGTGCGTCCGTAGGGACTTCCCTTATCAGCCATATCTATGCCCTCACATCGAATGTAAAGCGTTTAATCTGCGCGGGAGGAAGCTCCTCCTCTATAACCGAGCTTTTAAAGCTGTAATCCTTGCTGCTTATCTCGACCGTATTAACGACGTTGTAGCCCTTGCGGTTAAGCGCCGCGGTAAGCTCCGGCATATGCGCTTCTATGTAATCGAGAATCTCGTCGTTTGCCACCTTGAAATTCGTCGTGACATTGCTGTTTTTCAGCGCGACAAAAATATCCATCGGACCCAGATTATCCATATCCAAGTGCAAAAGCGCCTTAAGCTCGTCTTTTTGCTCGCCTCGGCTTCTTTTGTTGGTGTAAACGTACAAATCGCCGTGCGCGTTCTGCCCCGACATTTTAATCGGAATTTGCACGAAGGACATAAAATGGCTCGCGTCGTTTAAAAAGTGAACGTCGTTCGACGTTTGGTTCGCATTCTGCACCAGCGGCGCCATTTTGGAGTCGCCTCCGAATTTTTGGGCTATGCTGTCGCTGTCGTTTATTATTTTGGCGTAAAGACGCTTCAGCGAGTCCTTGTTTATATCCTCGGGCTTTAAAAACATCTCCTGCCTTACCATATTTTCGAGCGCCTTGCCGAATTCCCCGCCCGAGACGAGCCTGCCAAGCGCCTCCTTATGCGCCTCCGGCTTATCCATAAGCGAGGAAAGGCTTTTGAGAAACTCCTTTGCGCTGATGCCTCCGTCCCTCACCTTGTCGGCAAGCTCCCTTACCTGCTCTTGAAACTGCGACAGCTTTGGCTCCTCCTGCGCTTTGGGCGTCTGCCCCCGCGCCGTTCTTTCGCTCTCCTGCGGGTCTGCCGCAGCCTTGGCTTCGGCTTCGCCGCCCTCCCCGGGAATGCCCGCCATATCCTTAAGCTGCCGTGAAAGCGTCTCCAGCGTTTCGCTGTCCATCGCCGCGCCCATATTTTCGGCAGGGCTAAGCTCCGCGCCGTATGCGGACGTAAAATCCCTTATAAACTGCGCCGCCTCCTCGGGCGACTGCGCCGCAAGCTCCGCGGTTATCTGCGCCGCGTTATCCGCCATATCCGCCGCCCTGCCGCTTATTCCGTCCCTGAAATCGTAATAATCGTGGAGCGCGTTTACATTCTCCTCCGTTACGGGAATCCCCATTTTGCTCATAAGCACCGCGTCCTCGGGAGTTGCGTTCGGCACATTTTCAAGCAGCCTGACATATTTGTTGAGAGTGCCTGCGTCTATCGGCATATTCTGCTTCATAAGATTGTGAACAAGCGACACCGTGGTTTCGTTGACGGAAAGTCCGGCGTTTTGGATCGCGTTTCGCACGCTTCGGTCGTTCATAAGATTTTTGAGATTCTCGGTATTTACGGATTTGAGAACTATCTGCTCTCCCGAATTGTCCTTAATGGCAAAGGACGCCAAGTCCCCGATATTAAAGGACAGAGCGTCGGACAGCGTGGCAGTTACGGTGGAGCTGTTTGAAAGCAGCAGGGTTATCCGATTCTGCGTTATATTCGTTATTTTTCCCGTAAAAACATCGCCGGCGTTAAGCCTTTGAAGCAGGGCGATTCCCGCCTCCTTTGACGGAGCCGCCGTTTGGGGAGCCGACACCTGAACGCGTCCTCCCGCGTTCTGCCCCTGACCGACGCTGCTGTTCTCCGTATTCTTTGTCTGATTAACGCCCGAAACATTGATGTTCATATTAAACTCCGAATTATTTCAGTATTTTCCCTATAAAGGTACGCCTGTGAATGGGACAGGGACCGTACTCCCTAAGCGCCTCTATATGCGCCTTGGTCCCGTAGCCCTTGTGTCTTGCGAAGCCGTATTCGGGATACATTTCGTCGTATTTTGCCATGATTCTGTCCCTCGTGACCTTCGCCATTATGCTTGCCGCCGCTATGGACTGGGATTTCGCGTCGCCCTTTACAATAGGGATCTGCGGTATTTCCACTCCCGGAATCGTAACCGCGTCGTTTAATAATATATCGGGCGAAACCTTCAAATTCTCAACAGCAATGCGCATGGCTTCATAGGTTGCCTGTAAAATATTTATTTCGTCGATCCGTTCGGGCGGCACGATTCCAACGCCCCACGCGACCGCGCCCTTTGCGATCTCGTCGTAAAGCACGTCGCGCATTTTTTCACTCAGCTTCTTTGAATCGTTTATATATAATATATCGCAGTTTTTCGGAAGTATGACCGCGCCCGCCACTACGGGACCGCACAGCGGACCGCGCCCCGCCTCGTCCACTCCGCATATTCTCGTATATCCCGCGGCGTAATTCTCGTTTTCCGTTTTCTGCATATTGCGGGTTCTCGCAAGCTCCGCTTTAAGACGCTCCTCCTTGGTCACGTTTTCCCCTCCTTACTACAATATATTTATGGTTAATACCCCTTACAGCCAGTAAGGAATTACCCATC
>JAMPDT010000132.1 GCA_023665525.1 Butyrivibrio sp. | reverse complement strand
TTCCTTGTAATTCGTAATCTGCTCGGTGCTGCCGACAAAAAGTATGCCCTCCCGCACAAGCGAATCGTTGAACTTGCGGTAAATCTCGGTCTTCGCCTCCTCAGTGAAATAAATAAGCACGTTGCGGCAGACTATCATATGGAAATCCCTCGGGTACAAATCCTTCAATAAGTTATGCTTCATAAACATAACACATTTCTTGATTTCGTCGGCGATTTGGAACACGCCGGGCGAGATTTCCGTAAAGTATTTTTTCTTGAACTCCGCGGGAAGCGAATTGAGGCTCTGGGATTTGTAAAGCCCCGTTTTGGCTTTAGCCATAACCTGATCGTCGATGTCCGACGCAAGTATTTTAATCTGGCTTAAGGGCAGGAATTTCGACAGGAGCATAACGAGCGAATACGGCTCGTCGCCCGTGGAGCACGCCGCGCTCCATATCCTTATTCCGTGTCCGAACTTGGAAATCAAATCGGGAATGACCTTTTTTTCAAGATAATCCCACTGCTCGGGATTGCGGTAAAATTCGGACACATTGATCGTAAGATAATTGACAAACTCGTCAAAAAGCGCGGGGTTGGTTTTAAGCCCCGTGACAAACTCATTGTAGCCGCTGTATTTATGCTTCGCGATAAGCGTGTCGATACGCCTTTTCATCTGTCTTTCCTTGTATGCGTTAAGGTCGATTTTTGTCAGTGCAAAAACGTCCTTTTTAAACTGCTCGTAATTATTCTCCATAAGCCACGACCTCTCATATTTTTGTCGGATAAATTCACAGTCACAAAGAACCCGCACTGCGGTACGGGCTCTTTTAATTTCGTAATCTGTTTATTCCTCGGCAGCCCCGTCGGCTTCCTCCTGTACGGCTTCTTCCTCATATTCCGCGTCGTCGGCAAGCAGCGCCTTCATGGAAAGACTTATCTTGCGGTCCTCAACGTTAAGGTCAACCACCTTCGCCTCGATCTCCTGTCCTACCTTGAGAACGTCCGAGGGCTTAGCCACATGGGTCTTGGCAATCTGCGATACGTGCAAAAGAGCGTCAACGCCGATTTCAAGCTCCACAAACGCGCCGAAATCCGTCATTCTCGCAACCCTTCCCGTTACGACATTGCCGATCGCGTATTTCTCGGCGGCGTCAAGCCAAGGGTTCTCGCTGTCAAACTTAAGGCTGAGGGCAATCTTCTCGCCGTTGATTTCCTTGATAAAGGTTTTAACGACGTCGCCCGCCTTGAATTTCTTCTTGGGGTTCTCAACCCTTCCCCATGAAATCTCCGACACATGAAGAAGTCCGTCGATCCCGCCTATATCAATGAACACTCCGAAATCGGTAACATTCTTAACCGTTCCCTCAACGACCTGCCCCTCCTTGAGCGTCGCGAGCGCCTCCTCCTTGAGCTTTGCCTTACGGGCAGCCACAAGTTGTCTGCGGTCGCCGATAATACGGCGCTTTCTGGGATTGAACTCCGTAATCACGAACTCAATCTCCTGTCCCGCGTATTTGTTCAGATCCTTTTCGTATACGTCCGAAACAAGGCTTGCGGGTATAAATACCTTCGCCTCGTCAACAATCACCGTAAGTCCGCCGTCAAGCACCTGTACGACCTTGGCAGTAAGCACCTCGCTGTTCTCGAACGCCTCCTCGAGCCTCTTGTTGCCGCGCTCCGCCGCAAACCTCTTGTAGGACAGGGAAACGTAGCCGTCGCCGTCGTTCACCCTGATGACCTTGGCTGTGATTATGTCCCCTTCCTTTACAACAGTACGGAGGTCTGTTCCCGGCGTGCTTGTGTACTCGCTGCGGACAATAATTCCGTCAGCCTTATATCCAATGTTAAGGATTATCTCATCTTCCTTAACCGCAATAACCTTACCGTCGACAACCTCCCCTGTATGTATAGTTTTTAATGAATCTTCCAACATCTGTTCAAAACTCAAATCCGACATTGTGTTTGAACCTCCTCTATAATATTGTTCGGGGTTGATGCCCCGGCTGTAATACCGACCCTGGCGCAGCCCTTAAGCCTGTCAAAATCCATATCAGCCAAAGTTTGAATATAAAATGTATCCGCACAGCGGTCTTTACAGATTTCGTAAAGCTTCTGTGTGTTAGAGCTGTTTCTTCCGCCTATAACTATCATGGCGTCAACCCTTGCCGCAATGTCGGCAGCCTCGCTCTGTCTTTCTTCCGTAGCGTTACATATAGTATTCAACACATTAACATAATAACTGTTTTTTCGGAAAATTTCAACTATATCTTTAAACTTATTATAATTATAGGTGGTCTGCGCCACCACGCACAGCCTTTTGGCGCGGTTTTTTTCGTTTTCGGCAAAAATTTCCGCCTGCTTTTCGCTGGCAAGCACAGTGCTTTCGTCGGGAACGCAGCTTTTAATACCCTTAATTTCGGGGTGTTCCTTATCGCCTATTATCACGACATATTCGCCCCTGCGCGCCGCCTCGCGCACAATTTTGTGTATTTTGAGCACAAAGGGACAGGTTGCGTCCGCAAGCGTGTGTCCCGAGTCCGCGATACACCTGTATATTTCCTCGGGCACTCCGTGCGCGCGTATGACCACCGTTCCGACGGCGGCGCTCTTTATTTCCGAGGGACTGCTTAAGACGGCTACGCCACGCGCCTCCAAATCCCTTACGACCTCTTCGTTGTGGATTATCGGTCCGTAGGTGTAAACCCTTCCTCCCCCATCAAGCAGTCCGTAAACCATTTCCACCGCTCTTTTTACGCCGAAGCAAAAGCCCGCCGACCCTGCCGTGATAACCTCCATACCCAAATCTCTACCTCGTCTTACGCCTGTATTCCCCGATAATCGCCGCGCACACCTCCCCGATACCCATATCCGAGGAATCGACAAGCACGGCGTCCCGCGCCTGCTTAAGCGGCGCAATATCGCGGTTCATATCCTTGTAATCGCGCGCGGCAATATCCCGCTTGATTTCCTCAATATCGGGATTTTCGCCCTTTGCCCTAAGCTCCGCAAATCTTCTCTCCGCCCTCGTGTCAACGCCCGCGGTCAGATATATTTTGCAGGTTGCGTTCGGCAGCACGCAGGTGCCTATGTCCCTGCCGTCCATAACCACGTCGAGCGTCGCGGCAAGCTGTCTTTGCAGCTCGAGAAGCTTCTGCCTCACCGCCGAATACACGGCGCACGCGGAAGCGGCTTTTCCCACCTCCTCGTCGCGCAGCCGCGCCGTCACGTTGCTGCCGTTCAATATTATCTGCTGAACGCCCTTATCATCGTACTCTATGGAGATTTTAACAGCCCCTGCCGCCTCTCCGACGGCATCCTCGTTCCTTATATCAATTCCCTTGTCTATAAAATAAACCGCCATCGCGCGGAACATCGCCCCCGTATCGACATAGGTAAAGCCAAGCTCCCCCGCCACCTTTTTTGCAATCGTGCTTTTTCCGGCTCCCGCCGGTCCGTCTATCGCTATGCTGTACGCCATTTTTCCCTCCGATCATTATTGCCCGTCAGCGTGCTTCCCGCTGCGAGGCTCCCGCCAAATGACCCGTTGACCATGCAATCTGCAAATTAAAGCCCCCCGTCACCGCGTCCGTATCTATTATTTCCCCCGCAAAATACAAGCCCCTTACAAGCTTCGATTCCATTGTTCCCGGCTCTATTTCCCCGACGCTCACGCCGCCATGCGTTATTATCGCCTCGTTAAAGCCCCTGAGCCCCGTCAGCGTCAGATCGAAGTTTTTGAGGAGACGCACGAGCCGCCGCCTCTCCTCTCTTTTGATTTCGTTTACCCTGCGCCCCGCCTCGATTCCCGAGCGCATAACGACAACGGGAATCAGCGATTTCGGCAGAAGCCTGTCAAGGGAGTTCGAGTACGCCTTGTTTTTCATTCCCTCCCAGTCCTTAAGAATGCGGCTGTCAAGCGCTCCCTCGTCGAGCGCCGGCTTAAGGTCGATTGCAAGCCTTAACGGCCGCCTGCGTATAAGCTCTGCGGCGTAGCTGCTCGCGCTTAACACCGTGGGACCGCTCACGCCGAAATGCGTAAAAAGCAGCTCCCCGAAATCCTCGTAGATCCTGCGCACGCCGTCAAAAAGCGTCACGCCGCAGTTTCTGAGGCTAAGCCCCTGAAGCTCCTTCACCCATTCCTCCGCCGCCGTAAACGGGACCAAGGCGGGACGGCATTTCGTCACCGTATGCCCGAGCGCCTTGGCAAAGGAATGCCCGTCGCCCGTGGAGCCCGTTGACGGATACGAATAGCCTCCCGTCGCGAGAATGACCGAGTCGCCGAAAATTTTTCGTCCGTTGACGCTTATGCCCCTTACGCGTCCGTTCTCCTCGATAAGTCCGTCTATGCGCGAGCCGAGGCTTATCCGCACTCCGAGCCTTTTCATCGCGCGCTCCAGCGCGTCTATCACGTCCGAAGCCTTGTCCGAAACGGGAAAAACCCTGTTCCCGCGCTCCGTTTTCAGCGGACAGCCCTCGTCCTCAAAAAACCTTTGCACGGAATTATTGTCAAAGGAATACACCGAGCTGTACAAAAAGCTCGCGTTTGTGACGACATTACCGAAAAAGTCCTCCGTTTCGCAAGCGTTCGTCAGATTGCACCTTCCCTTTCCCGTTATAAAAAGCTTCCTGCCGAGCCTGTCGTTTTTTTCGTAAAGAGACACCTCGTGCCCGTTCTCCGCGGCTGCCACAGCCGCCATCATTCCCGCGGCTCCGCCGCCGACAACCAGTATTTTCACCCTTTTAATCCCCGCAAATCCTTCATAAGCTCCTCGTCGAGATAATTTATCTCGTCGTTATTGGTTATCTGATAATCGTTCCACACCCTGTTAAGCTCCTCGAGCCTGCCCGCGACCGTCTTGGCGTTGCGCACGCAAAGCGCCACGATAAGGGCGTTTATTAACGACAGCGGAGCGGTCAGGGAATCCACCACCGTCGCCATATCGCTCCTCGCGAAAAGATTGCACGACGAATAGAGATTCATCGGGGAATGCACGCTGTCGGTAATCGCTATAACCTTCGCGTTTCTGTTGTTGGCAAATTCGAGCGCCTTGAGAGTCCTCATCGAATAGCGCGGAAAGCTTATGCCGATAACCGCGTCGTTTTCCCCCACGTTTATCATCTGCTCAAAAATTTCGCTCGAGCTGTTTGTCGTCACAGTCGCCGCGTCCCTTGCCGCCATGCGCAGGTAAAAAGCAAGAAATTCGCCGAGCGGCGCGGCGCTCCTGACTGCCACGATATAAATTTTGCGCGCCTCGGCGAGCATATCCACCGCCAAATCAAACGCGTCGGAATCAAGATTGTTAAGCGTGTCGATTATTTTTTCCGCGTCGCCCTTAAACACATATTCCAGTATCCTTGGGTGGCTCATATCGGAGGCTCCTATATCAAAGCGGCTCGCCGCGCCGAGCCTGCCCTTTACCGCCGCCGCCATCGCCCCCTGAAAGCCCGGGAAGCCGTCGTAGCCCATCGCCGCGGCAAAGCGCACCACGGTGGATTCGCTTACCCCGATATTTTTACCGATTTTGGCGGCGGTCAAAAACGCCGCCTCATCAAGATTTTCGATAATGTAATGCGCTATTTTTTTGTGTCCCTTGCTGAGTGAAGGCATTGCAATTTTAAGTTCCTCCAAAATCCCCTGTTCCATTTAACCCGACCTTCACTAATCAAGAGAAATCATTTCATATTCCCTGCTGCCGAAGCCGAGCCGCGCGGCTGCCTCGACGGTATGGATACCGTTTCGGGATTCAATGCGTTCAATTAGGTGCTTTTTCCCGAGATCCGCGCTTGAATATACGAGATCCACGCACGCCTGGTCAAGCGCGACAGGGTCGAGCGACGAAAGGATTCCTATATCCGCCATTGCGGGATCC
>JAMPDT010000131.1 GCA_023665525.1 Butyrivibrio sp. | reverse complement strand
TGGAATGGTATGTCTATTTATACCAATGGTGCTGAATGGAAACAGGTATGTTATGGTGGAGAAAACAAAAGTCCTGATGTAACGCTTGAGTCAGTAGGGGAGTTTACGGCAACAGTCCCCGTCACACCCAATGATGAAGGTTACTTTGAAATCGGATTTGGTTATACTGCTACAAATGCTTTTACAATGTTAAGTATGGATTTTTATCAAGGTAGCAAACTTTTGGGAAGCATAATAGGCGATTCTTTCTATCCAAATGCAACATTGGAATTATCGGTAGGAAGTTCGTCCTTAAAAATCGGAGAGACTTTTACCGTTACGACAACAAGCGCTTCAACAATTCCGATTAAGTATAGCAGCGACAATGCAACCGTTGCAAGTGTTGACAAAGATGGTGTAGTAACTGCTATTGCGGTTGGTACGGCGAATATTAAAGTAACAGATGCTTTTGGAAATGAGTCAGTTTTGAGTGTGAAGGTAGAAGCCATAATGCCTACTGCCATTACGCTTGCTGACGTTTCAACCGAAGTTAAAGGTGGCGACACAGTAACATTAAATGCAACCGTAGCGCCCGTTAATGCCTCTGACAAGACCGTCGTATGGTCGTCGAGCGATACATCTGTCGCAACCGTTGACGCAAACGGCAAGGTTACCTTTGCAAACGTAAGCGGAACAAAGACCGTCACGATAACGGCAGCCGCAAAGGCGGACGCGACCGTTAAGGCGACTGTTGATTTTAACGTTGAGGAGCTTGTAATTGACGTTCCCGTGACGGGCGTTACGATTTCCGAAGAAACGCTCGAGCTTACCAAGGGAGATACCGCCGATCTTACGGTTGCGGTAACGCCCGAGGACGCGTCGCTCAAGACCGTTACATGGGAATCCGCGGACGAGGACGTGGCAACCGTTGATTCAGACGGACATGTAACCGCAACGGGAGTCGGTACGACAACAATTACGGTTAAAACTGTTGACGGCGCAAAAACGGCAGTCTGCGAGATTACCGTCAATGCTCCCAAGGCGACGGCTGTTTCGGTATCCGTAGATGAAACGGCGATTGACAAGCTCGACATGACGGTGGGCGATACCGCAACTCTTACCGCAAAGGCTGAGCCTGACGACGCTGTTCAGAGCTTTACCTTCGAGTCGAGCGACGAAGCGGTTGTTACCGTTGACGCAAACGGCAAGCTGACGGCGGTTGCGGCAGGCACGGCTAAAATAACCATTGCCGCTGACGGCGCAAAGGCTGAAATAGAAGTAACCGTTGAAGTGAAAAAGGACGGTTCTCTTGACGTTGAAGCCAAGGGTGAATTTACCCCCTCGATCGAAATGAGCAAGGAGGACGTTGTTTCGGCTATCAAAAACGTGCTTTCCGAGGAACAGCTCGCCGCAATAGACGCGGGAACCGCAAAGGTTGAGGTTGAGCTTAGCGTGACCAATATCGACGCTACGGTTTCCGAGGCGGATAAGGAGCTTGTCGCCGCGGCTATCGAAAGCATTGCGGACGGCGGAAAGCTCGGTTATCAGGTAATGAACTACCTTGACATCAAATTCGGGGCTACGGTTGACGGAGAGGTAATTGCAATTTCCGAAACCGACGGTCTTATAACCGTTTCGGTGGCTCTTGAAAAAGCCGTAAACGGAACCTATAAAGTGATAAGGATTCATGACGGCAAGGCTGAGGTTATCGACTCCGAGCTTAGCGCGGACGGAACAAGGCTTACATTCAAGACGGATAAGTTTTCCACATACGCCATTGTTTTTGCGGACGTGGCTATGGGAGATTCGGCTCCGATAGCGCCTATCGCGTTTCTTATGCTTATCGCTGCGGTTATCGCTGCGGCTGCCGTTACGGTAAGAAGGACGGCAAAGCAGCGTTAAATTTGCCTGACTGAACAATCTCCGCGGATTGAGTTGTTTAATATCAATCTGCGGGGATTTTTTTTGTTTGTCTGCATATATTTTTATAAAAAGCCAAGGGTGCGTCTGCGCAAATGTCATTCAGGGAAATCAACGAGCTTAAAGAAAATTACGCTATTTTAACCGTACACGGACAGCGCGAGGCATACGTCGAGAATTTTAAGGCAATTATGGAGCTTGGCAGCGCCGTAATCAAAATACGGGCGCTCAAGGAAATTCTCGTATTCGAGGGGAGCGGTCTTTTTATCGAATATATGAACAGCTATGATATTAAAATAGTTGGCTGCATAGAGCATATACGCATTCTGGAGGTGTCGTAGAATGGGCTTTGGAACCTTCCTTCGCGGTCGGGTTGGAATCAAGGTAAACGGCTTGGGGACGGAACGCTTTTTTAATATATGCAAAAATAACGGCATAAAAGTTTACAATCTGCGCTTTGAGGAAAACGAGGCGCACGCCGCCATGAGCATAGAGGACTTCCGCAAAATAAGACCGTTTCGGCGCGCGTCGGGCGTCCATATCGCGCTCGAAAAACGTTTCGGAATGCCCTTTTGGCTGTACAGCAACCGCAACAGGCAGTTCTTTGTGTGCGGTATAATGCTCTTTTTCGGAATTAATTTTTTTATGTCAAGGTATTTGTGGAGGATAGAGGTCGAGGGCAATTCCTATTATTCCGCGAAAAGCATAGTCGATTTTGTGGAGTCGCTCGATGTTTCCTACGGGACGAAAACAAGCGACATTTCCTGCTATTACATAGAAACGGCTCTGCGCAGGGAATTTGATAAAATAACATGGGTGTCGGCGGACATAGACGGCTCGAGGCTCCTGATAAACATAAAGGAAAACGAGGACGCTCCCTCCGAATACACGGAGGGCGAGCCGTGCGATATTGTGGCGGCAAAGGACGGCGTAGTAAGCTCGATAATCACAAGAAGCGGAACTCCGATTGTCAAGGCGGGCGATACGGTCAAGGCGGGCGATGTTCTGGTTATGTCAAAGGTTGACTCGCAAAACGAAAGCGGGGAAAGCTTCGGGGTAAGATACACCGCGGCGGACGCGGACGTGATTCTCGAAACCGAGTATTATTACAACGACTATATTGCGCGCGCCTATGAAAAAAAGACCTACACGGGGCGTGAAAAGGAGCGTCAGGGCATAAAAATAGGCGACAGAATGATTAATTACAACGTCGGGAAATGCGATTACGACAATTACGATATTTTCGTGAGCTACGAGGCGGTCAGACCGTACAAAAATCTTACGCTCCCCATTACATACGCTTTTTTGACCTATAAGGAATATGAAATTATCCCGTCCGAATATACCGACGAGGAGCTTGACTCCCTCATAAACGGGAAAATTGACAAATATATCGAGAATTTGCAAGAAAACAGTGTTCAAATCATATCAAATAGTGTTAAAATAGAGATAGACGGGGAGGGCGCTTCGGCAGAAGGTGCGATCAGTGTGCGCGAGCCTGCCGCGCTCAAGGAGCCGCCCGTTATAAACGAATCCGAAGGAACCGCAGAATGAGCGTAATTGAAAGCATTGTCGATATACCGGCACAGCACAGCCGCAATGTGTTCGGGAGCTTTGATTCCTATGTCAAAAAAATCGAGAAAACCCTTAAGGTAACTATGGTTATGCGCGGCGACAGCATGAAAATAATCGGCTCGGAAACCGCCTGCAAGCGCGCGGTAAGCGTTTTCGGCGAGCTTTTGGAGCTTTCCAGGCGCGGGAACACAATTACCGAGCAGAACGTCGATTACGCGCTTGCGCTTTCCATGGAAAACAACACCGAGGCGTTGGGCGAGCTTGACGGCGACGTTATCGCAAGAACCGTGTCGGGCAGACCGATCAAGCCCAAAACAATAGGTCAGAAGCAGTATACGGACGCGATAAGGGAGCGTATGATTGTTTTCGGGATCGGTCCCGCGGGGACGGGCAAGACCTATCTCGCGATGGCGATGGCAATACAGGCGTTCAAAAACAACGAGGTCAGCCGCATAATACTCACAAGACCCGCGATAGAGGCGGGGGAGAAGCTCGGCTTTCTTCCGGGCGATTTGCAGAGCAAAATAGACCCTTACCTGCGCCCGCTCTATGACGCGCTTTATCAGATTATGGGGGCGGACAGCTTTGTGCATAATTCCGAGAAGGGTCTTATCGAGGTCGCGCCGCTCGCGTACATGCGGGGCAGGACGCTCGACAACGCCTATATTATTCTTGACGAGGCGCAGAACACCACACCCGCGCAGATGAAAATGTTCCTGACCAGGATCGGCTTCGGCTCAAAGGTAATCGTCACGGGCGACCTCACGCAGAAGGATTTGCCAAAGGATGTGCCGTCGGGGCTTGACGTGGCGCTTAAGGTGCTTTCGGGAGTGGAGGAAATCGGCGTCATAAGGCTGACAAGCATGGACGTGGTGCGTCACCCGCTCGTGCAGAAAATCGTCAAGGCATACGACGAATACGAGAGCAGACGCGAGAACCGCAAGTCGCCGCCGTCCGTAAAATACGCGCGCCGACAGGAGCGTCCGCAAAGAGGAAAGGAACCGAAGACAAGATGACGCTTGATTTTGAGCAGGAATACGATAGGGACTTGGGACTTGACTATGAGGAGCTTGCGATTAAGGTCGCAAACGCCGCTCTCGACTGTGAGAAATGCCCCTATGAGGCGGAAATCGGGCTGACACTCGTTGACGATAACGCCATACGGGAGATCAACAGGCAGTTTCGCGGGACGGACAAGCCCACCGACGTGCTTTCCTTTCCGCTGGTGGACTACGAAGCGGCGGGAGAATTTGATTTTCTCGAAGAAAGGGACGACTGCTTTAATCCCGAAAGCGGCGAGCTTATGCTGGGCGACATTATCGTTTCGCTCGACAGGGTGGAGGCGCAGGCAAAGGAATACGGTCACGGCGCAAGGCGCGAGTACGCGTTTTTGATCGCGCACAGCATGCTTCATCTTATGGGCTACGACCATATGGAGGCGGGCGAGGCGGCAATTATGGAAAAAAAGCAGGAGGCGGTTTTGCAGAGCCTCGGAATAACAAGATAAAATACGGAGAATAATATGACGGATAAAGAGCTTTTGGAGATTGCAAACGACGCAATGGAAAGGGCGTACGCGCCCTACTCGGGATTTAAGGTCGGAGCGGCTCTGCTTTCGGAGGACGGCAGGTGCTTTTCGGGCTGCAATGTCGAAAACGCCTCCTTCGGGGCGGCGATATGCGCCGAACGGAACGCCATGACGAGCGCGGTAAGCTGCGGCTGCACCTCGGTTTCCAGGATTGCGATCGTTTCGTCGGGCGGCGGCTTTACATATCCCTGCGGAATATGCAGGCAGTTTTTGAGCGAGTTTACGGACGGGGACGGGACGGTAATTCTTTGCGACCGCGAAAAGGGCGTCAAGGAAATCCCGTTTCGGGAGCTTTTCCCGTTTCCCTTTGACAAAAGCAGTCTTAATGAATAATGAATAAACGCGGTTTTCGCCGTCAATAATAAATACACCATGAAAAAGGCATTTATTATTAAATTCGCAGTTCTTGCCGTGCTTGCGGCGGCGGGAGCCGCGGCAGTGGCGGGCGATTTGGCAAGGCTTAGGCACGGCGGCGGGAACGCGGAAAACAGAGAATACAAAATTATATCCGTTGAGATAAGCGACGTTACAGGACCGCAGCCGTCCGACGCGGCAGACGAGGAGGCTGCGCCCGCGGGGGCAAAGGAGGCGTATGTTTATCTACTCGGGGCGGAGCGCGGCTATATCGTTATTTTCCGAGGCGACGGCAGCTTTTACGATTATACGGATATAAGCCTGTACAGTCTGCCAAAGGACGTACAGATCGAGGTGCTTAACACCAAGAAGCTGACCTCCCGGCAGGAGCTTTACGATTTTTTGGAAACCTACTCAACTTAAAGGATAAACCGAAATGGATTACGATATTATTGTTATCGGCGGGGGCGTCTCGGGAATGACGGCGGCGATAAGCGCCGCCTCG
>JAMPDT010000130.1 GCA_023665525.1 Butyrivibrio sp. | reverse complement strand
CAAGGAGAAAAAGGAAAAGAAAGAAAAGCCCAAAAAGGAGCCGAAGCCCAAGAAGGTCAAGGAACCCAAGGACGATAAGCAAAAGGGCGGCTTTGACGCGGGACTGCTTTTTAAGGCGGCGCTTATCGCGGCGGTTTTGGCGGCGGCGGTTATCTTCGGGAGCAGATTTTTCACATACCGCAATACCGTAAAAAACGCGCAGGAATATTTTGATTCGGGAAATTATTCGGAGGCTTACGATAGCTTCAGCGGCGTTAAGGTAAAAAGCAGAGATAACGACCTTTATATGAAGACGCGCACGGTAATGACGGTTTATCAGGGGATCAAATCCTATGAGAACTACATAGCGCTTAACGATGTTCCCCATGCGCTCGACGCGCTGATTACGGCTGTCGGGCGAAAGAACAGAAACGAGGAAAATGCGGTAAAATACGAGGTCACAGGCGAAGTGGACGCCGTGTACAACCGAATAATCGGTATGCTCGACAGATACGGAATCAGCGAGGCGCAGGCATTGGATTATTTTACGATGAAGGATTACGACAAATATTTCGCGATACTTGAGGACATCGGAGGACACGGTGTTGATAGCAATAATTGATTACGACGCCGGAAACATAAAGAGCGTTGAGAAGGCTTTCGCGTATCTCGGTCAAAAAGCGGTTGTCACAAGGGACGCCGATATAATTAAAAACGCGGACAAGGTGGTTCTGCCGGGCGTGGGAGCGTTCGGCGACGCTATGAGCAGACTTAGGGAATACGGCTTGGACGACGCGATTCGCGAAGCCGTGGTTTGCGGCAAGCCGTTTTTGGGCGTCTGCCTTGGGCTCCAGTTGCTTTTTGGCTCCAGCGAGGAGTCGGAGGGAGTCGGCGGACTTGATATTTTAAAGGGAAAAATACACAGGTTTCCCAATGACAGGGGCTGCAAGATTCCCCAAATAGGCTGGAATTCCTTGGAAATCCGTGAGAGCTCCGTCCTTTTCAAAAATATTCCCAATCATTCCTATGTGTATTTTGTGCATTCGTATTATTTGAAAGCGGAGGAGGAGGGCATTGTCGCCGCCTCCGCGGACTATGCGGCTCATTTCCACGCCGCGGTGGAGAAGGACAATATTTTTGCGTGCCAGTTTCATCCCGAAAAAAGCGGCGAGGTCGGTCTTAAAATACTTGCCAATTTTGCGGGACTTTAGGAGATTATATGTATACAAAAAGAATAATTCCGTGCCTTGACTGCAAAAACGGGCGCGTCGTAAAGGGTACCAATTTCATCAACCTGCGGGATGCGGGGGACCCCGTGGAGGTAGCGTCGGAGTACGACAGGGCGGGTGCGGACGAGCTGGTATTTCTTGACATAACGGCGACCTCGGACGAAAGGAATACGACGGTTGATTTGGTAAGAAGGATCGCCGAGAGGATTTTTATTCCCTTTACGGTGGGCGGCGGAATCAGAAGCGTGGAGGATTTCAGGCTGCTTCTGCGCGAGGGCGCCGATAAAATATCCGTTAATTCGGCGGCGCTTAACAGACCCGAGCTTATAAACGAGGCGGCGGATAAATTCGGGAGCCAGTGCGTGGTCGTCGCCATTGACGCGAAACGCAGGGCGGACGGGAACGGCTGGGAGGTTTACCGCTCGGGGGGGCGTATAAATACGGGAATCGACGCGCAAAAATGGGCTGTTGAGGCGGCAGAGAGAGGCGCGGGCGAGCTCCTGCTGACCAGCATGGACTGCGACGGTACAAAGGCGGGCTACGACATAGAGCTTACAAGGCGTATAGCCGACAGCGTCGGGATTCCGATTATAGCCTCGGGAGGCGCGGGCTGTGAGGAGCATTTTTACGACGCCTTTGAAAAAGGACACGCGGACGCGGCGCTTGCGGCTTCGCTTTTTCATTATAAGGAGCTTGAAATTTCCGGGCTGAAAAAATACCTTTCAAAAAGAAATATTCCCGTAAGACTTTAACAAAGGAGCAAAGGCTATGGCAGCTATTGACAACGATTGGCTTGAGGCGGTTTCGCCCGAATTTGCAAAGCCGTATTACAGAGAGCTTTTTCGGTTTGTGAAGGACGAATACAGTAAGGCGGTTATTTATCCCCCTGCGGACGATATTTTTAACGCTTTCCATTTTACGCCGCTTAAAAAGGTCAAGGTTCTTCTGCTTGGACAGGACCCGTACCACAACGAGCGTCAGGCGCACGGTCTTAGCTTTTCGGTACTCCCCGAGCAAAGGGATATTCCGCCGTCGCTCCAAAATATATACAAGGAGCTTCACGATGATTTGGGCTGCTATATACCGAATAACGGCTATCTCAAAAAATGGGCGGAGCAGGGAGTGCTTTTGCTCAACACCGTTTTGACGGTCCGCGCTCATCAGGCGAACTCCCATCAGGGCAGGGGCTGGGAAAAGTTTACGGACGCGGTGATTCAGGCGGTGAATATGCAGGACAGACCGATCGTTTATCTTTTGTGGGGAGCGCCCGCGGGACGCAAGGCGGCAATGCTTGACAATCCCAAGCACCTTGTGCTTAAAGCGCCTCACCCCAGTCCGCTTTCGGCGTTTCGGGGCTTTTTCGGCTGTAAGCATTTCAGCCTGTGCAATGAATTTCTTAAGGAAAACGGCGAGGAGCCGATAGACTGGCAGATTGAAAACATATAATAAGGAGGGCGCGGCATACAAATGCCGTACCCTCCGTTTTTTATTGCAGATTCTTTTGGGCGGTGGAGAGCATAAGCTTGATTCGGTTGAGCTGGTTGACCTCGCTCGCGCCCGCGTCGTAATCGACGGCGATAATATTCGCTTCGGGGAACGCCGCGCGCAGCTCCTTTATAACGCCCTTGCCGACGATATGGTTGGGCAGGCAGCCGAAGGGCTGGCAGCATACGATATTGGTGGTGCCGTCCTTGATAAGCTCGACCATTTCGCTTGTGAGGAGCCAGCCCTCGCCCGTTTGGTTGCCGCTCGACACATAGGGAACGGAAAGCTTCTGAAGCTTTTTGATATGCATTGTACCCTTGAAGCGCTTGCTTTTGTCAAGATATACGCAGGATTTTCGGCGCAGTCCCTCAAGCAGGGCGATTATAAGGTTGCTGACAAACCTTGATTTTTTGGAGGCGCCGAGATGCTCCGTTTTGAACTCTCCGTTTTGCGCGCAGTACAGGAAAAATCCCATAAAGTCGGGAACCACAGCCTCCGCGCCCTCCTTCTCGAGAAGCTCGACAATATGGTTGTTGGCAGTGGGGTGGAATTTGACGAGGATTTCTCCGACCACGCCGACCTTGGGCTTCTTGATGTCAAGAAGAGGCAGTCTGTCAAATTCGTCGATAATCCGCTTTACGACCTTGTTGAATTTATGTACCGAAAGATGAGGCTCGTCAAAGCTCCTAGCGCAGAGAGCACGCATTTTGTCAGCCAGCTCGTTGGCGGAGCCGGGGACAGCCTCGTAGGGTCGGGTGCGGTAAAGCACGTTCATAAGCACGTCGCCGTATTGGAGAGCCATCATCGCCTTTTTGAGAAGCGTGTAGCTGTATTTAAGCCCCGAATTGCTCTCTATGCCCTGCGCGCTGAGCGAAATTACGGGAATATGCTCCAAGCCCGCCTTTATGAGCGCGCGCCGTATGAAGCCTATGTAATTGCTTGCGCGGCAGCCGCCGCCCGTCTGGGTTATAACCACGGCTGTTTTGTCCAAATCATATTTGCCCGACAAAAGAGCCTCCATAATCTGTCCCGTAATTATAATGGAGGGAAAGCAGGCGTCGTTGTTGACGAAGCGAAGCCCCGTATCTACCGCTGATTTCTCGAAATTTTGGAGCATTACGAAGCGGTAGCCGCAGGAGTTGAGGGCGGGCTGCAATATATCGAAATGAATGGGAGAAAGCTGAGGGCAGAGTATGGTGTACCTTGCGTCCTGCATTTCCTTTGTGTATTCCCTGCGCTCATACGCCGACGGCTCGATACGGCGGACATAATTGCTGCGGTCGCGCACCCTGAGCGCGGCGATAAGGGAGCGCACGCGGATTCTTGCCGCGCCGAGATTGTTTACCTCGTCTATTTTGAGCACCGTGTAAATTTTGCCGCCCGACGAAAGTATGTCGTTTACGCAGTCCGTGGTTACGGCGTCAAGACCGCAGCCGAAGGAATTAAGCTGAATCATTTCGAGGTCGTCCCTTGTCTTGACAAAGCTTGCGGCGGCGTAAAGCCTTGAGTGGTATACCCATTGGTCCATCACGATTATGGGGCGCTCCACCCTGCCGAGATGGGAAACGGAGTCCTCCGAAAGCACGGCTATGCCGTAGGAGTTTATAAGCTCGGGAATGCCGTGGTTGATTTCGGGGTCGATATGGTAAGGTCGTCCGGCGAGAACGATTCCTCTGCGCCCCGTTTCCTCAAGATAGCGAAGTGTCCTTTCGCCCATTTGGCGAATATCCTCGCGGCATTTCTGCATTTCGTCCCAGCCCGCGCGGCACGCCTCGGCAACCTCGGCGGCAGTCATCTTAAATTCCGCCGTGAATACCTTTACAAGCTCCTTTTCGGCGATTTCCTCCGAGGTGAACGCGACAAAGGGATTCATAAATTTTACGCCGTTGTCCTTAAGCTCCTCCATATTGTTCTTGATGTTCTCGCCGTAGGAGGTGACGATGGGGCAGTTGAAATGGTTGTTTGTCGAGGGATCCTCGCAGCGCTCGTAGGGTATGCAGGGCAGGAAAATAAATTTTACGCCCTGACGTATAAGCCATGAAACATGACCGTGCACAAGCTTGGCGGGATAGCACTCGGATTCGCTCGGAATGGATTCTATGCCCAGCTCGTATATTTTGCGGCTTGAGGTGGGAGAGAGCAGCACCGAAAAGCCCAGTTTTGTAAAAAATGTGTGCCAAAACGGGTAGTTCTCGTACATATTGAGCGCGCGCGGAAGTCCGACGACGCCTCTTGGAGCCTTGTCGGTATCGAGCGATTCGTATGTAAAAATTCTTTTGTTCTTATATTCGTAAAGGTTGGGGATATTCTCCTTGTTGCGCTCCTTGCCCAACCCGCGCTCGCAGCGGTTGCCCGATATGAACTGTCTGCCGCCCGTGAAGCGGTTTATTGTCAGCAGGCAGCTATTGGTGCAGCCCTTGCATCTGGTCATGCTTGTTTCGTATTGCAGGCTCATAATCTGAGGCAGCGTAAGCATTGTGCTTTCCTGCCCGTCGTAGCGCTCCCTCGCGATAAGCGCCGCGCCGAACGCGCCCATTATTCCCGCAATGTCGGGACGCACTGCCCGAACGCCCGCAATTTTTTCAAAGCTGCGCAAAACGGCGTCGTTGTAAAAGGTTCCGCCCTGAACCACGATGTTTTGTCCCAAATCCGCGGTGTCCGACAGCTTGATGACCTTGTAGAGCGCGTTTTTGATAACGGAGTAGGCAAGCCCCGCGGAAATATCCGCCACGCTCGCGCCCTCCTTTTGCGCCTGTTTGACCTTGGAATTCATAAACACCGTGCAGCGCGTGCCCAAATCAATGGGGTGCTCGGCAAAAATTGCCGCCCTTGCGAAATCCTGCACAGAATAGTTAAGCGATTTGGCGAAGGTTTCTATAAAGGAGCCACAGCCCGAGGAGCACGCCTCGTTGAGCTGCACGCCGTCCACCGTTTGATTCTTGATTTTGATACATTTCATATCCTGACCGCCGATGTCGAGAATGCAGTCCACGTCGGGATTGAAAAACGCGGCGGCATAGTAGTGCGATACCGTTTCGACCTCGCCCTCGTCGAGCATAAAGGCGGATTTAATAAGAGCCTCGCCGTAGCCCGTGGAGCAGGCGCGCACTATGCGGGCGTCCTTGGGAAGCTTATTGTAAATATCGGTTATTGCCTGTATCGACGTTGCGAGAGGGCTTCCGTTGTTATTGTCGTAAAAGGAATACAGAAGCGTTCCGTCCTCGCCGACCAAGGCGACCTTGGTCGTGGTGGAGCCTGCGTCGATTCCCTTATAGCAGTTGCCTCTG
>JAMPDT010000012.1 GCA_023665525.1 Butyrivibrio sp. | reverse complement strand
CGTCCTTTTCCTCGCACATCGCCCTGAGGCTTTCTATACTCCCGTCAAAGCTCTCGTATTCCTCCCTGCTCACCCAGTCAGGATTGAACACCAGCGCTATGTCCAACGGCGGACAAAAATACGTGCTCGGGCAGTAATAATTGCTCCCCTTATATATCCCCGCCTGCCAGTAGTCCCTAGGGTAGGACTCGTAAAGTTTTTTCCCCGCTCCCGTATCAAAATATCCGTCCAGGCATTCCAAAAGCCCTGCCTCCGCCAGCTCGAGCGTTGACGAGTCCGATGTCCCGCTTATTATGTCGGGCTTGTTCTCATGTATCGCCGCCGCTATGTCCTCAAGATAATAGCAGTCCGTTATGGCACGATTGTACCAATCCATATCGTAATACACGAACTCTATCTCGTAATTGTAGCCCTTGCTCTCAAGGATTCTGTTGGCTTCCTCGATATGCGACTTTGGCACAGACGTTTCCGAATCCGCAAGCCACTTAAGCTTCACCGTTTCTCCCGACAGCTCTGCATCCGTTTCCGTGACCGCCGCTTCGGATACGGAATCTGAAGCGCAGCCCGACAGCAGTACCGTTGTCACCCCGAAAATGCTTATAAGTTTTTTGATTAAACGCTTCATACCCTTACTCCTTGCTGCATATGCATTTGAATACCGGCGTAGATAATCATATATTAAAACAAATCAGGACCGCCATCCAGTTCAGGTTCTTTGAGGGATAAACTTTTCTCGGTTGTCTTGCCTCCGATTACCACCTTATGATTTGTCCTCAATTTTGGAGATCCGCCACCTGAAGACGGTTTAAACAACACCTGAGCAGTAAGTGTGACATCATTCACATATGCAGTTTCCTCACGCCTATTTCCCGATTTATCCATATAACTGTATGTCGCGCTTACGCTGACCTTCGCTCCTCCCGACATACATTTTTTTCTGCCCTCGCTCCACTGTTGTTTGCGGCGCAGATAAAGGTTGCGACTCCTCCGTTTATCGCCTGTGTGACCGTCTTTGCGTCAGCATTGACTGACATAAACGATGCCGACATAACGACTGCCATTGCCACCGCAGATAACTGCTTTAAAGCTTTTCTCATAATGATTACCTCCCAATGCGTTAAATTGCATTCTGATAATGATATGCAGCAGCGAGACTTTTCACATCTATTGCGCACATTGTATCAAAACAGGCTTTTGCTTCTTGATAAGATTATATTCTATTTTCACTTGGGATTCAAGTCAACATTAAATTTTTAATAAACTTATCATATTTGAAACTCCAAAGATAAAAGAAGTTTTGATATGTCTTGTCGCAGTTTCTTAAATCTCCCGTCAATTATTTCTGTTTATAAGTTTATTTTTTGAAGTCTGTAATCAAACAAAACATCGCATAGATAAACATTTAATATTTATTTTTCTCGCTCAAGTAAGATATACTCTTTTATCTATCTTCTGCGAAAGTGTGCGTATTTTAAGAAAAACAGACACAAGCATTCGCCATATGTTACAATAATCATACGCAAAAAAGGATCCCCCCTATGACAGCAAACAACTACAACAATACGACAAAGCGATTGAATAGAAACCATGTACTCAACCTACCGCGGCTTTTACGAGCTTAACGTCCGTAAGCTTGCCCATGAATTCTGTTCTGTCGGCGCAGCGTATTCCCGGGTGATACAGAGATATTGAAGGCACTCTATCTTTAGACCTTTGAAACCACAAAAAATGGACGATACCGATACGGGAGCGAAACAGGTTTATGTAAAACTTAATATCATGTATGAACAACGCTTACCGAAATAAAACCTGTATAAGCTATTGTAAATCGGCTTTTATTCACACACTCGAAGAATCTCTAAAAACAGCTCTGCCTATATCAGTTTTTGAGTTTACACAAAACCTGAAACAATCTAGCACCACACAAGGGCATCCTATTTTAACTTACACTCCCCTCTCACTGGGAGTGACTCTAAACAAATTCCGGGTTGTCTGTTTATTATTGCTGCGTGATGTATTTTCTTTCTGTAATATCCTGCTCTAACAAATGATTCATGTTTTGCACATGATTATTTTACTTTGTTACACCAAAATCCCAAAATACCTTTTGTCCGCTCTCTTTTTCTATAATTGCATTATATTTTTCAATTAATGCTTTTAATGTGTCGCTTGTATAGGACGTTGCCAAACTTTCCGATGCTTTTATAATCATCTGCTGCTCGTCGTTCCTGATGTCACTGTTTTTTATTTTGTAAGTTGGCAAAACAGAATATCCTCCGTATTTTCCGACCTCTGCATAAACGTATATGCCTATTGAAAAAATGCTGACCATATACCTCTGTATTGTTCTGACAGATACATGAAATCGTTCTGCCAAATAACCGACAGGAACATTGTCGTGGTTAATTAAATAGATAATAATTCCCAATCTTCTGTCCTTGTAAATCACAGCGGCGCAACTCAGGCTCTGCGATGATCCGCTTCGGTCAAAGTCAAACAAGTGCCGCCGACACTTAGCTCCCCGCATGGGCAAAATCCCCATTGCATAGACGAAGTTCGTGCAATGGGGATTTTTCGCTCTCAAACGCCGAGGGTTTATTTTCAGCCTCACTTTGACAGTGCTTATTTATTTTCCAATACTGCAATCACATTCATGTTGCATACTGTACAACCGTTCCATAAAAATCAAAAAATAATGCTTTTATCATCAATACGCACTCATTTCATAGATATAATTTATCTATACATAACCAGCTCAATACTATCCATGTATTGTCCGAGAGATTTATTAAACTTTTCATAATCCGCCTTAAGGAACTCATCCGCTGCCATTGCAACACTCACATCAGCAACATTTGACTGATTATATAGCGTAATCATGATCGGCACCTTGATAATCGTTGATATACCGCGGAAAGTGAGACTCCTTGCTTCTTTTAAGTTCATACTTTCTTCTTTGGTTTGTACCGAAACAGCTTGATTATCAACCAGTATTTCAAATTGTTCATAATATTCCGAACAAAATGTGCAGGCTTTTAAGATTTTTTCCCAGCCTATTCTATATGTCAAATTCCAGCGGGAATTCAGCCACCCGTTATCCTCTTTTACACCTATCAGTAACATATTTCTGCCTCCGCAAATTTCAATTTGGAAAATAACAGTGGGAACACTTTTCCGAAAAGGGCGTTATTTTACATATTCCTGCATTTCACCCTGTATATCCTCATGAGAGAGGCTTCTATACGTTCAAGCGGAATTTCCCCGCTTTTTACGGCGTTTAAAACTCCCTGATACGCCTCGTTGAAATCAACGGGCATCAGGACCATATCGCAGCCCGCCTTTATCGCCATGACCGCCGCCTCGGCGGAGGAATATATCTCGGAAACCGCCGACATTCTCATGGCGTCGGTTATGATGATTCCGTCATATCCGAGCTTTTCCCTGAGGATTCCCGTGACTATATCGTATGAAAGCGTTGAAGGCGTATCGTCGGGCAGTATGTTCGGCAGGGAGATATGCCCCATCATTATAAAATCGGTGCCTGCCGAAACCGCGCTTTTAAACGGCAAAAGCTCATGCTCGAGCAGCTCCTCCCTTGTAAGCAGGCTTACCGCCATACCGCTGTGGGAATCTCCCTTGGCGTTCCCGTGTCCCGGGAAATGCTTGGCGCAGGCGCTTATCCCGCTGTCCCGGAGCCCCTTTACCGACCGGTACACATAGTCCGAAACAAGCTTTTCGTCCTTGCCGAAGGAGCGTTTTTCAAACATACTGTTGTTTTCGTTATAAATATCGGCAACGGGCGCAAAATCCACGTTAAAGCCGTATTTGCCGAGATACTCACCGATTTTGCGGTACGCGCTGTAAGCCGCCTCAGGATTGTTCAAGGCTCCGAGCGCCGAAGCGTCGCCCGTGTTTTCCACGCTCTCGAACGCCTGCGCAACCCTCGCAACCTTTCCGCCCTCCTCGTCAACTCCCAAAAAAAGCGGATATTTGCTGTACGCCTTTGTCTGCGCGAGCAGGCTTGAAAGCTGCTGCTCCGACTGTATGTTGTTCCCGAAATAAATAATTCCCCCGACAGGATAGCGGCTCAGCGCCTCCCTTGTGCTCCCGTCCGCCGTAAGCCCTCCGTTTATAACCTCAGGATGCACAAAAAACAGTCCAGCTACCTTTTCCTCGACAGTCATTTGTGAAATATAATACCGCGCCTTATCCTCGACCGTAATGGGCTTTGCGGCTTCGGTAGCCGGAACGCTCGGATTGGTCGGCTCTGCCGTCGGCTCGTTCGGCTTTGTCGGCGCGGCGGTCGGTTTTGTCGTCGGCGCAGCGGACTGCACAGCCTCGGTTTTCGGCTCGGCGGGCTGTGTCTGCTCCGCCTGCGCCGCACTGCTCTGCGCCTGCGCCTCCGTGGGCTTATCACGCGTTTCGGACGGCTCCGTCCGCGTCGGCTCTGCTTCGGTGTTATCCTCTGTTGCGGTATTTATGCTTTCCGCAGTCGTAATTCCGATTCCGTCCGTGGTGTTATCCGTTTTGCTCTCGGAGGCAGAAGCCGTTTGTTTTGGATTGGCGCCCGTGCTTTTGTCATCGTACGGCGTGCCCTTATCCGAGGCTTCGCCCGCCTGCGCCACGTCCTCGGGCTTCTTATCGGATCTGCTGTTTACTTTTACAACCGCAAAAATAATAAGCAGCGCAAGAAGCAAAAGCGACGCTCCCACGGCGGCGGTCCTTGCCGCGCGCCGTCTTTTGTCAGAAACCTCGGCTTTGCCGTCTGTATTTTTATGCATAACGCTCACTCTCCCCATTTCAAAGCCGCGTATGGCTTAAGCTATTTTCCCGCTATAAAGTCCCGTATCCACCTTCCCGCCGCCGATAGCTCGCTGTCGCTCCAGCCGGAGGTTTTGTTTGTTGACGAGCTTAAAAGCGCCGAGGTTTCGTTTTTGTTACAAAGGCTCCATGACGCGAAGGATAAATTGTATTCGTTGATCAGCTTTTTCCAGGCGTTCGCCGAATCATAGTCGATTCCTCCGTTTCCCGAGGCGTCGCATATGCTGAATTCCGATACGAATATCGGAGTTCCCGCGGCGTATGCCCTTTTGAGCTTATTGCGCAGATCGTCCTTATGCGTAGCCGCGTAGAAATGCAGCGCGTACATCACGTTTTTGGGCTGAGCCACGGGGTTTGCCGCAACTTGGTCAACGTCCTGCGACCAAGTGGGGGTTCCCACGATTATTATTGCGTCGGGATCATTTTTGCGGATCACTGCAATCACGTCGTCCGCGTATTTTTTCACGTCAGCCCAGCTCGGTCCGTTAGGCTCGTTGCATATCTCGTATATGACGTTTACGTTGTTCTTGTATTTTTTGGACATTCTGTCAAAAAATAACAGCGCGTCCGATTTGTAGACGTTGGGGTCACGCTCGTTAAGCACGTGCCAGTCTATTATCACGTACATGCCAAGCTCGGTGCACGCCTCCACGCCCTTGCTCACCAAAGCCTCAAGCTCCGTCTTGTTTCCGCCGCTGCAATAGCCGTTCTCATGCGTGTACATGGCGATTCGGAATACGTTGGCTCCCCAGTTGTCCCTGAGGGTTTTAATCGCGTCCTTATTCACATACTGCGGGAACCACTGTATGCCGTGGGTGCTGACGCCCTTAAGCTGGAACTTCTTTCCGTTCTTGTCAACAAGGTCCGTCCCCTTAAGGGAGAGCGCGCCGTGATTGCCGACGGGCGTTCCGCTTTCAAGCTTCGGCGGCTCATAGGGCGTTACGGGAGTTGAGGGCGCGGGCGAGGAAGACGACGAGCCTCCCTGCGAGCCGCCCTGAGAATTTCCCGACGACGCAACGCTCGTGTCCGTGGTCGTTCCCGAATAGGTAAACTCCGTGATTGCCGAGGACGAGGAAATAATAAGGCCTATGTCGTTGGCGCTTTTGCCTGCCTCCACCGCCCCGTTATAATCCGCGGGAGTGATGACAAGCTTACTGCCCGACAGTGTGCAGCTGCAATTCCATGACTGGACTATCGTACTGCCCGCGCCGATTTCCTTTTCTATTTTCCATGTGTTTATGCCCACCGAGGAGGTGTTGGACACCGTGCCGCTTAGCTGATAGCACTTCTTGCCGTTTTCCTCCCATGAGTTTACAATCTTTACCTCTGCCTTATAGGTCCCCTTTTGGTTGGCAGGCGCGGCGGAAGCGGGTTGGGTCGTTTGCTCCGCGGGCTTTGCCGCCTGAGTGGGGCTTTGGGTCTGCTCGGGCTTTGCCTCCTGAGCGGGGCTTTGGGTCTGCCCGGGCTTTGCCTCCGTCGAATCGGAGGGCGCGTTCGTCGGCTTCTGCTCGGTGTCCGTCCCGTTCTCCCCCGAGGCTTCGGTTCCCTTTGAGGAAAAAATCTCCATGCCCGTTTCTTTGTCGGTGTCTTTCTCCGTTTCGGAGCCGTCCGCAGGCTTACGCGCCGTTTCGGATTCCGCCTCCGTCGTGCCGTCCGCGCCCGTTTTATCTTCCGTCAAGCCGCCGCTTTGCGCCGTTTCGGATTCCTTCCATGCAAGGGCAGAGCCTGCGCTTCTGCCCGGCACGCAGCGCCCCGTAAACATAAGCGCGTACATTACAGCCAAAACGGCGATAACCGCCGAAAGAACCGCTATTACGATTTTGTAGGAGTTCAGGCTCGAGCCGTCCCCTTGCGGCTCGGATTCCCACGGAGTTTCGGTGCCGTAATTGTATTTTTCTTTTTTACTCATAATACCTCTCCCGTCAATGTGCACTGTATTTTAATATAATCAGCTCTACCGCGTATTTGTCCTCGGTTCTTCCCGTCTTTACCGCCGTTTCGGCTTCAACGCAGTCATTCACCGCCTGTCTGAGGCTTTGGGCGGAAAAGCTTTTCGCCTGCGAAATATACCTCCCGACAAAGAACGGTCTTAAGCCCAGCCTCGCCGCTATCTCCTGCCCGCTCTTTCCCTGTCCGCACAAATCCTTTACCGACATAAGCGTCGAAAGCTGTCTGGCGATAAGGGTAAGCAGCTTCATGGGCGGCTCCCTGAGCGCCAGCAGGTCGGAATAAAGCCTTACCGCCTCGTCCCTTTTGCCCGACGACATGGCGTTTATCATGTCAAAAACCCTGTCCTCGGGTCTTTGGGGGCATACTGCGTCAATGTCCCGCGCAAGTATAACGTCGGCGTCTCCCGTATAAGAGATCAGCTTATGCGCCTCATTATATATATTATTCATATCGTCGCCGGCTCTTTCAAGAAAACGCTCCATATCGCTGCGGGTAATCCGTTTGCCCTCGGCGCCGAAAATGCGGACCGCCCAGTCCCTAAGCGCCGCCTCGGTCTGCCGCTTCATCTCGCAGACATAGCCCTTTTCGTTCACCGCCTTGTAGAGCTTTTGGCGCTTATCGACCTCGCTCTCAACAAAAACGATCACAGCCGTGTCGGGAAGCTCCCTTACAAGCTCCGCCATTTCCTCGGAGGAGCTTTTGAACAAGCCGCTGTCCTCTATTACGATAAGCCTGCGCTCGGCAAAAAACGGCATCGTCCGCGCCAAATCCGCAATCTCGGACACCGGCACGTCCTTGCCCGTGTAAACCGAAAGGTTCATCGCGTCGCCGCCGCATATGGCTTCGCGCAGGCGGTTTTTGTAGGTTGTTTTGAGATAATCCTCATCTCCGAAAAGCAGATATGCCGCGGCGAAAGAATTGTTTTTGATATGCTTTGCTATTTCCTTCATCCGCGCGCTTTGCCTCCTTATTGCTTTATTCTAACATATTCATCCGCCAAAAACAACTGCTCCTTGCTCGTCGGTGCGATAAATAACCGCGCCAAATTCTCCCATACGCTCCAGAGCCTCCTCATGCGGGTGCCCGTAGAGGTTGTCCTTTCCGCACGAAATCACAATGCTTTTCGGTCTTGCCGCCAAAATAAATTCCTCGGAATTGGAAAATTTCGAGCCGTGGTGCGCCGCCTTTAGCACATCGAAGGGCGCGAAGCCCGACACCGCCTCGCAGAGCGTCCTTTCCTGCTCCTCTCCGACGTCTCCCGTCAAAAGCATACTGAAATCCCCGTCCCGCACCGCGAGCACGGTCGAGCTGCCGTTTCGGTCTCCGTCCGCGCCGCCCTGCTGCGGGTGGAGGCAGGCAAGCTCGGTACTTCCCGCGGTGAGTAGTATTCCGCAGTATATCGTACTGACCTCGGCTCCCGAGCTCTCGGCAATTTCCCAAAGCTCTACGTATGCCTCGTCCGAGAAGCCTATATCGGGCATATAAACCGTGTCCACCTTGATTTTGCCCTTTTCCAGCAGCGCCTTAAGCCCGCTTATATGGTCCGCGTCGCAGTGCGTCACAACGGCGCAGGAGAGCCTCGCCACTCCCTTTGACATCAAAAAAGGCTCCAAGGTGTATTCGTACAGATTTCTTTTGTCAGAGCTGCCGCCGTCAATAAGAATGGCGCTTCCGTTTCCGCTTCTTATAAAAATGCCGTCGCCCTGCCCCACATACAGAAAATCCGCCTCAAAGCCGTTATCGAATCTCAGCATAAGCGCAATCAGCGTCGGAACAAACCCCAAGGCGGGGAATTTGCGCTTTCCGTCGTATTTTTTCAGCGCAAATACAACGGCGGCAAGCAGCAGATAATACAGAACCGTCTGCCACGGCTTCGGCTCCCCGCAAATCCAAACCGCCCACGGAAGCCGTAAATACGCGGCGCACAAAAGCTTGTAAAGCCGTATCACCGCCGCCGCGGGCGCTGTCAAAAGCCTCCCCGCATAGACGCTCCAAAGCCCCGCGAGCCCGCCGAATAGGGCGCTTATCATCACCACGCTCATAAGCGGCACGACGAGCAGATTTATAAGCACCGACAGAGTCGGGACCTCGTAGTAATTATGCATTATCACGGGAAGCGTAACAGCCTGGACCGAAAGGCTCGTCACGAGCGCGGAGGGAATTTTTTTCGTGATATTAAACGCCCCGCTAACATTTTTTGCGATAAGGGCTATTCCGAGCACCGCTCCGAAGGAAAGCAGAAAGCCCGCGTTATGCAGGAGCAGCGGGTTTCCCAAAAGCATGATGAGCGCCGCGAGCGAAAGCGCGGAAAGCATATCGTAGGCGCGCCCCGCCGCGTTGGCATATACGGCGGCTATGTACATTATCACCGCCCTCACCGTCGAGGTTCCGTTTCCCGTCATCATTGCATAGAAAAGAATTACCGCGCTCCCGATCAGCATCGAAACGGTATATCCGATGCCGCATTTTCTGAGGAGCTTGTACAGTCCCATGCCTATGAGCGACACATGAAGCCCCGAAATCGCCAGTATGTGCCCTATTCCGCATTCCGAAAAAAGATCGGAAAGCTCCGAGTCAAGCCCATCCCGCTCTCCGAGAAGCATCGCGGCAAGCACGCCCGCGCTCTCGGAATCGGTTATCGAATAAAGCGAGGTCCGCAATCTTTCGGAAAGCTCTCCCGCAAGCCTCGGCAAAAAAGCCGAGCCGCTTTTTTCGCAGACTACCTCGTCGGGATACATTGCAAAGCCGATTTTCATTGTGCGGTAGTAGCTTCGCGTATCGAACTCCCCGGGATTTTCTGCCGTGTCAAAAAGCGCCGCCGTGCCGCTTATCCGCAGAAGCGCGCCCGTTTCATACGCCTCCTTCGTATATGCCACGCAGTCTTCAAGCCTCTCCCCGTCGGGAAGAAGCGTAACCTTTTTGAGAGTGATTTTATAGCCCGAATCCGACCTTTGAATTTTTCGGACGGTTCCGAGGATTTCGCATTCACGCTTATTTTCCGCCGCAAGCACACGGACAAGGGAGCTTTCCCGTGAGGCAAAAAGCGTAAGAATATATCCTGCGATCAATAAAAATGGAAAAACAAGATAAAAATAACTGACGCGGCGCTTTCGCACCGTATAAACGACTGCCGATAAGATAAGAAAAAATAAAATGATAAGCCATGGGACTGCAAGCCGATACGCGGCAATTCCGAGCGATACCGTAACCGCAGCCCCGAATAACGGTCTTTTGATAAAACCTCCTCCTTTTTGTTCTATTGTGCCGTTTCCTCATACACATCGGTGATTATGTCGAGATTGCGCTCATAGGCGGCAGAAAGAGAATAGCTGTCCCTAAAGGTGCCGTCCTGCGCCCCGTTTACCATAATCTGAACCTTTTTTACCTTTGTAAGCTCGCACAGCGAGTTGACTATCGAATACAGCGTCACCTCAGCCGAGACGTCGGCAAGCGAGGTCATAAACGCGGAATCGAAATTCACATAGCACACGCCGTCCCTCGTGGAAACGGTCAGAAGCTTCGTATTCGCCGCAAGCGTGGACTTGCTGCCCTTAACCCCGGGTCCCGCCAGCAGCCTCTCTATAACCGTCTGCTCCATCGAGGTTTTACTGCTGTATTGGAGGCGCACGGTTTCTCCGACAAGGCTTTTGCCCTCGCTGTCCGAATAATAGATTATCGTGTCAAAATAATTTGTCTGATTGAGCGAAGCGTCCGTATCCGTAATGAAATTATTCTCGTTCATAAGCCCTACGACCTTATTGTCAATCGTCAGCGGCTGATCGTTGATGTATATGCCTATATAATCCACCGACCGAAGCTGCAACAGCGTCTGTACAACAGCCGCGCGGCATATTACCTCCTCAAGCTCGTCCATTTCATAATAGCCCTCGTCCTTGAAATAAACGTTGAGTATCCTTTTGTTCTTTTGGAGCGAGCTTATCCCCAGTATCTCGGGCACCTCGCCCGAACCCAGCGCGTTAAGCGCCTCGCGGCGCTGTTCGCTTTCATTGTCGCGGTAGCGGCTGTTCCAGGCAAAAACGCTTTCGTGCCTGCTGTCCGTCGGATAAAGCATCTGATACAAAAGCGACGCCGCCTGAGTAATCTCATCGCTGTAATAAAGGAAGTCGTCGCACGGCTCCGTCACAAGCTCCATATTGGAGGCGTCATAATAGTACATAACATATCCCTGCTCCGAGCCGCCGTCGCTGTCGCCTCCGCAGGCGGTAAGCGTAAACGCCGCTGCGGCAAGCAAAAGCAGCGCGGCAAGCCCCGCACGCACCCTCAAGCCCTTTTTCACTCCTGCTCACCTCCGTTTTTCACATATCGTATCGGTATTCTGACGGTAAAGGTCGAGCCGTCGCCGTCCTTGCTGTAAACCTTTATCGTGCCGCGGTGCATAAGGATTACGCTCTTGGTTATGGCAAGACCGAGTCCCGTCCCGCCCTTTTCTCTGGAACGCGCCTTGTCCACCCTGTAAAAGCGTTCAAAAATATGCTCCCTGCACTCGTCGGGGATCCCTATGCCCGAGTCAGCCACCTTCACATAAAAATACTTATGGTCGGCGTTTATCGACACCCTTACCCAGCCCTCCTCCTTATTGTACTTTATCGCGTTCTCAATAAGATTCGTGATTGCCAAGGTAAATTTAACCTCGTCGATTTCCGCCGCCACGGGTCTGAAGCTTTCAAAAACCAGCTCGACGCCGCGCGTATCCGCTATCGGGCTGAGTCGCTTTAACGTCAGCTCGACAAGCTCGTTGACGTTCACCGCGGAAATATTCAGGGACGCGCCCGCTCTGTCAACCTTGACGAGCGCCAGCAAATCGCTTATTATGCGGTTCTCCCTGTTTATCTCATTCACTATATCGCCCATAAACTCCCTGTATACCTCGTTCGGAACCTCCTCCTGCACCATCAGCGATTCGGCAAGCACCTTCATCGAGGTCATCGGGGTTTTCAGCTCGTGCGACACGTTGGACACAAATTCGTCGCGCGAGCCGTCCATAAGCCTGATTCTGTCAAGCATAAGGTTTACCGACTGCGCAACCCTGTCGTACTCGTAAAGCGTCCTTTTCTCAACGCGCGCGTCCTTGGCTCCCGCCGAAACCCTGACTATGGATTTGTTAAGCTTGTTAAGGGGCTTTACCACAGCATGAGAAAAAATCGCCGCAAATATAATGGCAAGCATCGCGAAAATAAGCGTTATCGCACTGAACAGATGATTCACGTATTCCTGTATTTTCGGCGAATCCGTATCTGTGACGGTGATTCCTATTACGCCTATTACCTCCTCGCTGTCCGTATTGTAAATCGGCATATATATTTCCGCATAGCCCGTCTTGTGACTGTAATATTTGCTGACGGAGCCGCTTAACGCAAAAATAACCTCGCCGCTTATCAGGGTCTTGCCCTCCTCGTAAGCGTATGTATCCTTGACAATCTGACACCTTTTGTCTATAACGATAACCCTTGACGAGTAGGTGTAGGTAAGCTGTTCAAGCTCGGCGTTCACCACGTCGGAGGTTTGGTCCTTTAAGTATGAATGCGTCGCCACGTCCGCCGCGATCAGGCTGCACTGTCCCTGAATCTCGATTACCAGATTTTCCATCTCTCTGGAGGCATAGCTGTATACGACCAGCCGTCCCGCAAGAATTACGGGAACGACGCCCGCCGCCACCGTCGCAATCATAATCAGTACGCGCAGGCTGACAAGCCCGCGCAGGAATCTGCGGATTCCGCCGCTTTTTCTCACGGCGTCCTCCCTGGCTCTTTTTTTCATAGTTCCGCTCCGCTACGCCTGATAATAATATCCCGCGCCCCATTTGGTATGCACATAGCCCGGCTCCGAGGGGTTGCTTTCTATTTTTTCGCGCAGCCTCCTTATATGCACGTCAACGGTGCGGGCGTCGCCCGGATACTCGTAGCCCCACACGATGTTGAGCAGAGCCTCCCTGCTGTACACCTTTCCCGGATTCATCATAAGAAGCTCCAACACGTCAAATTCCTTCGCGGTAAGATTTACCTCGCTCCCGCATATGTAAAGCCTTCTGTTGTCTCGGTCAAGCTTAAGCTCCTTGGATTCGAGGATCCTCGTCTTTTTTTCCTCCTCCCTGCCCTGCTTCATATGTCCGTTGCGCCTCATAATAACCTTCATCCGCGCCTTGACCTCGAGAATGTTAAAGGGCTTGGTTATGTAATCGTCCGCTCCGTACTCCAGTCCCATAATTTTATCCATGTCGTCGCCCTTTGCGGTAAGCATTATTATGGGCATATCCGAAAATTCCCTTATCCTGCTGCATACCTCAAGTCCGTCTATGCTCGGGAGCATCAAATCCAAAAGAACAATATCGTAATCGTTTTCCCTTGCGTATTTCAGCGCCTCCTCGCCGTCGTAGGCGCAGTCCACCGTCATTCCGTCCTGCTCGAGACTGAACTTGATCCCCTTTACAATCGCCCTTTCGTCGTCAACTACCAATACCCTACTCATATCTTTCCCCTTTCGTCCTTCAAATGCATATCAGATCTTTTATTTTCTCATAGGCGGAATCCTTTATCCCCGATACGTTCATTATGTCCTCGATTTTCTTGAAGCCGCCGTTTTCCTCCCTGTACGCCACAATGCTCTCCGCCTTGACCTTTCCGATTCCGGGCAGCGTTGACAAAAGCGCGGCATCCGCCGTGTTTATGTTTATCGGTCCGCCCGTCGAACTGTCCGACGTATCGGGCGGCGCGGCGAGGGCGGCGCTTTCCCCGACCGACGGAATATAGATTTTTTGGCTGTCGCAGGCTCTCGACGCGGGATTGACTGCCGAAAGGTCGGCGTCGGGCAGCGTGCCGCCCGCGGCTTCAACCGCCTGCGCGATGCGCGCGCCCTCCTCCAAATAGTATATTCCCGGCGAAGCCACCGCGCCGCAGACATATACGCATATGACCTCCGCGGTTTCGCGCTCCGCCTCCGTCAAAACGCCGACAGCGTCCGAAGCCTCGTAAGCCCCGGACGTTTTGAACACGCTCACGGCGACGGACGCGCCGTCCCCGCCTCCGAAACGGCGCAACATATAAAACAGACAGGCAAGCGCCGCGCACGCCGCCGCCAATCCGAATAGAATTTTCGTGTATTTATGCATAAGCTCTCCTTGTCGGACAGCATAATTCCCCTTTATGCACAATTCTATTTTAACCAAGAAAAACCATAATTACAACCGATTTATTTATTTTTGTGCAACATCTTTTCCGCTCATGCAGAAAATAACGATTCCGACTATGCAGATCAGCGCTCCTATCACCTTACCCCACGAAAACCGCACCTTTTCGGCTCCCATAAGCCCGAAAAGCTCGATAAGATAGGCGGTCACGATCTGCATGACGACGATAAGCATAACCGATTTGGCAGGTCCCAGAAGCGCCATGCTTTTGATTACCGTAATTGTTATAAAAGCGCCGATCACTCCGCCCGCAAGCATATATTTGGGCGAAACGTGCCAAAGCGCGCCGACGCTCTCCCGCCCCGTAAACAGCCACGCGAGCACGCATACGACAAACGCCGAAAGCTGAACGAAGCCCGCCGCCACCCATATGCTCGTCTGCTTTGTAACTCCCGTATTCATAACGCCCTGGACGCTCATAAGCAGTCCCGACAGAAGCGCGATCAGAAATCCCCACATAAAAATACCTCCCGAAACAGTTGACATAAGCTTTGCCGTATTATTTTAACCGTTTCGGAAGGTTTAATTCATTGAAGCTGCGTTTTCATGTAATCGTCGATTTTTTGAAGCTCCGCCTTGATGTCCTCGCCCGCGACAATATTGTGGAGCGCTATCTCTATGAGCGGATAAACCTGCTCGCCGTAAAGAAGCTTGTTTTTGGATACGGATTTGTCGTAGGAATCGTAAACCTTTTCCAGCTCGGAATCGGAGCAGTAGGCGTTCCGCTTCGTCGAAAGCGTTCCCGTTTCCTCGTAAAATTTGTCGGCGCGCTCATAGGTGGCGTACCTCGCAAAATCCGCGGCAAGCTCCTGATTAAGCGAATACGGGTTCACGACAAGCGCCGTCGTAATCGAAAGCGGGGCTGTTTTGCTTTTGCCGTCGTAATCGGGAAAGCCCGCTATGCCGTAATTCACGCCGCCCGCCTCTATATCCGCAACCGCGTCAAGCCTCACCACCGTCGCGAGAATCCTCCCCGAGGTAAACTGCTCTACGCAGTCCTCGTAGGACACGTCGGATTTAAGGCTGAAATAGTCGATAAGCGAAAGATAATCCTCCGCCGCCTTTACGGTCAGGCTGTTGTTGACCTCAAAATCCGAGGGGTCGTCGCCGCATACTCCGCCGAGCGTCATTCCCGCCCCGATAAAGCCGTAATTGCCGAACATTTGGCTTATGTTGCATCGGAAAATGCTTTCTATACCGGCAGCCTCCTCGCTCGACAGATCAATCTCCGTCGAATAATTTTCCATATTCGCAAAGGTTTTCACATTTTCCTCGGTCAAAAAATCCGTGTTGTAGACAAGAAAGCTCGTTTCATAGCCCAAGGGGTACGCGACGAGGCTCCCCTTGTACGAGCAGGCGTCAAGCGCAGTCTGACAGTAGTGCGAATTATTGTATTCGTTCGCGGTATTTTTGGCGGCAAGTCCCGCAAGATAAAGCGTTCCCAAATCGCTGTTGGACGCCATATAAAGGTCTATGCCTGCGCCCTTCAGCACCGTGTCGTCGCTTATTCCCTGAACATAATTTTCGGGAGCCGCAAGCTCCAGATTGATTTCCACATTCTTGTGGGTTTTTTCGTATGCCTCCCCGCAGTTTCGGAGATATTCGGTATATTTTTCGTCGAAATATCTTATGCTGAGGCTTACCGTTTCCTCCGCCTTTACGGTCGTCTCCTCGGGAGAGGTAAGCTCGTAGGCGTATTTTACGCCGCAGCCGCTAAGCGTCAGGGCAGTAAGCCCCGCCGCCAGCAGCGTAAGTTTTTTATTCATATATCCACCCGTTAATTCAAATACATTTCTTAAGTTTATCAATCATTTCATCGACGTTTTCCCTGCTTATCACAAGCGGCGGTATGAACCTCACGACATTGCCGCCCGCCGAAAACGTCACGAGTCCGCAGTCCAAAAGCCTTGATATAACGCCGCCAACGGGAGCGTCAAACTCCAGCCCCTGCATCAGCCCGATCCCCCTATGCTCGACAATACGGGGGCTGTCCTTTGCGATTTCGTCAAGCCTCTCATATAAGTATGCACCAACCGAGCGCACATTTTCAAGTATTTTATTCCGTTCAAAAATATCAAACACCTTTGAGGCGGCGGCGCACGCCAGCGGATTGCCTCCGTAGGTGGTGCCGTGATCGCCCGCCGCAAGCACGTCGGCGACCTTCTCGGACGCGGCGAACGCGCCTATCGGGACGCCGCAGCCCAAAGCCTTCGCCGAGGTGACAATATCAGGCTTCACGCCGTAGCATTGGTACGCGAACATCTGCCCGCTTCTGCCCATGCCGCACTGGATCTCGTCGAGAATAAGCAGAATATCCCTCTCGTCGCAAAGCCTGCGCACGCCCTTTATAAAGGCTTCGTCGGCGGGTCTTATGCCGCCCTCGCCCTGAACCGTTTCCATAATGATCGCGCAGGTATTGTCATTTGCAAGAGCCCTTACGCTCTCAAGGTCGTTATAGCGCGCAAAGGAAACCTCGGGCAGAAGCGGCTCGAACGCCTCCCTGTAATGGGGGTTCCCCGTAACCGAGAGCGAGCCCATGGTTCTTCCGTGAAAGGACTGCTCCATCGCTATGATTCCGCTTCTTCGCAAACCGCCGTCCGCCGATTTGATACAGGAATACTTGCGCGCAAGCTTAAGCGCGCCCTCGACCGCCTCCGCTCCGCTGTTCGTGAAAAATACCTTAGCAAGCCCCGTCGCCCTCACAAGCTTTTCCGCCGCCTCCGCCGCAGGCTCATTGTAAAAATAATTCGAGGTATGCACAAGCCTGTCCACCTGCAACTTTAGCGCGTCGTTGTATTCCTTATTGCCGTAGCCGAGCGCAAAGACACCTATTCCCGAACCGAAATCAAGATATTTCCTGCCCTCCGCGTCATAAAGGTACACGCCCTCGCCCCTCTCAAGCGCGATTTGGTACCTGTTATATGTATGTATTATGTTCTTTTCGGCTTTTTCTATTATATTATTTGTCTGTGACATAAAATCTTTCGGCTCCTTTGTTAAGAATCGCTGTTCCGATTCCCTTATTCGTGAAAATTTCCAAAAGCAGGCAGTGCGGGATCCTTCCGTCCATGATATGCACCCTTGACACGCCCTGACGAATCGCGTCGATACAGTTGTTAAGCTTCGGAAGCATACCGCCTCCTATGCAGCCGTCCTTTATAAGCTCCTCCGCCTCGTCGAGC
This sequence comes from Butyrivibrio sp., assembly GCA_023665525.1. GTDB lineage: Bacteria > Bacillota > Clostridia > Lachnospirales > Lachnospiraceae > Eshraghiella. The sequence goes on along the minus strand of JAMPDT010000012.1, from coordinate 14,120 downwards.
GCCAGCTCGGAAATAAGCGTATCGGGGTTCTCCCTGTCCCTGTACACTCCCTCAATATCCGTGAGAAAGGCGAGCTTCTCGGCGTTCACCGCTCTGGCTATCGCGCAGGCGGCGTCGTCCGCGTTTATATTGTAGGTGTTAAAGGCATCGTCAATTCCGATCGGACATATCACGGGAAGGAAATCGTTTTCCAGCAGCGTATATATGACCTTCGGCTCAACCTCCTTTATCTCGCCGACATAGCCGATGTCCCTGCCCTGCGAAAGCTTTTTGTCAACCTTAAGCATTCCGCCGTCCTTTCCGCTTATGCCGACGGCTTTAACGCCGAGCTGCTGTATGAGGTTGACAAGGCTTTTGTTCACCCTGTTGAGCACCATCTCGGCAACCTCCATGGTGGGCGCGTCGGTCACGCGCAGGCCTCCGACGAAGCTCGTTTCCATTCCGACCTTGTCCACCCATTTGCTTATTTCCTTGCCGCCGCCGTGTACGATTATCGGCTTGAAGCCTACCAGCTTAAGAAGAACAACGTCCTCTATGACCTTTTTTTTAAGCTCCTCGTCAACCATTGCGCTGCCGCCGTATTTTACGACAATTATCTTGCGGTTGAATTTCTGTATATACGGAAGCGCCTCGATAAGCACCTGCGCCTTCGCCATTTCATTGTCCAAATTGATCATTCTCAAACCCTCCCGATTATACCGTCTACGACCTGTAATCCGCGTTGATATTCACATACTCGTGCGTCAGATCGCAGCCGTACGCCGACGCGTCAAAGCCGCCCTGCTTGCAGTCGCATACCGCGATTACATGCTCCGCGCCGAGTACCGCGCTCGCGGCTTCCTCGCTGTAATCCGCCGCCATGCCGTTTTCCACAATCTTAAGCCTCCCGACGGCGCTCTCAAAGTAAATATCGACCTTTTCAGGCTCGAACTCCGCGCCCGAATAGCCCATAGCGCACATAATCCTTCCCCAGTTCGCGTCGCGTCCGTAAACCGCCGCCTTGGTCAGGCTCGACGTCACGACGGACTTGGCAAGCTTTTTCGCGTCCTCCTTGGTGAGCGCGTTTATGACGCGCGCCTCGAAAAGACAGGTGCAGCCCTCGCCGTCGCCCGCTATCATTTTGGCAAGCTCCGCGCATACATAACAAAGCGCCTCACAAAATTTACGGTAATTTTCGTCCTCGTCGGTAATCTCCTTATTGCCCGCAAGCCCGTTGGCAAGCAAAAGCACCGTATCGTTGGTGGAGGTGTCGCCGTCCACCGAAATCATATTGAAGGTATCCTCTATGCCGCCGCTCAGCGCCTTCTGCAAAAGCTCCCTGCCGATTGCGCAGTCGGTCGTTATAAAGCAGAGCATCGTACACATATTGGGGTGAATCATTCCCGAGCCCTTGCACATTCCGCCTATCGTCACCTCGGTGCCGTCAAGGTCGATTCTGACTGCCGCCTGCTTGCTTTTCGTGTCGGTGGTCATAATCGCCTCCGCCGCCAGCAGGGCGTGCGCCTCGTCCGCCTCAAGTCCCTTGCAGAGCGCGTCTATTCCGCTGCCGATTTTGTCCATCGGGAGCTGCTTTCCGATAACGCCCGTCGAGGCAACAAGCACGGAGGTTTCGGGAATTCCGAGACCGCCGCCCGTCCTCTGCGCCATCATGCGGCAGCAGTCATAGCCCTCCGCGCCCGTGCAGGCGTTGGCGATTCCGCCGTTTACAACAACCGCGTGCACGCTGCCGGACTCATGCACGATTTTGTGATCCCATTTAACGGGAGCTGCCTTTACCCTGTTGGTCGTGAAGGTTCCCGCCGCCTTGCAGGGAGCCTCGCTGTACACGAGAGCCATATCCTTTTTGCCGTTGTTTTTTATGCCCGCGTCAAGACCGTTCGCCTTGAAGCCCTTTGCGGCGCACACGCCGCCCTTAATGTTTTTTGTCATATCTCCTGTTCCTTTCCTCCGTAAACGCCCTAGGGAAACATCGGAGCCGCCTTAAGCCCCTCGCTCTCCTCAAGCCCGAACATAATATTCATATTCTGAACCGCCTGTCCCGCCGCGCCCTTCGTTATATTGTCGAGCGCGCCCATCATGACGACGCGCCCCGTCCTTTTGTCGGGCTTAAAGGCTATATCGACGAAATTACTGCCCTCCACCCAGCGCGTCTGCGGGCATTCGTCCTTATCGAGCAGCCTTATAAAATATTCGTCCTTATAATATTTTTCGTATGCTGCCCTGATTTCGTCGTAGGTATAGTCCCCCGTCAGATCGGCGTAAGCCGTGATGAGAATCCCTCGGTTCATCGGCACAAGATGCGGGGTAAAAATAACCCTTACCTCCTTGCCGCAGGCATAGGAAAGCTGCTCCTCGATCTCGGGCGTATGTCTGTGCGTCAGTACGCCGTAAGCCTTTATATTTTCATTTACCTCGCAGTAGAGATTGTCAAGCTTCGCTCCCCTGCCCGCTCCCGAGGTCCCCGACTTCGCGTCTATTATGAGCGTGCTCGGCTCGATGATTCCCTCCCTTACCAAGGGATACGCCGTAAGAATCGAGCAGGTCGTATAGCAGCCGGGATTGGCGAGGAGCCTCGTCCCCTTAATGTCCTCCCTGTTGATTTCGCACAGCCCGTAAACCGCCTCGTCTATAAGCCGCGGGCTTTTATGCTCCGTTTTGTACCATTCCTCATAGGTTTTAACGTCCTTTATCCTGTAATCCGCGCTCAAATCAATAATTTTTGCCTCGGACAAAATATTTTCGTTCAGCACCGACGCGCAGTAGCCCTGAGGCGTAGCCGTAAAAATAACGTCCGCCTCCTTTGCCAGCGCCTCCATGTTGTCGTCCATGCATTTTGCGTCCACCAACCTGAACATATTGCGGTAAACCCCCGCGTACTCCTCGTTTATGTGGCTTCTTGAGCCGTACCAGACAATTTCCGCGTCCTTATGCCCGAGCAAAAGCCTGACCAGCTCGTTTCCCGCATATCCCGTCGCTCCGATAATTCCTGCCTTAATCATAATATTTTCCGCTCCCGTAAATTAATCTTCAATATTTTATCTTATTACTGCGCGCCCCCGCTGTAAAGCTTTTTTTGAAAGCCGAACCGCCATTCGGAGAGAACGCCGTCGGCCGCAATACGCGCGCCGCGCTTCATTTTTCTCATAATTATACATATTTTGTGCATATTATGCAACCTTTTTTTACTTTTCCAAGAAAACCAAAATAAATATTGCATAAAAAAAACTGTTGATGTATTATAAAAAGAAAATATACGCATAATTTTCAGGAGGAAGCAATTAAAATGAAAGAAAAGGTTATTCTCGCCTATTCGGGCGGACTTGACACTACCGCGATCATACCGTGGCTTAAGGAAAATTTTGACTATGAGGTAATCTGCGTCTGCGCCGACTGCGGACAGGGCGAGGAGCTTGACGGGCTTGAGGAAAGAGCGCTCTCCTGCGGAGCCTCCAAGCTGTACATAGAAGATCTGACCGATGAATTTTGCGACAATTACATCGTTCCCTGCGTACAGGCGCACGCGGTTTACGAAAACAAATATCTTCTCGGAACCTCGATGGCAAGACCCGTAATCGCCAAAAGGCTCGTGGAAATCGCCCGCAAGGAGGGCGCGGCGGCTATCTGCCACGGCGCTACGGGCAAGGGCAACGATCAGATACGCTTCGAGCTTACGATAAAGGCGCTTGCCCCCGACATAAAAATAATCGCCGCCTGGAGAAGCGACAAGTGGACGATGAACTCCCGCGAGGAGGAGATTGAATATTGCAGACAGCACGGAATCAACCTTCCGTTCTCAGCCGATTCAAGTTACAGCCGCGACCGCAATCTTTGGCATATAAGCCACGAGGGGCTTGAGCTTGAGGATCCCGCGAACGAGCCCAACTTCAAGCATCTTTTGGTTCTCGGCGTGACCCCCGAGGAGGCTCCCGAGGAAGGCGAATATGTCACGATGACCTTTGAAAAGGGCGTTCCGACCTCCGTCAACGGTCAAAAAATGAAGGTTTCCGATATAATAAGAGAGCTTAACGCGCTTGGCGGCAGACACGGGATCGGCATTATTGATATTGTCGAGAACCGCGTTGTCGGCATGAAATCGCGCGGCGTGTACGAAACGCCCGGCGGCACGATTCTCTACGAGGCGCACCGCCAGCTCGAGGAGCTTGTGCTCGACCGCGACACCACGACAATGAAGCTTGACATGGGCAACAAGCTCGCCCAGATAGTGTACGAGGGCAAATGGTTCACGCCTCTTCGCGAAGCGGTTCAGGCGTTCATAGAAAAAACTCAGGAAAAGGTCACGGGCGAGGTTAAATTCAAGCTTTACAAGGGCAATATCATAAAGGCGGGAACCACCTCCCCCAACTCGCTCTACAACGAGTCAATCGCCTCCTTCACCACGGGCGAGCTTTACGACCATCACGACGCCGAGGGCTTCATTAACCTTTTCGGACTGTCGTTAAAGGTAAGGGCAATGAAGGAGCTTGAAAACAATAACAATTAAGAGAAAGGGCTGTTTTATGGATAAAAGACAAAACAAACAAACCTATATGCAGGGCATCGAAAAGCTTTTTTCGCGCGAGCTGCTTACGGTCATATGCATAATGGCATTGCTTGCCATAGTCGGCAGCGCGGTTTTCGCGATAAGCTCCAGCAGGAACAGCATGAAAAATTATCTCAATTCCTATCAGAAGGAAATCGACGGATACATAGCCGGAATCAAGGGAGAAACCGCGGTTTTCGCGCTGTCCATGGAAACGGGCAGGCTGACCGACTATGACGACGAAATTTCCATAGCCGAAACGATAGTCAAATCCGATTCCCATATCGCGGCGGCGTACTACTGCCACAGCAACGAGGCTTTGTCCTATTACAATTCCACCGACGGTATATGGGTCCCGAATGAGGGCACCGTATTCACGGACAGAAGCTGGTACGTGGGAGCCATGGAGGACGGCGTTTACATATCGGAGCCGTATATCGACGAGGTAAGCGGTCAGTTCTGCGTTACGGTTTCCGAGGAGGTTTCCGTAGACGGCGAAACCGTCGGCGTAGTCGGAATCGACTTTCTTTTGGGCGATATAACCGACCTCGTGTCGGGCTCTGATGTCGGCAACGGCTACCTTATGCTCGCAAGCGGCGAGGGCGTTATAATGGTTCACCCCAACAGCGCCTTTAATCTGACGGAGGATAATTCCACCTCCATGTCGGAGGCGGCGGGCGGCGCATACAAGGCATTGTACGAGCACACGGGCAAAATCCACAATTTCATTGATTACGCGGGAGGTCCCAAAACCGCCATTTCCTACAAATCGGACGTAAGCGGCTGGATCCTTGTTATGGTAAAGCCCGTCATAAGCGTTTATTCGGGCGTAATCATTTTAATCCTATTAATCGTCGCCTTAAGCACGGGAGCCGTGATACTGTTCCGCCTGTACAACAGAAAGCGCTGCGGTATGTGGTTCGCTCCCATTGAAAAGGTCAGCGGCATGGTGCCCATGCTCGCCGACGGCAACCTAAGCCTCCATTTTTCGGACGATAACGACATCAGCGAAATATCCGCCCTAAGCGACTCGCTCAACAAAACCGTCGAGCAGCTCAACTATTATATCAGGGATATTACAAGCGTGGTCACGGGAATTGCCGAATACGATTTATCCGTTGCGTCAGCCGCGGAATATCACGGCGATTTCCTGAACATAAAGGACGGACTTAACACAATCCTCGACAAGCTTAACGACACGTTCCAAAAGATAGGCGAAAAAGCGGACACGATGGTCTCCTACTCGGGTCAGATACAGAAAAGCTCCGAGCTGGTTGCCGTCGGCACCTCCGAGCAGTCGCTCGCCGTGTCCAACCTCAACGACAATATGAGGGAGCTTGACGCACAGATAAAATCAATTATGGACAATACGCAGATTGCGATTGACAGCGTGGAGCTTACCAACAAAAAGCTTGAGGAGGGCGGCTCCAAGATGCGCGAGCTGGAGCTTGCGATGGAAAAAATCGAGGAAACCACCGACAATATCGACAATATCATGAAAACAATCAACGAGATTGCGCAGCAGACCAATCTGCTTTCGCTGAACGCCTCCATCGAGGCGGCAAGAGCGGGCGACGCGGGACGCGGCTTCGCCGTGGTTGCGACCGAAATCAATTCTCTCGCACAGCAATGCTCCGAGGCAAGCGACAGCATACGCGAGCTGGTGGAAACCTCCAAGGAGACCGTGGCTAAGGGAACGGAGCTTACCAAAATCGCTTCCGGCTCGCTTAAGGAGGGCATTGACATTTCAAAGCAGTCCTCTCAGAAGGTTTCCGAGATCCAAAAATATGTCGGAAAGCAAAAGGACGCGATTGAGAGCATAGACAGCCTGACGGGAGAAATCGTCAAGGTCGTTGAAAGCAACGCGGCAGCCGCACAGGAAAACGCCGCCTCGGGCTCCGACCTCACAAGCTGCGCGGACGAGCTTAAAAGCTTTGTCGCCAAATTCCGTCTGCGCTGAGCCAAAGCAAATAAAATATACGCGCCCGCCGCGGCGCGGCGCAAAAATACCGCCTGCCCTTTCGAGCCGGCGGTATTTTTATCGGCTTATCAATTAAACCGTATAATCAACGCTCTGTCCTACCTGCTTTTCTTCCTCGGTCTGCACGCTGTCGCTTCTCATTCCGAACTGATAATCCTGAATTTTCTTAAGAAGCTCCTCGGGTGAGCTTGCGGTAAGAGTAACCGTTTCCTCATCGTCCTCTTCGCGTCTTTCCTCAAGCCGCTTCGCAGCCTCCTCGCGCTTTGCCTTCTTGGCTTCATCGCGTTTTGTTTTCTTTGCCTCCTCGCGCTTCTTCGCCAGCCTTTCGCTTTGGCTCTTAAAGGATTTGTCCATAACGGCGAAAAATTCAGCCGTGCCGTCCTTTTTGATCGACATTCCGAAGGCGTTTACCTTTGTGCCGCTCTTGGCGAGCTGCTGCCGGAGCTGATTAACTCCCGTTGACGCGTTGGAAATCGTAGCCTCCACCTGCTTGCGGTACTTCTCGTCCGTAGCCATGCGCTCGATTTTCTCCTCGTCTATAAGGACCGTCATTTTGCCCGCTACCGCGAAGCTGCCCTTCTTGGCGTCAGCCTCCGCCTTCTTGTCCGAGGATACCAAAACAAAGTTCATTCCTCCGAATTTCTGCTTAAGGGAATTATAATATTTAAGTCCCGCCTCGCTTAGCTCGGGGTCCCCGTAGGTCCTGCCCGACGTAACCTTTTTCTTGTCCGAGGTTTCCTCCTTTTTGGATACGCTCTTGCTCTGATTGGTTTCCTGATACTGCGACGCCGCCTGCGTATAGGCAGTCTCTCTTACTGTGCTCATAGCTTTTCCTCCTTGATATGATTTTGCCGGTCAAATCCTTTTGCCGGATAAGGGTACTTCTTTATATTTTTTATCGGCGGCTTAAGCCGATTTATTAACACCTCTGCGCGAATGGACAATAATATGCCGCAAAACGACCGAAAATCAGTACAGGGCGAGTCAAAGGAAGCCGCAAAACTTGACTATACCGCCGAATTAATATATAATTTAACAGTTAATGGAGGATACGTTATGAAATACGTTGATATTGTGGTGCCGTGCTACAACGAGCAGGACGGGCTGACCGCCTTTTACCGCGAAACGGACAGGATTGTGAGCGGCATAAAAGGATACAGCTTCAGATATATTTTTGTCAACGACGGAAGCTCGGACGATACGCTTATAGTGCTTAAGGGTATGGCGCAGAGCTACGGCAATGTAAAATATATATCCTTCTCCCGCAATTTCGGCAAGGAGGCTGGCATGTACGCGGGACTCGAGGGCTCGGACGGCGACTATGTGATAGTTATGGACGCGGATTTGCAGCACCCGCCCGCCCTCATTCCCCAAATGATAGAAAGCGTGGAAAACGGGCACGACTGCTGCGCGGCGTACAGGACCACGCGCACGGGCGAGAAAAAAATACGCAGCTTCTTCTCGCGCTCCTTTTACAAATTCAACAACCGTCTTACGGACGTAAAAATACCTTACAACGCCGTGGATTTCAGGATCACGTCAAGAAAGATGGTCGATTCGGTGGTCGCCGTTTCGGAACGGCAGCGCTTTTCCAAGGGGATTTTCTCATGGGTGGGCTTTGACACGGAATGGCTCCCCTACGAAAATGTGGAGCGGCAGATCGGCACAAGCAAATACAGCTTCAGGGGACTTATAAAATACGCGTTCGACGGAATACTGTCGTTCTCGGTGGCTCCGTTAAAGCTTGTTGCCGTAATGGGCTTTGTCATATCCGCGTCCGCGATAATATACGCGATTTTTATACTCATAAGGACGCTGGCGGTCGGAAAGGACGCGCCGGGCTACGCCTCGACGATAATAATCCTGCTTATTTTGGGCGGAATAATAGAAATTTCAATAGGAATCGTGGGCGAATACATCGCGCGCGTATTTACCGAGATAAAACGCAGACCAATATATATAACCAAGGAAAGCAATCTTACGGACGATAAAGCAGAAGCCCGCGTCTGCGGCAAAGAGGAGGAGGGCGATGAAAAAGCTTCTTCGCAGACTGATAAATAAAGAAACGATAACCTACCTTATTTTCGGCGTACTGACCACGGCGGTAAGCTTCGCGACCGCGGGGGCGGCGAAATTCCTGCTTGAGCGCGCCGGCTGCTCCGACGGCTTGGTTTCGGACGTCAGCACCGTAATATCGTGGATATGCGCGGTTACCTTTGCGTATGTCACCAACCGTATATGGGTTTTTAACTCGCGCGCGCTTGGCTTTAAGGCGGTTATAAGGGAGGCGGCGCTGTTTTACGGCGGAAGGCTCTCTACGCTTGCCGTGGAAGCCGTTATGATGCGGCTCGGCTACTCCGTGCTCGGCATTAATTACTGGATAACCAAGATTACGGCGAATGTCGTCGTACTCGTTCTCAATTATATTATAAGCAAATTTATTATTTTCCGTAAAAAGAAGGAGGAACCTGATGAGTAACAATACACCGGTTAAAATCGAATCCACCGGCAAAAAATCCGCCCGCGCGATGGCGATCCACGACCTCACCCACGGCAAAGCCGTATACGTGATGGCATTCGTAGTTCCGCTTGTCATAATGACGGCTATTTTTGCGATACGCGGAATTTATCCCTTCGGCGATAAATGCTATCTGCGCTCCGATATGTACCACCAGTACTGCCCGTTCTTCTCCGAGCTGTGGAATAAAATCCGCAACGGGGAAAGTCTGTTTTACAGTTGGAACATCGGAATGGGAACCAATTTCCTCGCGGTATTCGGCTATTATCTCTCAAGCCCCACCAACTGGATTGTCGGACTTTTTCCCCAAAAGTATATGATCGAGGTAATGAACGTCATAATTCTTTTGAAGCTTGCGGGCGCGAGCCTTTCCTGCACCTACTACCTTTGCAAGCACAACGGGAAGCGCCACATCTCCGCGGCTGTTTTCGGGCTTTTCTACGGACTGTCGGCATTTATCGCCGCATACAGTTGGAACCTTATGTGGCTCGACTGCGTGCTTCTGCTGCCGCTCGCGGTTTTGGGGCTTGAAAAGCTCGTAAACGAGGGCAAGGGACTTTTGTACGCGATAACGCTCGGCTTTACGATACTTTCCAATTACTATATCGCCATTATGGTCTGCCTTTCCATGGTCATCTATTTCGTGGTCCTTATGGTATCAAGACCCGTTCCCAAGGACAAGTCGGATTATTTTAAAGCGGTCCTGCGCTTCATTATGTATTCACTGCTTGCCGGGGGGCTTGCCGCCATTCTGCTGCTGCCCGAGGTTTACGCCCTGGAGTACACGGCGTCGAGCAATATCAGCTTCCCCAAGGTGATGACGAGATATTTTTCCTTTATCACCATTTTAAAGAGACATCTTATAAATATAGACGTGAGTCTCGGCTTGGACCACCTGCCCAACATATACTGCGGCGTCGCGGTCCTGCTGCTGTTCCCGCTCTATGTAATGAACAAAAAAATATCGCGCCGCGAGAAGGTTTCCAAGGTGCTTGCGCTTTTTATCTTCTTTACGGCGTTTAATATGAATATACCGAATTTTATATGGCACGGCTTCCACTATCCCAATTCGCTGCCCTGCCGCCAGTCCTTCATATATATTTTCCTGCTGCTGGGAATCTGCTACGATGCGTTCCTCCGCATAAAGGAATACAAAAGCTCGCAGCTTGCGGGCAGTATGTGGGGCGTGCTGCTTTTCCTGATTTATCTCGGCAATACGCTTACGGACGACGACATTGATTTCAGAGTGCTTTATATAAGCGCGATTTTCATAGGCGTATATATGCTTATCGCCTTTATTGTGCGCAGCAAAAAGGTCAACGCCAATTATCTGATGATTGCCCTTTTCGCGGTGGCGATTGTGGAATGCACGATAAATATGGACCACACGGGCTATTCCACCACGGGACGCTCGTACTACCTTTCCGATTTGGATAAGGTTGACGCGCTGCTTAAGGAGGCAAAGCAGATTGAGGGCGAGGAGGCGTTTTACCGCACGACCAAATTCAGGGGCTACCGCACCAAAAACGACGACACATGGCACCATTTTAAGGGCGGCTCGGTTTTTTCATCGACAGCCTACGCGTCCCTGACCTCGTTTTACGACAAGCTGGGGCTTGAGCATTCCACAAACGCATACGCCTTAAACGGCTCCACGCCCCTTATCTACTCTGTTTTTAACGTAAAATATCTTCTGAGCAACAAGGAGATAGGCACGGACGGCGTTTATTCGTTTGTCAGCAATGTTGACGGCGAGTACCTTTACAAAAACAATTACGCGCTCCCCTTGGGCTTTATGCTGCCCTCCGACTTCAATCAGGAGTTTGACAGGATCAACGACGCGAACCCCTTTAACGTACAAAACGACTGGGCGAACGCGGCGGCGGGAATCGACGAGCTTTTTACGCGGATAAGCTTTGAGGACAACGCGACCAGCGCGACAATAACGCCCGAAAGGGACTGCTATCTGTATATGTACATTATGAACAAATCAATCGAAACCATCTCCGTAACGATTGACGGCAGCTCCGAAAGCTTTACGGGCGTTAATCACGGAAGAATGATCGACCTCGGCTATGTGAAAAAGGATACGCCGATCCACGTTGCGGAATCGGGCGGCGACGGGACGCGCAACCTCCAAATGTACGCCTATGTGCTTAACACCGATAAGCTTGAACAGCTCTACGACACGCTTTCAAGGGAGCCCTTTACAATAACCAAATACAGCAGCACCGACATTCTCGGCTATGTAAACGCCGCAAACGACGGACTGCTTTTTACCTCGATACCCTACGACGAAAGCTATACCGTATACGTCGATAACGTGCAGACCGATTACACCTCGACGGGCGACGGCGCTTTCATCGCGCTGAACCTGACCGCGGGAACCCACACCGTCGAATTCAGATATGTGCCGCGCGGCTTCAAGACGGGAGCGATCATCTCGGCAATATGCCTGCTGATGCTGATAGGCTGTATTGTTTTCCGCTTAAAGGCAAAGCGCGAAATCACTCAGCCGAACGTACCGCAAAGCGCCGAGCTTCCGACAAGGCGCGTTTCCAAGGCGGGAGGCTCCAAGCCCTCCGTGAAAAATTCGGAAAGCAATAAAGCCGCCGCTTCGGCAAAGCCCGCGGGCGATAAGCCCAAGGAGCCCGCCGCGTCTGAGGACGGCGGCAGCAAAACAAACGACACTAAGGAGGAAAAACAATGAAGCTTTGGGGCGGACGCTTTACCAAGGAAACCAATCGGCTGGCTCATGCCTTTAACGAATCGCTTTCCTTTGACCAAAGATTTTACAGACAGGATATAGAGGGCAGCATAGCCCATGTCAATATGCTCGCCAAGCAGGGAATCGTCACGAACGAGGAACGCTTCGCGATACTGAACGGACTTGAGGGAATAAAATCCGACATAGAAAACGGCTCCCTGCAAATAAGCCCCGAATACGAGGACATACATTCCTTCGTCGAGGCGACGCTTATCGAAAGAATCGGCGACACGGGCAAGAAGCTGCATACGGGAAGGAGCCGCAACGACCAGGTGGCGCTTGATATGAAGCTCTATGTGCGCGATGAGATCGACGAAACCGACGGGCTTCTCACTGAGCTTTTAAAGGTAATTTTAAGAATTATGAAGGAAAATACCGCGACCTATATGCCGGGCTTTACACATCTCCAAAAGGCGCAGCCGGTAACGCTTGCGCACCACTTCGGCGCGTATTTCGAGATGTTTTGCCGCGACAGAGGCAGGCTTTCCGATATACGCCGCAGAATGAATTCCTGTCCCTTGGGCGCGGGCGCTCTCGCGGGAACCACATACCCTCTCGACAGGGATTTCACGGCGGATTTTTTGGACTTTGACGAGGCGACCAAAAACAGCATGGACTCCGTTTCCGACAGGGATTACATAATCGAGTACCTCGGCGCGCTTTCGACGATAATGATGCACCTGAGCCGCTTTTGCGAGGAAATCATCATATGGAACTCCAACGAGTACCGCTTCGTGGAGCTTGACGATTCTTACAGCACGGGAAGCTCCATTATGCCGCAGAAAAAGAATCCCGACATCGCCGAGCTTATCCGCGGCAAGACGGGACGCGTATACGGCGCTTTGGTTTCCATGCTTACCACCATGAAGGGACTGCCCCTCGCCTACAACAAGGATATGCAGGAGGACAAGGAGCTTACTTTCGACGCGATCGACACGACAAAGGGCTGTATCGCCCTTTTTACGGGAATGATAAGCACCATGAGCTTTAATGCGGAAAATATGGCAAAAAGCGCGGCGGCGGGCTTTACAAACGCAACAGACGCCGCAGATTACCTCGTGAACAACGGCGTGCCCTTCCGCGATGCCCACGGGATAATCGGACAGCTTGTACTGCTCTGCCTCGAAAAAAATATCCCGCTCGATGAGCTGCCGCTTGAAGAATACAAAAAAATCTGCCCCGTATTCAAGGAGGACATATACGAGGCGATAAGCCTCGAAGCCTGCGTCGAAAAGAGGCTCACAAGGGGTGCTCCCGCTTCAAAGGCTATGAACGCGGTTATAAAGGAATACGAAGCATATTTAAATTCAGGAAAGGACGAATAACAATGCCCGAATGGCTCGATAACGCCGTATTTTACGAAATTTATCCCCAGTCCTTTAAGGACACAAACTCGGACGGAATCGGAGATTTGAACGGAATCACCGAAAAGCTCGGCTACATAAAGGATTTGGGCTGCAACGCGCTTTGGCTCAACCCATGCTTCAAATCGCCCTTCGGCGACGCGGGCTACGACGTTGAGGACTACTGCACCGTCGCGCCGCGCTACGGCACCAACGAGGATTTGGTAAGGCTTTTTGACGAGGCGCACGCGCTCGGAATGCACGTTCTCTTAGACCTTGTGCCCGGACATACGGCAGTGACCCACGATTGGTTCAAGCAGTCGCTTAAGGCGGAGCGCAACGAATTTACCGACCGCTACGTGTGGACGGACAGCATTTGGAGCGAGCCCGACGGCATGAACTGCATAAGGGGGATCTCCGACAGGGACGGCTCCTGCGCCGTGAACTTCTTCTCGCACCAGCCCGCCCTCAACTACGGCTATTACAAGCCCGACCCCTCCAAAAAATGGCAGCAGTCCATGGAGGACGAGGGTCCCTTGGCAACCCTTGAGGCAATGAAAGACGTAATGCGCTTTTGGCTCGGCTTGGGCTGCGACGGCTTCCGTGTGGACATGGCGGGCTCTCTCGTCAAAAACGACGAGGACGGCAAGGGAACTGTAAGGCTGTGGCAGAAGGTGCGCGCGTTTCTTGACGACGAATTTCCCGAGGCGGCTATGGTTTCCGAATGGGGCGAGCCCGACAAATCTCTTATGGGCGGCTTTCATATGGACTTTCTGCTCCACTTCGGTCCCTCCCATTACAACGATCTTTTCCGCTGCGAGGAGCCTTATTTTTCCTCGAGAGGCAGGGGCGACGCCTCCGCCTTTGTGCAAAAATACATGGAAAATTATCAAAAATCCGAACGCCGCGGGCTTATCTGCATACCCTCGGGAAATCACGATATGGACAGGCTCGCGCGCAGCCTGAATGAG